>CAMARK010000086.1 GCA_945860205.1 Reyranella massiliensis 521 | reverse complement strand
GGTGCCGATCTATTATCGTGCCGCCGCGCAGATGCTGACCCAGGCCGACAGCATCCAGGTGCTGGGCGACGACAGTTCGGGCGAGGTCGAGCCCGTGCTGATCGGTGCCGCCGACCGCCTCTGGGTCACGGTCGGCGCCGACCATACCGACCGCAAGGTCGAGAGCTACGGCATCGCCATTTCCAAGCAGATGTGCGCCAAGCCGATCGGCCGCACCGCCTGGCGCTTCGAGGAAGTCGAGCCACACTGGGACAAGCTCGTGCTGCGCAGCTTCATCCAGGAAGACGGCAAACGCGTCCTCTACCAGGAAGGGCCGCTGGCCAAGATTCGCGACCCGCGCGAACTGATCCTGGGCTGGCGGGACAACAAGCGCCTGCCCTTGGGCGCCGTCATGTTCTGCGGCACCATGCCAGCGATCGGCACGATCCGGCCGTCACCGCGCTTCGAAATGGAGCTCGACGATCCGGTGCTCGGCCGCAAGATCTCCCACGCCTACGAGATCGAGGCGCTGCCCATCGTCGCCTGAACCGGCACGCATGGCTTCCCTGCAGGGAGGACCTTGCGCTTGCGCCGGCGGTAAACGTACGTTCAGGTTCTGGGAGGATACCGCGACCATGATCAAAGGCGCTTACGATGGCGTTACCGTCCTCGATTTCACGCAGGGCATCGCCGGGCCGCACGCCTCGATGCTGCTTGCCCTGCATGGCGCCGATGTCATCAAGATCGAGCCGCCCGAAGGAGACTGGGGCCGCGCCCTGGGTGAGCTGAAGGGAGATCACTGCGCCCATTCCGTCGCCTTCAACCGCGGCAAGCGCAGCATCGCCCTCGACCTCAAGTCGCCCGACGGTATCGCCGTGGTGAAGAAGCTGGCCGCCAAGGCCGACGTGGTGATGGAGAGCTTCCGTCCCGGCGTGATCCAGCGGCTGGGCTTCGGCTACGAGGACGTCAAGAAGATCAATCCCAAGGTCGTCTATTGCTCGGTCTCGGGCTTCGGCCAGACCGGCCCTTACAGCAAGCGGCCCACCGTCGACGGCCTCATCCAGGCTTTTAGCGGCATGATGGTGATGAACAAGATGCCCGACGGCACGCCGTGGCGTCAGGGCATGATCGCCGTCGACGTCACGACTGGTCTCTACACCTTCCAGGCGCTGGCGCCGGCCCTGATGCGGCAGCTCCGGTATGGCGAAGGCTGCTTCATCGATTCGAGCCTGATGCGCGCCGCCGCCGCCTTCCAGGGTGCCAAGCTGATGGAGTGGGTGTTCTCCAAGGGCGCGCCGCCGGTGCTCTACATGCCGGCCGGCAGCTACAAGTCGAAGAACGGCTACATCATGGTGAGCGCCATGCGGCCCCACCATTTCCGCCTGCTGTTCGAGCTGATCGGCCGCCAGGACATCGCCGACGATCCCGAGCTGCAGGGCCATACCGACCGCATCAAGAACGCGGCCAAGATCATCAAGGCCCTGAACGAGACGATGCCGACCAGGACCACCGAGGAGTGGATCGCGATCCTGCAGCCCAAGGACGTGTTCTGTGAACGGGTGAACAATTACACCGACTATCTCGACCACCCGCATGTGAAGGAGTCCGGTGCCATCGACTGGATCGAGCAGGACGGCTTCGCCCGCGTGCCGGTCGCCAACATTCCCGGGCTCCCGCCCGCCAGCGAGCACGCCCCACAGCAGCACGCGCCGCACATCGGCGAGGACGGGCCCGACATCCTGCGTGAGCTGGGCTACGGCACGGGCGAGGTCGACGCCATGTTTTCGCGCGGTGGCGTGCGCGCGCCGGCGCCGGCGATCAAGGCAGCGGAGTAAATCCGGCCCAAACGCGCCGACAGTTATTTGGCTTTTTAGCCGCCTAAAAGCCAATAGATGCGGGCTTTTGCCCAGCTCATCGGGCCCACCTGAAACGTCCGTGTGTTGTGCCCTTAAGTGCGCCCGCATCCGCCTCCCGACCCGGCGCACGATTGTCTGTCCACGGTTCGATGCGTGGCTCTTTGCTGTTGATGCCGGCACTGCCAGCACGAAGCCCTTTGGGCGTAGATGGATTGCTCTCACCCCTGGGTCAGGACCCAGGGCGTCTGCACCAAGCGCTATGCGCGAGCCCGTGGCCCCTCTTGCGGACTCCAGAGGACACGGACAGGTCTTGCCGTAAATGAAAAAGGCCGACGCAATCCGGTCAGCCTACCAAAATAATAGCCTAAAACCTGCTGAAGTGTCAACTCTTTTTTGAGGCCTTAGATCAGCTGGAAGCCATGGGCGAAGGGGTCGCGCTGGTCGACGAAGAGGGTGTTGATGCCGTGCTGGCGCGCCCAGCCGGAAATCGACGGCACGATGGCGTCGTGGTTGCCGACGCGGGCCGCCGCCTCGACCCGGCCGTCGAACAGCGAGCCGATGATGCTCTCGTGCACGAACTCGTCGCCGACCTTCAACGCGCCGCGGGCCGCGAGCTGGGCCATACGCGCCGAGGTGCCGGTGCCGCAGGGAGAACGGTCGATCGCCTTGTCACCGTAGAACACCGCGTTGCGCGCATGCGCCTTGGCGTCGCGCGGCTGGCCCGTCCACATGACGTGGCTCACGCCCTTGATGGTCTCGTTCTCCGGGTGAACGGGCTGGATCCTGTCGTTCAGCAGCTTTCGCACGACCGGCGAGTAGCGCAGCACATCGCCTGCCGACATCGATTCGAGGCCGGCGAAGTTCTTCTGGGGTTCGAGGATGGCGTAAAAGTTGCCGCCGTAGGAAATATCGAAGGTGAGCTCGCCCAGGCCGGGCACGTCGACCGTGATGTCGCTGACCGCCAGATACGACGCGACATTGGTGATGCGCACGCTTTCGACGAAGCGGCCATCCTGGCGATAGCGCGCCACAATGCGCCCTGCCGGGGCCTCGAGCGCCAGCTCACCCGGCGTCGCCGACGACACCAGCCCGTTCTCGACCGCCATGGTCACGGTACCGATGGTGCCGTGGCCGCACATCGGCAGGCAGCCGCTCACCTCGATGAAGAGGATGCCGATGTCGCAATCGGCGCGCGTCGGCGGATAGAGCATCGAGCCCGACATGACGTCGTGGCCACGCGGCTCGAACATCAGGGCACGGCGGATCCAGTCGTGGTTCGCCATGAAGTCCTGGCGACGCTCGCTCATGGTCTCGCCCTTGAGCAACGGCGCGCCGCCTGTCACCAGCCGCACCGGGTTGCCGCAGGTATGGCCGTCGAGGCACGAGAAGGCATGGACCGACATGGGTCCTGCTTACGCCACCGCCGTGAAGCGCTCAACTTCGCGGGCGCTCCTGAGGCGCACGACCTGCTTCTCCCCGGCAAGGAACTCGCATTCGAGGGCGAAGCGCTTGCGGTTGCGATGGTGGGTCTTGAGCGCCCACAGCAGGATCGAGTCGCGGCTGAAGAAAGCGCCACGCAGCGATTCGCGGTTGCCGGTGCCCCACAGCTCCTCTTGCATCGCGATTCGCCGGATCGTCCGTCGCAGCAGGCGCCACATGACCAGCGGCAGCGGCAGGTCGAGCCAGATCAACGTATCGGCCGGTTGCCAGACGAGATCGCGCACCTGGCCGTAGTTGCCGACCACGATCCAGCCGTCGCCGACCGTCTCGCGCTCCACGCGATGGCGGAACAGCTCGAAAGGCGCAGGCTGCCAGTCGCGCCCCCAGAAAAGAGCGTCGAGTTCCACCACGCGCAGGCCGGTGCGCGCGGCCAGCCTGTCGGCGACCGTGCTCTTTCCCGACCCCGTCGTTCCGAAGACGACGACTCGACGCATCCTGCGGCAATACCCCTCTGACCTTCCCGGATTTTACCGCCAGCCACCGCCTTCTCGCAGGGCCGCTTTTCGTCACACCCGCGCCCGCCGCGACGTTGCCGAGGGGCCATCGATCAGGGAAAGTCCGACCATGCATATCGGACTGATCGGCGGCATCGGCCCTGCCGCCACGGACTTCTACTATCGCGGCCTGATCGACCGGCACGTGACCAGCGGCATCCCGCTCGACGTCACGATCTGCCACGCCGACGTGCGCGAAATGAGCCGCAACCTCACCGGCAAAAACCCTGAACGCCAGGCCGAGATTTTCGCCAAGCTGGTCCAGCGCATGAAGGACGCCGGCGCGGCGGCTGCTGCCATCACCTCGATGGGCGGCCATTTCTGCGTCAACCAGCTCATGGCGATCTCGCCGCTGCCCATCCTCAACGCCATTCCCGAGGTCGACGCCGCCCTCGCTCGCCGCAAGCTGAAGACGGTCGGCATCATCGGCACGCGCACCGTGATGGAAACGAAGCTCTACGGCGGCATACCCTCGGTCGAGGTCGTGCCGACCGAAGGCGAGGACCTCGACCGGGTACACAGCAACTATGTCGAGATGGCCACGGTGGGACATGTGAATGAGGCGCAGCGGCAGGTCTTCTTCGAAGCCGGGCGGCGGCTGACGGCGCGAGGCGCCGAGGTCGTCATGCTGGGCGGCACCGACCTGTTCCTGGCATTCGCAGGCCACGATCCGGGATTTGCCGTAATCGATTGCGCCGACATCCATGTCGACGCGATCTACACCAAATCGGCGGCGTGACATCGGAGGAACCAGACACATGGCTGAAGACAACCGCCTGCGCCGGTTCGCCGTCCTGATCGACGCCGACAACACCTCGCCCCGCATCGTCGCGGGACTGTTCGAGGAGATCGCCAAGTTCGGCGAGGCCAGCGTCCGGCGAATCTACGGCGACTTCTCGAGCCCGCGCCTCAAGTCTTGGGCCGACATCCTGCAGAAGTACGCGATCGACCCGTATCAGCAGTTCGCCTACACCTCGGGCAAGAACGCCTCAGATATCGCCCTGGTGATCGACGCCATGGACCTGTTGCACAGCCGCCGGTTCGACGGCTTTTGCCTGGTCTCGTCGGACAGCGATTTTACGCGCCTGGCGTCACGCCTGCGCGAGGAGGGGGCCGACGTCTACGGCTTCGGCGCGCAAAAGACGCCGGAGAGTTTCCGGCAGGCATGCCGGAGGTTCATCTATACCGAGAACCTGCTGCCCGACGCCGAGGTGTCGATGCCCGAAGAAGGGCCTTCCCTGAAAGGCAGGCAGCCGGCCAGTGCCGCCGTACCCATCCTGGCCAAGGCGATTGCCCAGATGGAGACCGAGGACGGCTGGGTGGGGTTGGGTGTGGTCGGCCAACGCTTGGCCAACATCGCCTCCGATTTCGATCCCCGCACTTATGGCTTTCGCAAGCTGAGCGATCTCGTCCGCCAGACCGGCGCCTTCGACATGGATCAACCCGAAGGCCGGGCGGTCCGGATCAGGGCGAAACCGACGCCGCCGCCGACGCCGACACCCAGGAGCCGGACCAAGGCAGCAGAGGGATCGGCCACACGGCGGACACACTCGGGCTGAGCGCACGCTATTTCTTTACGCCCTAGGCCACTTCGCTCGTTGCATTTGTCACGCTGTCCGCCTAAGGGCGAAAGGGACGGTGCGCGCCGACGCCGACGCCGTTGCCCCTGACAGGAAAGTTCGCTCGATTGGGAAACGGCCAAGAGACTGCGGGTTCGGTGGCGACTGATGCTCGTGCCTGGACACAAGTCCTCGCACGCTACCGGCAACCAAGCACCGCTCGCAGCATTGTCGAGATCGCCATCACCGTCGTGCCGCTGGTCGCGCTCTGGGCACTGGCCTGGGCGACGCTCGATATCGGCTACTGGCTGGCGTTGCCGCTGGCTGTCGCCGCAGCCGGATTCCTGGTCCGGCTTTTTGCCATCCAGCACGACTGCAGCCATGGCGCCTTCTTCCGCCACCGGCTGGCCAACGACTGGATCGGGCGAATCGTGAGCGTCGCAACGTTCACGCCGCATGATGTATGGCGGCGCACGCATGCCACGCACCATGCCTCCACCGGCAATCTCGACCGCCGCGGCCTGGGCGACGTCGATACCCTCACGGTCGACGAGTATCGCGCGCGCGGATTCTGGGGCCGGCTGCGCTATCGCCTGTACCGACATCCGCTGGTCATGTTCGGCCTCTCGCCCGCCTATCTTTTCATCCTGCAGCATCGCCTGCCGGTCGGCCTGATGCGCGACGGCTGGCGGCCCTGGATCAGCACCATGACGACCAATCTGGCGATCGCGTCGATCGCCGCCCTGCTGATCTGGCTGGTCGGCATCAAGGCGTTCCTGCTCATCCACCTGCCGATCCTGCTGCTGTCGGCCTCGGTCGGCGTCTGGCTGTTCTACGTGCAACACCAGTTCGAGGACACCGTCTGGGCAAACGACAGCGACTGGAACCTGCATGACGCCGCCCTGCACGGCAGCTCGCACTACGACCTGCCGGCGTTCCTGCGCTGGTTCACCTGCAATATCGGCGTGCACCATGTGCATCACCTTAGCAGCCGCATCCCCTACTACCGGCTGCCGCGCGTGCTCGAGGACCATCCCGAACTCCGCAATGTCGGCCGGCTGACGCTGCTCGAAAGCTTCCGCTGCGTAAATCTGGTGCTGTGGGACGAGACGGAACGCCGCCTGATCTCGTTCCGAGAAGCCCGGGCGTCGCGCTGAAGCGCGGCACCGGTTCAGCGGCTCAGTCGCAGCTCTTCAGCAGGTTGGTCGCGGCCGGGTCGCCCGGAAGAAGCGCCAGGCTGTCCTCGAAGTGCCGGCGGGCGGTCTTCGTGTCGAGACGGATAAGTGCTCCGACGCCGGAAAGTAGATGGTCCCGCGTCCGGGCCTTGGCCGCCCGTTCGGCCGGATCGTCTCGGTTGAAGACCTCGAAGAGCGTGATGGGCTGCGTCTTGCCCTTGACGACGACGATGTCGATTGGCCGGATGTCGTAGGCTTTCGGATCGACAAGATGGTCGTAGGTGTTCTGTGAGATCAGGATGCCGACGCGATAGACCTTGGTCAGGCTCTCGACCCGCGAGGCGAGATTGACCGCGTCGGAGATGACGGTGCCGTCCATGCGGTGCTTTTCGCCGATGGTGCCCATCATGAGCGATCCGGTGTTGAGCCCGACACCGATGCCGACCGGACCGAGCCCGGCCGTCTGGCGCACCTCATTGAAGCGCGCGAGAGTTTCGAACATGGCAAGGCTTGCACGTAGCGCGTCGTCGGCATTCTCGAACAAGGCCATGATGGCGTCGCCGATGTACTTGTCGATGAAGCCGTTATGGTCGCGGATGACCGGGCCCATGCACTCCAGGTAGGAGTTGATGAAGGCGAAATTCTCGTCCGGCGTCATCTGTTCCGACAGGGTCGTGAAGTTCCGGATGTCGGAGAACAGGACGGTCATTTCCTGGCGCATGTTGTCGCCCAGGCTGACCGAGACGATGGACTGCTTGCCGATCATGGACAGAAAGGCACGCGGCACGAACCGTTCGATCGACAGGTTCGTCTCCTTGAGGTCGACGATGGTGTTGCGAACGGCGCTGCGCATCGCGTCAAAACTGCGGGCAAGATGCCCGATCTCGTCGCGCCGGTCGGTGTTGGCAATGCTGTGTTCGAGGTCGCCCTCGGCGATCGCGCCGGCCTCCCCGCGGAGGTTGAACAGCGGATCCAGGATCTGGCGTTGAAGAAGGCGAGAAGCAATCCAGAACACGATCGGCAACATCAGGGCGAGCACGATCATCGAGCTGAGGAAGACCTTGATGACCGCCTCGCGTGCCAGGCCAGTGTCATATGTGATCTGCCAGATCACGAGCTTGTGCGAGAGGGGATCGTCCTTCCCCGCCCCGCCAACCGGCGTGTAGCGACTATAGATCGTGACATGCCGTCCATCGGCAGCCATGACCTCGTCGCGACCGACCTTGTCGATGCGTTCGACGAGATCCGGAGCGAGCTTCCTGCCCACGTGCAGCAAGGACCACGTGCCCGACGGCGTGACTAGGTAGATGTCGACGTCCTTGACGTACTCGTTCGAACGAACGGCGTCGGTGAAGATGTCCTGGAAGAAGTATTTTCCCATCCAGCCGAAGTCGCCGTCGCTGAGGCTCTGGCGAACCTCGGTCGAGGTTTCGACGATGATATTCTTGCCCTTGGGTCCGTAGTAGCTGTAGGTCCGCAACGTGCCGGTCAGCGACGACATGTCGATGCCATCGCTCATGACCTTGCCGTTCTCGTACACCGTGTCGAGAAACTTGGTGAAGGGACTCTCCGGAAAGACGAGGTTCATGTCCCCCGGCAGATTAGTCTGGAACACCTTGTGCGAGCGGTCGATGAAATAGATGTGCTCGACGTCGTACTTCTCGGTGAGGGCGTTGAGTTCGGCGGTCGACAGGCCGGCAGGATCGCGATCGAGGCTCGCCAGTTCAGCCGCGATTTCCGGCAGGACCTTCTCCATATGGGCCTTGATCCGGCCGTGCTGGCTGCGGAGCAGGGCCTCGAAGATCGCGAAGCGTTCCGTGAGGCTGGCTTCGAGGCTGCGAATCTCCTGGGCCTGCTTGTCGGACACCAGGCGATACATCGCCAGCGACACGACCACGGTTGCGCCGAGGGTGACGGCCATCATCACCAGCAGAAGGAATAGACCGACCTTGCGCTTCATCAGGCGCCTCGTTGGCAGCTAGCTGTTCTGCCAGAGGCGCGTGGTGTAGGCGCCCTCGACACTGGCGTCGATCTGGGCCGCGACTTCGTCGCCCGCCCCGACCCGGGGCGCGATGATCTTGCCGAACGACACGCGGCCCGCCGCCGGCCAGGCCTTGGGATCCCACAGCTTGGCGCGGACGATCGAGCGCGCGCAATGGAAGTAGGTGTGCTGGATGCGCACGCGCGTGGCCAGCAGTGCAGGCTTGCCAAGCGAGGAGAGCGACGCCACCAAGTCTGCATCGTCGTAGATTTCCGCCGTGCCGGAGATGCGCAGCGTCTCGCCGGTCGCCGGCACCAGGCAGATCATGCCGATCTTGCCGTTGGTGATCATGTTGGTGAGGCCGAAGGCCAGGTTGTTGCCGATGCGCTCGGGGATCAGCAGCGTCTGGGGATCCTCGACACGAATGAACCCCGGCTCGTCACCCTTGGGCGAGACCTCGAGCGTGCCGTCGGCCGAGACCGTGCCGACCAGGGCGAACGGACAGCGCTTGAGGAACTCGATCGACTGCTCGTCGAGCGCATCGAGGATCTTGGATCTGGTCGTCGGCCACGGCTCGGCAATGACGCGGCGCAGATCGTCGAGCGATTTCAGCTGGGCCATCGGAACGCCTCCTAGCTCTTTCGTAACCCATCCATATTGTCGAAGAGCCGGCGCAATGCTGTCTTCAACACCCTGGCTTCGGCCTCGCTGAAACCTTCGAGCGCCACTTTTTCGTAGCGCTCGGCAATCGGCAAGATTATTCGCGTCATCCGCCGGCCGGCCGGCGTCGCATGGAGGGTGACGGCGCGGGCGTCGGCGGCGTCGCGGCGGCGGGCCACCAGCCCCTTGCTCTCCATGTTGTCGACCAGACGGGTGAGCGTCGAGACCTCGATGGAGGTGGTTTCCGACAGGTCGCCCATGCGGCGGCCATCGCGCTCGTGAAGGGCCGCCAGCACGCGCCATGTCTGCAGAGTGGCGCCGAGCGGGCGGACCTCCTCGCTGAATGCCGCCGCGATGCGCGCGCCGGCCCGATTCAGCAGGTAGGGCAGGTACCCGTCGAGCGGGCCCATGGCGTCAGGCCGTGAAATGTGGCGCCACCTCGCGCATGAAGCGCTCCATCTGCTCCTTCACCAGCGCGTGCGGTATCTGGCCGTAGTTGAAGTAGAGGATTACCTCGGCAATGCCGGCAGCCTCGACCTGTTTTAGCGTGTCGACGATATGCTGCGGGCCGCCGCACAGGATCGACTTGTCGGTGAGCTTCTCCGGCCGCATGTCGCGCAGGATGTTCACGATCTCGACGAAGTATTTGTAGGTGGGCGGCACGTTCTCGCCCGAGGAAGAGGGGAAGGCGGCGATCAGCGCATCCTGGAAATAGCGCACCAGTGCCTGCTTGCCGTACTGCTCCTCCTCTGGTGTCGAGGCGATATGGACGAAATAGGAGCACATGGCGCGTCGCATCGGCCGCTTGAACGTGGCCTCGCAGGTCTCGCGGTAGACGCGCACGGCATCTGTCAGCGAGCCATAGACCATAGCGGCAGCAAAGGGCGCATAGATCACGTTCCAGTCGTTACGGGCCGCCAATTCCATCGACGGCCGCGAAAAGCAGGCTACGTAGGGACGGAGCGGCGTCTGGGCCGGGCGGGGCCGGACTTCAACGTCGTCGAATTGATAGAACTTGCCCTTGTGCGACCACTTCCCGGGCTCGGTCCAAGCGCGCCACACGATCTCCAGCCCTTCGGCAAAAAGCTCCGCCGAGTCGCCGAACGGCGCCTGGAACGGCTCGTATTCCTTGCGGTCGTAGCCGCGGCCGGCAGCAAAATCGACGCGACCGCCGGACAGCAGATCGAGCGTCGCCCATTCCTCGGCGACATGCAGCGGGTGATGCACCGGCAGCAGCGTGACGGCGGGTGCCAGCCTGAGCTTGGTCGTGGCGCCCGCAAGCTGCGCCAGGATCGCGAGTGGCGAGGCGTTGACGCCAAGGAGATTGAAATGATGCTCGCCGATCCAGGCCGAGTTCAGCCCGACCTTCTCGGCCCAAAGGGCCTCGGCGAAGATGTCCTTGATGAACTGCTCGGGCTCGCGCGGATTGTGGGGATAGCGATTGTCGCTGAGCGTGAAGTAACCGAATTGCATGGCGTCCCTCCAGAGCTGGAGGATCGCTCCGTGCTAGTTATTTGTAAATGCAAATAACTGCAGGGCCCTCAGGTGTCGCGCGGGCCGAGGTCGGCCAGCGGCATCAGCCAGTCGCGGAACGCCTTGATCTTGCGTCGGCGGATCGCCTCCTGCGGATAGACGAGGTAGTAGGCGAACTCGCTCGACATCTTGAAGTCGAACGGCACGACCAGCCGGCCGGCCTTGAGATCCGGCGCCACCAGCGGATGACGACCCAGCGCCACGCCCAACCCATCGATCGCCGCCTGGTAGGCCGCCACCGCGAAATCGAACGACACGCCGCGCGAGGCGTCGACACCCTTCACGCCGGCTGCTGTCAGCCAGACCTGCCAGTCGTCGGGAAAGTTGCCGATGTGGATCAGGGTGAAGCGCTTGATATCGACCGGCTTCTTGAGGGGATGCGGCCCCTTGAGCAGCGAGGGCGCGCAAACCGGCATGACGTCCTCACTGACCAGCCGCTCGGCCGTCAGCCCCGGCCAGTGACCGCGACCGTAGCGGATGCCGATATCGACATCCTCGCGGCCAAAATCGATCAGCCCGGTGCCGGTGCTGATGCGCACGTCGATCTCGGGATTGGCGCGCTGGAAGCCACCCAGCCGCGGCACCAGCCACTTCATCGCAAAGGAGGCGGTGGTCGTGACCGTGAGATGGCCGCCGCGATCCTTCTGCAGCAATTTTTCGGTCGCCTCGTTCAACTGATCGAACGCCCCGCGCACCGCCGGCAAATAGGCCTGGCCCGCTTCGGAGAGCAGCAGCGAGCGATTCCGGCGCACGAACAATTTTAATCCGAGCCGCTGTTCGAGCCCGCGCACCTGATGGCTGATCGCGGCCTGGGTGACGCTCAGCTCCTCGGCGGCATCGGTAAAGCTCATATGGCGTGCAGCGGCCTCGAAGGCGCGCAAGCCGTTGAGCGGCGGCAGGGTTCGCTTCATGGCCTGTCCTTCACATGAGTTATTCTTATCAAAACAGGACAAACCGTCATTTGTAAAGAGCCCTCTCGGAACACAAATGCAGGTCACACAAGACGCAACCCTTCAGGAGAAATCCGATGGCCGACATCTCGCTCCACTACAGTTCCAAGGCGCCGCTGGCCGGCACCTTCACCGCGTTCAACCAGATTTTGGCGCGGACTTTCGGTACTTGGCGCCGCCGCGCGCGGGAGCGCCGCGAGCTCGCCAACCTCGACCATCGCGCGATCCGCGACATCGGGCTCAGCCCGAGCGAGATCCAGTTCGAGGCCAACAAGCCCTTCTGGCGCCTTTGATCTTCGAATCCGGAGCCGGGCCCGTTTCCCCTACCCTGCGCGGGCCCTTCCCTCTCCGGACCCTGGCCGGCGGTCGACCCTCAGCCTCCCTGTCGACCGCCGGCTTTTTCTTTATCGCCTGAGCCTTTGCGCCCGCCTGATGCTCTGCTAGAGCCCGCGCGTGGCACTCTCCGACCAAAAAATCCAGGCGCTCGGCCGCGACGGCCTGCAGCTCGCGGCGCGCGGCGATTTCGCCGGCGCCGAAGCCTTGTTTGCGCGGGCAGCCGAGGCACGCCCCAATTCCGGGCAGCTCCTTCATCTCCTGGGTCAGGTCCGCCTGAAGCTCGGCCGCTTCGCCGAGGCCCGCGAGCCGCTGGAACGTGCCGCCTCGTTCCTGCCGCGCGATGCCGCGGCGCAAATCAATCTCGCGGGATGCCTCGGCCAACTCGGCCAACATGATGCCGCTCTCGCGACGCTCGACCGGGCCGCGCAACTGAAACCCGGCGATGCCGCCATCGCCTACAACAGAGGCCGCGCCCTCGAGGCGCTCGGCCGATCCGAGGAGGCCGAGCAGGCCTACGACGAGGCGCTGTCGATCGATCATCGCCTGATCCCGGCGCTCAGCGCACGCGCAAGCCTGCTGGCGGCACGCGGCGATTGGGTCGGCGCCCTCGGCGATCTCGACAGGGCGCTCGCCACCAGACCCGAAGAGCACGCCCTGAAACTGCGGCGCGGCGAACTGCTGCTGCGGCAGGGCGATTGGTCGCGCGGACTGGTCGACTACGAGGCGCGGCTCGACATCTCCGGTGATTGCTACACGCCCGCCCTGCCGCGCTGGCAGGGCGAACCGCTCGACGGCCCCCTGCTGGTATATCCGGAGCAAACCGACATCGAGGGCGATGCGGCAGTGCGCGACACGCTGATGCTGGCACGCGGCGTCGAGGCCGTGGTCCAGGCAGGCGCCACGATCGCGGCGCTGATCGAAGGCCCGACCGTGGGCCGCGACGCGCCGCTACAAGGCTTCGCGGCGGCAGCGCCGCTCCGCAGCCTGCCGCATCTGCTGGGCTGGACACTCGAATCCCTGCCTTCGCCCGGCGCGCTCCGCCCGAAGGCGCAGCCCTCGACCCATATTGGCTGGTTTGCCCGCACCGCGCCGCCCGGCGGTACGATTGTCGAGAGCGATCCCGACCAGGTCGCCGCCTGCGGCTTCGTGGTCGGCAACGACAGCGCCACCACGCATATCGCGGCGTTGCTGGGCATTCCCACACTCCTGCTGCTGCCTTCTTCCGCAGACTGGCTGTGGGGGCCGCGGCGCGGACCTTCGCCCTGGTATCCGAGCCTGGAGGTTATCGGCGAGGACGAGTCCGAGAAGCTGGCGGCGTGGCTTCGAAGGTGAGTCTCGCCTACCGACGTCGAAGGCACGATGTCGTTACGTAGTAGGGTGCGTTGGAGTCTTTTCCATTGAGGGCTTTTGCCCAGTCCTGTCCCAACTTGGTGCGCGCCTCTCCGCACAGTTGCTCCGTTGCAAAATCAACCTGGTGCACGAGAACCGGTGCCGCGGGCGTATTGTTCGCCGTCAGGCCGATGTAGGCGAAGAGCAAAAGTGTCCAATCCATACGGTCTCTCCCCGATGAGTGCCGACGTCGTTACCCGCTACGATGGCAGGCCGGCAAGTGGCGCGCTATGCTCCGGGCCGAACAAATCAACGTGGTTGTGCGGTGCCGATATCCGCTTCCGCGGAGGAACACCAAATGGGCAAGACGCTTTTCGACAAGATCTGGGATAGCCACGTCATCACCGATCTCGGCAGCGGCTTCGTGCTGCTGCATATCGACCGGCTCCTGCTGCACGACATGTCGGGCGGCAAGGCGCTGAAGGAAGCGATCGACAAGGGCTATCCGCCGGCGCAGCCGCGGCTGACCTACGGCACGCCCGACCACACCATGTCGACCAAGCCCGGCCGCACCGACAAGACCCATCCTCCGGGCGAACCGCTGATCCGGTCGATGCGCGAGACCACCAGCGCCTACGGCATAAAACTGTTCGACCTCGGCCAGGATGGCCAAGGCATCGTCCATGTCATGGGCCCCGAGCAGGGCCTGACCTTGCCCGGCACCACTCTCGTCTGCGGCGACAGCCACACGTCCACGCACGGCGGCATGGGCGCGCTTGCGTTCGGCATCGGCTCGTCCGAACTGGTGCATGTGATCGCCACGCAAACCATGGTGCAGCGGAAGCCCAAGCGGCTGCGCGCCAGCTTCGAAGGCGCGCTGATGCCGGGCGTCACCGCCAAGGACATGATCCTCCATCTGATCGGCGAGCTCGGCACCGCCGCCGGCACGGGATTTTCGGTCGAGTACGCAGGCTCGGGTGTGCGTGCCCTGCCGGTCGAGGCCCGCCTCACGCTCTGCAATCTCACCATCGAGATGGGCGCCCGCACCGGCATGGTGGCGCCCGACGACACGACCTACGAATACCTCGCCGGCCGCGACTACGCGCCGAAGGGCGCGATGTGGGACCGCGCCGTCGCCCACTGGCGCACGCTGCCGACCGATCCCGACGCCGAGTTCGATCGCGAGCACACGGTCGACATGAAGAACGTGGCGCCACAGATCACCTGGGGCACCAGCCCGGAGCATGTCATTGCCGTCGACCGCGCCATCCCCGACCCGAGGACGGGTCCCGAGGAGAAGCGCGGCGCCTGGGAAGCCGCCCTCAAATATCAGGGTCTCGAGCCCGGCAAGCCGATCGAGGGCACCAAGGTCGACTGGGTGTTCATCGGCTCCTGCACCAACTCGCGCATTTCCGACCTGCGCGCCGCCGCCTCGATCGTGCGGGGCCGGCACAAGGCCGACCATGTCACCGCCTGGGTCGTGCCCGGCTCGGTTCGCATCAAACAGGAGGCCGAGGCCGAGGGGCTGGACCGCGTGTTCCTCGATGCCGGCTTCGAATGGCGCGAGCCCGGCTGCTCGATGTGCCTCGCTTCCAACGGCGAGCGCGTGCCGCCCGGCATGCGCAGCGTCTCGACCTCCAACCGCAACTTCGTCGGCCGCCAGGGCCCCGGCGCGCGCACCCATCTCGCGAGCCCGGCGATGGCCGCAGCCGCCGCAATCAAGGGCGCCATCGCAGACGTCAGGAAGATCTGACCATGGACAAGTTCACCAAGGTGACCGGCGTGGCGACGCCGCTGATGCGCCAGAACGTCGATACCGACCTGATCATCCGCATCGAGCGGCTGGTCGACAACGTGACCCGCGACGGCCTCGGGCCCTACTGCTTCGAGCAGATCCGCTTCAAGCCCGATGGCAGCGAGGACCCGGACTGCATTTTCAACCAGGAGCCCTATCGCGGCGCCCCGATCATCCTGGCCGCCGAGAATTTCGGCTGCGGCTCCAGCCGCGAGGGCGCGGTGTGGGCACTGAAGGGCATGGGCATCAAGACGGTGATCGCGCCCTATTTCGGCGACATCTTCAACAACAACTGCTTCCAGAACGGCATCCTGCCGGTGCCGCTGCCGATCGAGGAGATCGAGCTGCTGGCCGACGAGATGAAGGCCTCGCCCGGCAATGCCCGCGTCACCGTCGACCTCGAGAACTGCACCGTCGTGTCGCCCACGGGGCGCATCATCCCCTTCGAGGTCGATGCGCGGCGCCAGCACGCCATGCTGAACGGGCTGGACGACATCGCCCAAACCATGAGCCGCAAGGGCGAGATCGAGGCCTGGCAGACCAGCGACAAGACTGCACGTCCCTGGATATGGCTGTAGCCTTGTGAGACCGCTCCACGCCGCCGCGGCGCTTCTCATCGTGGCGATGTGGGGTCTCAACTTCACCGTCATCCGCTTCGGCCTCGACGAGTTCCCACCCTTTGCCTTCGCGACCTGGCGCTTCGTGCTGTGCGCGCTCCCCGTGCTGTTCGTGGCCCGGCCCGCCAACATCTCCTGGGCGACGCTGGCCGGCATCGGCGGCTTCATGTTCGGCGGCCAGTTCGTCTTCCTGTTCTTCGCCATGCAGGCGGGCCTCCCGCCCGGGCTCACGTCGGTGCTGGTGCAGTTGCAGGGCCCGCTCACCGTGGTGCTGGCGGCCCTTTTCCTGCGCGAGCACGCCACGCGCGGCCAATGGCTGGGCCTCGCTGCCGCTGCGGTCGGCGTGGTGCTGATCAGCCAATCGGTCGACGGCACCGCCAGCCTGCTCGCCGTCGGCCTGGCGCTGCTCTCGGCGCTCACCTGGGCCGTCGGCAATCTCTTCTTTCGCTCGGCGCGCGGCGCGTCGATGTTCGCCGTCACCGTGTGGGCGAGCGTGCTGCCGCCGATCCCCTTCGCGCTGATGAGCCTCGTCGTCGAAGGCCCTGAGGCGCTCCTGACGCCGATCCTCCATCCGACGGGACGCGGCTGGTTCGTGCTTTTCTATACGGTCGTGCCCGTGATGTGGCTGGGCTACCTCATCTGGGGCACGCTGCTGCGCACCTATCCCGCCGGCAAGGTCGGGCCCATCTCGCTGCTGGTGCCGTGCGCCGCCCTCCTCTTCGCCTCGCTGCTGGTCGACGAGCCGATCGGCGGCCTGCGCCTGCTGGGCGTCGTGGTTGTGCTGGGTGGCGTGGCGATCGGCGTCTTCGCTTCAGGCCGGCGCCTGCGCTGAGGGGACCATTGCGGGGGCTTTTTTGGCACACCTCGTTGTGCCACGCGGTGTCTGAAAAGTTGTGCCACAAACCTGGATCAAGCCCTTGATCCGGCTGTCTGATCGCCCCCTGATAAACTGTGCCACCGACGCCGGTCGCTCTCCGAGATGAGTGTCCGGAAATTCATCGCCCAACAGACCGCTATCGATCACCAAAAACGCCCGCCGAATCTCTCCGGCAGGCGTCTCCCATCATGTCGAAAACCTTAGCAAAAACCTGCTGAACTTGCAACTTTCAGAATGCTGGCACTGCTGGCGGATCACGCCTTCTGCAGGCCGCACCATTCGGCGATGAACAGCGCCGTGGCCTGGGTGATCTTGCGGATCGATTCCAGGTTCACGCGCTCGTCGAAGCCATGGATGTCGTCAGACTCGGGGCCATAGACCAGCGCCGGAATGCCGGCATAGAGGCCGAAGAAGCGGTTGTCGGCGGTGCCGGTCGACGTCTTGTCCTCGAGCTCGCTGCCGAACACCGTCTTATGCGCCTCGGCCAGCACGACCCGCACCTGCTCGTGGTTCTTGAGCACGAACGGTTCGGCCTGGAAGCCTTCCCAGGTCACGGTCGGCGGGTTGTTGCCGAGGAACGGATCGTTGGCGGCGGCATGGCGCACCAGATCCTCGATCTCCTGACGGCATTCCTTGAGGGTCTGCGACGGCAGCACGCCCACACGCATGTCGAAGGTGCACCAGGCCGGCACCGAGCTTGCCCAGTCGCCGCCGGCGATCTTGCCGACGTTGAAGTTCACCGGGTGATGGTGGTCGCAGAAATGCTTGTCGTGCGCCTTCCTGGCGTTCCACTTCTTCTCCAGCTCGCGCAGCTGCTGGATGAGACGGAAGGCGGACTCGATGGCGTTGGAGCCGGCATCGGCCTTGTAGACATGGACCGGATGGCCGGTGACCTTGACCTGGAACCACATGACGCCGACCTGGGCCACCGTCAGCACGCCGGACGAGGGCTCGGGAATGAGCGCCGCCTCGGCGCGATAGCCGCGCTGCAGGCAGGCGAGCGCGCCGTTGCCCGTGCACTCCTCCTCGACCACCGACTGCTGGTAGACATCGGCGGCCGGCTGCCAGCCCAGCCCCTTCAGGGCGCGGAGCGCGAAGAGATTGAGGATGATGCCGGCCTTCATGTCGCCGGCGCCGCGCCCGTACAACCAGCCGTCCTTGATCGCGGGATCGAAGGGATTGCGCGCCCACATCTCGTGCGGACCCTCGGGCACCACGTCGATATGGCCGTTCAGGATCAGCGAGCGGCCCTTGGGACTAGAGGCGCGGAGCGCGCCGACCACGTTCCAGGCGTCGTCGTAGTCCTGACTGTGCGGTGAGTAGCCCGGCAGGTGTTTCAGGTCGTCGATCTTGATCTGCCAGCGATCGACGCCGAGCCCATCCTCCTTGAACAGGCGGGCCATCATGTCCTGCGCCGGCGCTTCCTGAAAACGCGTCGAGGGGATCTTCACCAGGTCCTGCAGCACCTTCGTCTGGTCGTCGAACCGGCGGTCGACCTCGCTCATGATTTTGGTTTTTACGGCGGCGTCCAGCATGGGCAGCATTCCTGTCGGTATTGGGTCGGGTCGACATTGGCCGACGCGAAATGACTCGTCAAAGCGGGGCCAGCCTTCTATTTCACGCCGCAATGCCGACGTTGCGCACCTTGCAGGAACTGGACCGTGAAGGGCTTTTGGGCCCCGATCCGCGGCTGGCGGAGGCTGCCCAATCCATGGCTATCGCGATCACGCCCGAGATGCTGGTGCTGATCGACCGCGCCGACCCGCTACACGATCCCGTCGGCCGCCAGTTCGTGCCGAGTGCGGCCGAGACCGAGGTGTCGGCGGACGAACTAGCCGATCCGATCGGCGACGAGGCGCGCTCGCCGGTGAAGGGCATCGTGCACCGCTACCCCGATCGCGTGCTGCTGAAGCCGATCCACGTCTGCCCGGTCTATTGCCGCTTCTGCTTCCGGCGCGAAAAAGTCGGCCCCGGCGGCGAGGCTCTGTCGGTGGCCGAGCTCGACACGGCGCTGGCCTATATCCGCGCCCATCCCGAAATCTGGGAGGTGATCCTGACCGGCGGTGATCCGCTGATGCTGGCGCCGCGGCGGCTGGGCGAGCTGATCGCGGCCCTCGATGCCATCCCTCATGTCGCGGTCGTCCGCATTCACTCCCGCGTGCCGGTCGTCGATCCCGGACGCGTGACGGCGGAATTGCTCGCCGCGATCAAGCCACGGCGGGCGAGCCTCTGGCTCGGCATCCATTGCAACCACGCCCGCGAGCTCACGCCTGAGGCGCGGTCAGCGCTGGCGCTTCTGGCCGATTCAGGCATTCCCCTGATGGGCCAGACCGTGCTGCTGCACGGCGTGAACGACGACGTCGAGACGCTGGAGCAGCTCATGCGGGCGCTGGTGACGGCCCGGGTAAAACCCTACTACCTGCATCATCCCGACCTGGTGCGCGGCACCGGCCATTTCCGCGTCACCATCGAGGAAGGCCAGGCGCTGATGAAGGCCCTGCGCGGCCGTCTTTCGGGTCTCGCCCAGCCGACCTATGTGCTGGACGTGCCGGGCGGCCACGGCAAGGTTCCGATCGGGCCCGCCTATCTCGGCGACGATCCCGGCGCGATCACCGTCGAGGATGCCTTCGGCGAAACGCACCCCTACCCCGGCTGATCAGCCCGAAGTGAGGGTTTCCTCGCCGACCGGCCCCGCCGCCGCGACGGCGCATTCGATGTCGAGGCTGCCGGCATGCTCGAAGGTCAGCGTGACGGCGACGTGCGCGCCCTCTTCGAGAGGCGTCTTGAGGCCGGTCAGCAGCAGGTGATAGCCGCGCGGCCTCAGCGTCAGTGTGGTGTCCGGCGGGACGGCAAGACCGCCCTCGCGCTGGCGCATGAGAAGCCCGGAGCCGACCACCTTGATGGCATGGATCTCGACCCGCTCCGCATCCGGGCTGGCGGCGCCGACCAGCCGGTCCGGCGTCCTCCCCTTGTTGGTGAAGGTGAAGTAGCCGCCGGCGATGCTGGCGTCGACCGACGACGCCCGCGCCCAGGGGCCGCCGATTTCGATCTCACCCAATGTGTAGCTGCGGGACGCGGCGGCGTCCGGCGAGCCTGTGAGGACGCCACGTGCACGACGGAACAAATTCATGGGCGCTCTTTTAGCCCAGAGCGAATAACGAGGTCTCGCCCTTTGTCGGCCCGTTCGTCGCCTGGATTAGTTTTTTTGTGGGCCGGTCACCGGCGCCCGGTCGCGGCAAGGGCCGGCCGGCCGGACCGCGACTGCGGGGCGCTCAGTTCCTCGATCAGCCATTCCTCGAAGGCGCGCGTCTTGGGACGGCTCACCGAGGCGGGCGGACACACGAACCACCACGCCTTGCCGCTGTCGACGATCTGCGGGAACGGCTGGAACAACCGACCCGACGCCAGTTCCTCGCGGAAGAGCTGCGGCGGCCCGACGGCGACGCCCGCGCCCTCCATCGCCGCCTCCACCGCGATCATGGTCGAATCGAACGTGAGCACGCGCTTGGGCTTGAAGTCACCCATGCCGACGGCGCGCAGCCAGATCGCCCATTCGGGATCGTAGGTCATGTCGATGAACGGCACGCGCTTGAGGTCGTCGAGCGTCTTGAGTTTGTCGCGGTAGCGCTTGCCGCACAGCACCGTCAGCACATCGCTGAAAAGGCGCGTGGCATGCACGTCGGGCTCGGGCTGCACGGTGAAGCGGATGGCGCAGTCGAAATCCTCACGCGCGAAATCGACCCGCCGCTGGGTCGTCGTCATGCGCACCTCGATCTCGGGATGCTTGGTCTGGAAGCGATGCAGCCGAGGGGCCAGCCAGCCCAGCGCGAAGGTCGTCACCAAGCTGACGTTCAGCGTGCCGGAGTTGGCCTTGCGGCCGACCCGTTCCAGCGCGTTGGTCATGCGGTCGAAGGAATCGCGCAGGTCGGGCAGCAGCGCCGCACCCTCGCTGGTGATCTCGAGGCCGCGCGGCCGGCGCACGAACAGCGCCACGCCGAGCCTTTCCTCGAGCGCCTTCACCTGATGGCTTACCGCAGCTTGGGTCACATGCAGCTCCTGGGCGGCATGCGTGAAACTGGCGTGACGGGCGGCCGCCTCGAAGGCGCGAAGGGCGTTGAGCGGCAGTTGAGAGCGGCTCATATGAGACAGCCATCCATAATTATTCTAGGCCTCCCCCGAGGTTTCATCCTTTGAAATTCGACGCATGGTATAGCAAATATAATGAAGAAACGAGGCACAAGAAGCTCCTTCGAGTTTTACCGCCTCTAACGGAGCTAAGTCATGTCGACCCTGTCCAGCGTGCGGGCTTTCGCCCGTACCGATACCTCCTCCTTCTCTCTCGGCCGCGCCGTTGCGCTGATGGCCGGTGCAGTCGTGGTCGGTGTCGAGGCCGTCATGACCCGAGCCGAACTTGCCCGTTCGCGACGCCAGCTCGCCGAACTCGATGAGCGCCTCCTGCGCGACATCGGGCTCGATCGGGGTGCGGCGCGCCACGAGGCCACCAAGCGTTTCTGGTCCTAAGGGACCCCGACACGCCGGGAATTGCCGGCCGCAGCCGGATAGAGCAGGTTGGGTCAGGGTGCTTTGATGGCGCCATGACCCAACATCCTCTGGCACTTCCCACCTTGGCTCTCGCCACCCCCACGCTTCCCGATCCGGACACGAGCTGGCAGGCCCTCCTGCGGCGCGACCGGACGTTCAACGGCCGGTTCTGGTTCTC
>CAMARK010000085.1 GCA_945860205.1 Reyranella massiliensis 521 | reverse complement strand
TCGCCGAACCGGCGCGCCAGACCTTCTACGCTGATCAGGGGACGGTGCTCCATGACCCCTACTCCGGATAGGTGACGAGCTTGGCGAGATAGGCCAGGCCCTGGTCGAGCAGCAGACCGACGAGATCGCGGCCATCGCCGTCGACGCGCCGACTGTCTTCAGGAATATCCGACGCTGGGCATCGACCGGGAAGACCGCCTGCAGCACGGCAGCATCGACGACCCGGTTCCACTGCGCCTCCTCGCCGGCGGGCACCGCCTCGGCCGTCAATCTGGCGTGGTCGGCCGCCGCATGATTGCCGCCGCAGCCACAGCGCCGCGTGAAGAGGGCCTTGGGGTCGAACGGGTCCTTGAAAATCGACATGCTTCCTCCGTGCGCTTCAGCGCTTGGGGGCTAAAGAAGCAAGCCGCATGCCAAGGATCCCAGATATGCGAAAACCGCGGGCAATCCGCAGGTCGAGCCGGTAATTGCCCAGAATCAGGGCAATTACGTCCGATTCGTTATGCGAAATTCTGCGACTCGAATCTTAGCGCTGGGGATTAAATTTATGGAATCGCTGACTCTTTCCCCGATTTCCGCTTCATTTCTTATTGCGCCCAGACTCACCCTTATGGCAGGCTACAGCTTGTGGGTTGTTGGGTGCCCACCACGATATGTCGGCCACCCGCCTCAAGAATGGTTCCCCCAGGAACCGCATGGCGGAAATGGTTGGGGAGTGGGTCGATGGCGTTATCGCGACACGAGCGGACCAGACGAAAAGTCGATTTGAACCCGCTCGAGATGATCGAAAGAGTCGTCTCCGACAATGATTGGCCCTTCGACCGCACCTCCGACCGGGAAATCGCGGTCGAGGTCGCCGGCCGCTGGTGCGACTACCGCATGTTCTTCAGCTGGCGCGACGATGTCGAGGCGCTGCACTTCACCTGCGCCTACGACGTCCGCATTCCGGCCGAGCGCCACAGCGAAATCCATGTCCTGCTGGCCCTGATCAACGAGAAGATGTGGCTCGGCCACTTCGACCTGTGGACCGAGGAAGGCCTGCCGATGTTCCGCCACGCCATCCCGTTGCGTGGCACCTCGGGCCTGATGCCCGACCAGCTGAACGACCTCGTCGAGGTGGCGATCACCGAAAGCGAGCGCTTCTACCCTGCCTTTCAGTACGTCGTCTGGGCCGGCAAGACGCCCGCCGACGCGCTGACCGCCTCGATCCTCGAGACGGTCGGCGAAGCCTGATCCAAAGACTGGGACCCTCCGACGCCCCCTCTCGCTAAAAAACAATAAACGTCACTGTTCGGATCGTCACCGCGGCGCCGGCCCCCCAGGCCGGCGCCGCATCCATTTTGGGGTATAGTCGCGGCATCCCATGACCCCTCTTCTGATCCCCTATCCCGAAATCGACCCGGTGCTGATCCAGCTCGGGCCCTTCGCCATCCGCTGGTACGCGCTGGCCTATATCGCGGGCCTCGTCATCGGCTGGCAGGTCATGCGGCGCGTCTGCACCCAGCCGCCCACGATTTTGTCGCCGCTCAAGATCGACGACTTCCTGTTGTGGGCAGCGCTCGGCGTCATCCTGGGCGGCCGCATCGGCTACGTGCTGTTCTACAGGCCGGGCTTCTACCTCGAAAATCCGCTGGCGGTGCTGACCCTGTGGGAAGGCGGCATGTCGTTCCACGGCGGGCTGCTGGGCGTGATCGCCGCCATCCTGGCCTTCGCCATCCGCAACAAGACCGATCCTTTCATGCTGTCCGACCTGGTGGCGATCGTGGCGCCGATCGGCCTGTTCTTCGGCCGGCTCGCGAACTTCATCAACGGCGAACTGTGGGGCCGCGTCACCGACGTCCAGTGGGCCATGCTCTTCCCGCGCGGCGGCCCGCTGCCGCGCCATCCCAGCCAGCTCTACCAGGCCTTCTTCGAGGGTGTGCTGCTCGTGCTTCTGGTGGTCGCCGTGTGGAAGCTGACCGATGGCCGCCGCCGTCCCGGCCTGCTGACCGGCGTGTTCTGCGCCGGCTACGGCGTGGCGCGGATCGCCGGCGAGTTCTTTCGCGAGCCCGACGCCCATCTCGGCTACCTGTGGGGACCGCTCACCATGGGCATGCTGCTGTCGGTGCCCATGATTGTCTTCGGCGGCTGGCTGATCGCCCGCGCCTACGCCAAACCCAAGTTGTCGTGACCACGGAACTCGGCCGTCTGATCGCGCACCGCATTGCGCTCACCGGCCCGATTTCGATCGCCGACTTCATGGCCGAGGCGCTGGGCCATCCGCGCCTCGGCTACTACCGCCGCGCCCTGCCCTTGGGTGGTGGGCCGCTGGGCGCCCCGGGCGATTTCACCACGGCGCCCGAGATCTCGCAGATGTTCGGCGAACTTTTAGGCGCCTGGCTGGCCGACCGCTGGCTGGTCCTGGGAAGCCCCGCACCCGTCAGGCTGGTCGAACTCGGCCCCGGCCGCGGCACCTTGATGGCCGATGCGCTCCGCGCCACCCGCGGCGTCCCGGGCTTCCATGCCGCACTCGACCTCCATCTCGTCGAAACCAATGCGCCCCTCAAGGAAGCGCAGCGCGCCGCGCTCCTGGGCTTTTCGCCCTCCTGGCACGAGCGCTTCGACGACGTGCCGTCGGGGCCGCTGCTGCTGGTCGCCAACGAATTCTTCGACGCACTGCCGGTGCGCCAGTTCCACCGCACGGCCGAGGGCTGGCGCGAGCGCATGGTGGGCCTGGCGCCCGACGGCACGCTGCGCCTGGCGCTGGCGCCCGGCCTGACGCCGTTTGCCGCCGCGCTGCCCGAGGCTGCGCCCGGCGCCGAGACCGAACTCTCCGAAGCCGGCCGGGCGCTGGCCGCAACGATCGGCACGCGCCTTGGCCGCGACGGCGGCTGGGCCCTGATTATCGACTATGGCTACGACCGGCCGGGCCTCGGCAGTTCGCTCCAGGCGGTGCGCGGCCATCGCGGCGCGGCCATCCTCGACCGGCCGGGCGAAACCGACTTGAGCACGCATGTCGACTTTTCGGCGCTTGCCGCCGTGGCGCGGGTGCCGGCCTTCGGGCCGGTGGGCCAGGGCGACTTTCTCTGCCGGCTGGGAATCGTCCCGCGCGCGCAGTCGCTGAAGCGCCACGCCAGCCCGGAACAGGCGCGCGCGATAGACGCGGCACTGGCGCGCTTGATCGCGCCCGATCAAATGGGCACCCTCTTCCGCGTTCTGGCCTTGGGCGACGACAGAAGCGCCCAGCCGGCCGGCTTTTCGGATACCCCCTCGGACTCGACATGATCCAGGCACCAGCGCTAGCCGACCTCGACGGCGTGCAGCACCGATTCTTCACCCGCCGCGGCGGCGTGAGCAGCGGTCTCTTCTCCTCGCTCAACTGCGGCTACGGCTCGGCCGACGCGCCGGAGAACGTGCGCGAGAACCGCCGGCGCGCGGCGCTGGAGTTTGGCCTCGGCGAGCCCCACCTGCAGACCGTGCATCAGATCCATTCGACCGACGTGCTGACCGTGACCGACGAACGCTGGACCTCGCCTGGCGCGCCCAGGGCCGACGGACTCGTGACCGACCGGCCGGGCGTCGTGCTGGGCGTGATGGCCGCCGATTGCGCGCCGGTGCTGCTGGCCGATGCCGATGCCGGCGTGATCGGCGCCGCACATGCCGGCTGGAAGGGCGCGCTGGGCGGTGTCGCCGACACGACCATCGCCGCCATGGAAAAGCTCGGCGCCCGCCGCGAGCGCATAAAGGTCGCGGTCGGTCCCTGCATCGGCCCTCGATCCTACGAGGTCGGCCCGGAGTTTCCCGCGCCGTTCCTGGCGCAGGATGAGGCCAACGCGGCGTTTTTCCGCGCCGCCACGCGCGCGGGCCACTTCATGTTCGACCTGCCGGGCTATCTCGTGCACCGCATTGCGCGAAACGGCGTCGCCGTGGCGGCGACCGGCCACGACACGCTCTCGGCCACCGAGGATTTCTTCAGCTACCGGCGCAACACGCTGCAAGGCGTGCGCGACTACGGCCGGGGCCTGTCGGCGATCGCTCTCGGCAGCTGACCCGGGAAGCTCGCGTGCCTTACCTGATCCTCCTGATGTTCTGCTGCCTGCTCGGACTTGTCGCGACATGCGTCATGTTGTGAGCCTTCTCTGCTGCCTCCTGCTGGCAGCATGCAGCACGGGCTACAAGCCGTTCGAGAGCGTCGGTTCCGACGCCGCGCGCTATCGCTCGCCGCTCGACAAGATCGACGTGGCGATCGGACCGCCGCGCAACATGCCGCCCGACATGGGCTCCCGGCTGGCGGCGGCGCTGGCCATCGAACTGCAGTCCTACGGCGTGGTGGCCGCGATCCAGCCCGCCGAGGCGCCACTGCAGGTCGGCGGCGTCATGAGCACCCGCGACGCCGGCGACGGCATCGAAATCCAGATCGACTGGCGCATCGCGGGCAAACCCGCGACGCAGGAGCCGGCCGTCAGCCGCACGCGCACCCGCGGCGAGGACTATGCCGAAGCCAGCGACAAGCTGATCTCGCGCATCGCCCAGCAGGCCGCCCCCCGCATCGCCACCCTGATCGGCCGGCCACCCAACTTCCAGCCACGCTCGCCCGGCCAGGTCGCCGCCGGCATCAGCATCATGCAGGATCAGCCGGTCGATCCGGCAACTGGCATTCCTGGGAGCATTCCCGGCGTCCTTCCCGGCACGATGCCCGTCGCCGCCGCCGCCTCGACCGAGACGCATGTCAGGGTGCTGGTGGGCGCCATCACCGGCGCGCCGTCCGACGGCAACCGCCAGCTCTATTCCGGCATGCGTCGCGCGCTGGGCTCGAGCAAGATCGTCATCGTCGACGCTCCGGGGCCCGAGACCTTCTCGGTGGTCGCCACGGTGAGCCTGACGCCGGTCGACGAGAAGATCGGCACGCTGGTCATCAAATGGACGTTGAAGGACCCGGCCGGCAAGACGATCGGCGACATCGATCAGTCCAACCCGGTGCCGCTCGCCGCCGCCAAGGGGTCGTGGGCGGGATTCGGCGATATCGTCGCGACCGCCGCGTCCGAGGGCGTCATCGAACTGCTCGATAAAGCCATCAACCGGCCGCGCTAGAAGCAGCAGTTTCCCTGAATCGGCTTGTCAGAGGGGGGCTATAGGCTGCTACTGTTCCCGCCAGCGGCGCGATTCTTGCAAAGACAGTCCGCACAGTAGGGAGACTTAACCGATGTTCGATTTCAGGAAGTCGGCTGCCGCCATCGTGGCCGCAGCAAGTCTGGGTGGATTACTGGGAACCGCCCCGGCCGAGGCACAGACCCTCAAGGTCGTGATGCATTCGGACCTAAAGATTCTCGATCCGATCTGAACCACCGCCTACATCGTGCGCAACCATGGCTACCTGGTCTGGGACACGCTGTTCGCGATGGACGAGAAATTCCAGGTCAAGCCGCAGATGGTCGACAAGTACGACGTCTCGGCCGACAAGCTCACGTGGACCTTCACCCTGCGCGATGGCCTGGAATGGCACGACGGCAAGCCGGTGACGGCCGAAGATTGCGTCGCGTCGATCAAGCGCTGGGCGGCCAAGGATTCGATGGGCCAGAAGCTGATGGGCTCGGTGGCGAGCCTGACCGCGGTCGATGCCAAGACCTTCAAGATGTCCATGAAGGAACCCTACGGCCTGGTGCTGGAGTCGCTCGGCAAGCCGTCGTCCAACGTGCCCTTCATGATGCCGGCGAGCGTCGCCGCGACGGATCCCAACACCCAGATCAAGATCGAGGACGTGGTGGGCTCCGGCCCCTTCATCTTCAAGCGCGACGAATGGAAGCCCGGCGAGAAGACGGTCTACGTCAAGAACCCCAAGTACAAGGCCCGCAGCGAGGCGCCGTCCGGGCTCGCCGGCGGCAAGGTAGCGAAAGTCGACCGCGTCGAATGGCTCTGGATCTCCGACGTGCAGACCCAGGTCGCGGCCATCCAGAACGGCGAAATCGACATGATCGAATCGCCTGGCCACGACCTCTTGCCGCTGCTTGCCAAGGACAAGAACGTCGCCCTGGTCAGCACCAACCCGACCGGTAACCAGTACACCTTCCGCTTCAACAGCACGGTCAAGCCGTTCGACAACGCCAAGGTCCGTCACGCGGTGTTTGTCGCTTTCGCCCAGGAGGATTTCCTCAAGGCCACCATCGGCGACCCGACCTACTTCAAGGTTTGCAAGGCCCCGTTCATCTGCGGCACGCCATTGGCCACCGACGCCGGCATGGCCGACGTACTGAATGGCAATGCCGCCAAGGCCAAGCAGCTCCTGACCGAGGCCGGCTACGACGGCACGCCGATCGTGCTGATGCAGTCGACCGACCTGCAGGTGCTGACCAATCTCGCCCCTGTCGCCAAGGCCCAGTTGGAACGGGCCGGCTTCAAGGTCGACCTGGTCTCGATGGACTGGCAGACACTGGTCGCCCGTCGCGTCAAGAAGGACCCGCCGAATGCCGGCGGCTGGCACGCCTTCCTCACCTCGTGGGTGGCGGCCGACATCCTCAACCCGGTGATGGCCGGCTTCTTCAATGCCTCGTGCGACAAGGCGATGTTCGGTTGGCCGTGCGACGCCACGATCGAGAAGTACCGCGATCAGTTCTCGAAGGAATCGGACCCGGCCAAACAGAAGGAAATCGTCGAGGCCCTGCAGAAGTACTGGGTGAACAATCCCACCCATATCAACGTCGGGCAGTGGTATGCGCCGATCGCGCGCCGCAATACCGTCGAGGGCAACATGGTGGCCCCGGTGACTGTGTTCTGGAATGTGACCAAAAAGTAGCCGATCCCGCGCGCGGGGGGCCGGCCCCCCGCGCGCCCATCGACGAGGGCGGAGGGGGTTCCGCCTTCCTCGATGGGGAGTGAACCGGAGGGGCTTCGATGAAGAGAGTCATGAGACGGGCGCTGGGAGCGATGGCTGCCGGCGCAATTCTGGCCGCGGCAGGCCCGGCACTGGCCCAGGGCAAGGTCCTGAAGTTCGTGCAGAACGGCAACCTGACGATCCTCGATCCGATCTGGACGACGGCCTACGTCACGCGCAACCACGGCTACCTGATCTACGACACGCTGTTTGCATCCGACGAGAACAACGTCGTCAAGCCGCAGATGGTCGACAAGTTCGAAGTCTCGCCCGACAAGACGGTGTGGACCTTCACCTTGCGCGACGGCCTCGAGTGGCACGACGGCAAGCCCGTCACCTCGGAGGATTGCATCGCCTCGCTGCAGCGTTGGGGCAAGCGCGACGCCATGGGCCTCAAGCTCATGGACTTCGTCAAGGAGTTCAAGGCAGTCGACGCCAAGACCTTCCAGATGGTGCTGAAGGAGCCCTACGGCCTGGTGCTCGACTCGCTCGGCAAGCCGAGCTCGAACGTGCCCTTCATGATGCCCAAGGCGGTCGCCGAGACCGACGCCTTCAAGCAGATCGACAGCCAGATCGGCTCCGGCCCGTTCATCTTCCAGAAGAACGAGTCCAAGCCCGGCGAGCGGCACGTCTATCTCAAGAATCCGAAGTACAAGCCGCGTACCGAAGCCGCTTCGGGCCTGGCCGGCGGCAAGGTCGTCAAGGTCGACCGCGTCGAGATCGTCGAGATGCCGGACACCCAGCAGCAGGTGAATGCGCTGATTGCCGGCGAAATCGACCTGCTCGAGCAACCGCCGCACGATCTGATCCCGATCCTCAAGAAGGACAAGGGCGTGAAGCTGGTCGACTGGAACCCGCTCGGTCACCAGTTCATCATCCGCTTCAATCACGTCGTGAAGCCGTTCGACAATCCCAAGATCCGCATGGCCGCGCTGCTGGCGATGCGCCAGGAGGACTACCTCAAGGCGACCGTCGGCGAGCCCGAATACTACAAGGTCTGCTCTGCCGCCTTCGTCTGCGGCACGCCCAACGCCTTCGACGCTCCCAATGGCCTGCTGGTCAAGCCGGACTTCGAGAAGGCCAAGGCGCTGCTCAAGGAGGCGGGCTATGACGGCACACCAATCGTGCTGATGCAGTCGACGACGCTGCCGGTGCTCACCAACACCGCGCCGGTGACCAAGCAGCTCCTCGAGCAGGCCGGCTTCAAGGTCGACATGCAGTCGATGGACTGGCAGACGCTGGTCACCCGCCGCACCAAGAAGGATCCGGCCAACCAGGGTGGCTGGAACATCCTGCACACCTTCTCGGTGGCCGCCGACATCCTGAACCCGATCTCCACCTCGTACATGGTGGCCCAGGGCGACAAGTCCTGGTTCGGCTGGCCGACCGATCCGGAGATGGAGAAGATCCGCGACGCCTACGCCAAGGAAACCGACCCGGCCAAGGCCAAGGCACTGGCCAAGGCGGTCCAGGACCGGGCACTGGAGACCGCCCAGTATGGCTGGATCGGCCAGTGGTACGGCCCCGGCGCCTCACGCGCCAACATCAGCGGCTGGCTCAAGGCGCCGGTGCCTGTGATGTGGAACATCGAGAAGAAATAACGACGACGTCCCGGGCGGCTGCCGCCGTCCGGGACGATCCTCCGATTGGGAACCAATGCTCGATTTCATCATCCGCCGTCTCATCGCCATCATTCCCGTTCTGACGGTGGTGGCGGTTTTCGTCTTCCTCATGCTGCGTCTCACGCCGGGCGATCCGGCTGCGGTAATCGCCGGCGACAACGCCACATCGGACCAGATCGACGACATTCGCCGCAAGCTCGGCCTGGAAGAGCCGATCTGGACGCAGTTCGTCATCTGGATCGGCAACATGCTGCAGGGCAATTTCGGCGAGAGCTTCTTCTTCAAGAAGACCGTGGCCGAGCTGATCGCCCAGCGCATCGAACCCACGCTCGCCCTCGCCGTCTGCACCCTGGTTTTCGCCGTCAGCCTCTCGGTGCCGATCGGCGTCCTTGCCGCCTATCGGCAGGGCTCGCTGCTCGATCGCATCGTCATGGGCTTCTCGGTCGTGGGCTTTTCAGTGCCCGGCTTCGTCATCGGCTACTGCCTGATCTACGTCTTTGCCATCGAGCTCGGCTGGTTGCCGGTACAGGGTTACATCCGCATAGGCGTCAACTTCTGGGGCTTCCTCGAGCGCATGGTGCTGCCGTCGCTGACCCTGTCGGTGGGCTTCATCGCGCTGATCTCGCGCATCACCCGCGCGTCGGTTCTGGAAGTGCTGAACGAGGACTACATCCGCACGGCCCGCGCCAAAGGCCTCTCGAACCGGGTCGTGCTGATGCGTCATGCGTTGCGCAATGCCGCCGTCCCGATCCTGACCGTGATCGGCCTGGGAATCGCCATCCTGATCGGCGGCGCGGTCGTGACGGAAAGCGTCTTCGGCCTGCCCGGCCTCGGCCGACTCACCGTCGAAGCGGTGCTGAGCCGCGACTTCCCGACCATCCAGGCCGTCATCCTGATGTTCTCGGTGGTCTATGTCGTGATCAACCTGCTGATCGATATCAGTTACACCCTGTTCGACCCGAGGATCCGCTATTGAGCGCCATAACCCCCGAAGAGATCGTCGACTCCGCCTCGATCTCGGCGGCATCGACCAAGCGCAAGAGCCTGTGGCGCCTGGCGATTCGCAACCCCGGCGTCATCATCGGCGGCACCATCCTTATGATCATGCTGGTGATCGCCGCTCTCGCACCCGTCCTCGGCACCGTCGATCCGACGCGCATCGACCCGGCGGGGCGCAACAAGAAGCCCGGCACCGAGATCACCTATCGTCTCGACGACGGCACGACAGCCAAGCGCGTGGCCATCATGGGCACCGACAGCCTGGGCCGCGACGTCTACAGCCGAGTCATCTACGGCACGCGCGTGTCCCTCGCGGTCGGCGTTGCCGTCGCCATCATCGCCGTGGTCATCGGTACGGTCATCGGCCTGATCTCGGGTTACGTCAGGTGGCTCGACGGCATCATCATGCGGATCATGGACGGGCTGATGGCGATACCGGGCATATTGCTCGCGATCGCGCTGGTCTCGATCTGGCGCGCCGGCCTCATCACCGTGATCTTCGCCATCGTCGTCCCCGATGTGCCGCGCGTCGTGCGGCTGGTGCGCTCGGTGGTGCTGACGGTGCGCGAGGAACCCTACGTCGAAGGCGCGATCTCGGTCGGAACGCCGACCTGGATCCTGATGTTCCGCCACATCCTGCCCAACACCGTGGCGCCGCTGATCGTGCAGGGCACTTTCCTCGCCGCCGCCGCGATCCTCGTCGAGGCGGCGCTCAGCTTCCTCGGCATCGGCATCCCGCCGGAAATCCCGAGCTGGGGCAACATCATGGCCGAGGGCCGCACCCTGTTCCGCGTGTTCCCGCACAACATCTTCTTCCCCGGCATCTTCCTGGCGCTCACCGTGCTGGCGATCAACATCATGGGCGACGGGCTGCGCGATACGCTCGATCCGAAGATGAGCAAGAAAGTATGACGCGAAGCGGCATACCGCGGGCGAAACGAAGTGCAGTCCAGGGCTCTTTTCTCCACGACAAGAGCCCGACCGTTGAAACAAGGTCCCTCGGCTGCGCGCTACGCGCTCCGCTCGGGACGACGAGAGTTCAGTAATGACCGAAACCAAACGTCCCGTCCTCGAAGTCCGTAATCTCAGCGTTTCCCTGCCATCAGGCGCCGACCGCGTCCATGCCGTCGAAAAGGTGAGCTTCACGGTCAGCCCCGGCGAGATCGTCTGTCTCGTGGGCGAATCGGGCTCGGGCAAGTCGGTGATCGCCTTCACCATCATGGGGCTGCTCGCCAAGGCCCTGAAGCCGAGCTCGGGAGAGATTCTGCTCGAGGGGGAGAACATCCTGGCCGCCGACGAATCGCGGCTGCGGGAACTTCGCTGCACGCGCATGTCGATGATCTTCCAGGAGCCGATGACGGCGCTGAACCCGGTCATGACCTGCGGCGAGCAGATCGACGAGGTGCTCAATACCCACACCAAGCTCGATGCGGCGGCGCGCAAGGCCAAGATCATCGCCATCCTGGCCCGTGTGAAACTGCCCGAGCCGGAGCGCATCTACGCCTCCTACCCGCACCAGCTCTCAGGCGGCCAGCGCCAGCGCATCATGATCGCCATGGCGCTGGTGCTCGATCCCGTGCTGCTGATCGCCGACGAGCCGACCACCGCACTCGACGTCACCACGCAGGCCGAGATCCTGAAGCTGATCGCCGAACTGCAGGACGGCCAGGGCACGGGCGTTCTGTTCATCACCCACGATTTCGGCGTGGTCGCCGAGATCGCCCATCGCGTGGCCGTGCTGCGCTGGGGCGAGCTGGTCGAGATGGGTCCGACCGAGAAGATCCTGTCGCGGCCCGAGCATGCCTACACCAAGATGCTGATCTCCTCGGTGCCGTCGATCCATCCCGTGCATCGCGACGTGCGCAAGGACGGTCCAACCGTGCTGCGTACCGAGAAGCTCGGCAAGACCTACAGCGGCAGCGGCTTCTTCCAGAAGGCGCGTGTGGTGAAGGCGGCGGTCGACGTCGATCTCGACATCCGCCGCGGCGAGACGCTGGGCATCGTGGGCGAGTCAGGGTCGGGCAAGTCGACGGTGGCGCGCTGCATCGCCCGCCTGATCGATCCCAGCGAAGGCAAGATCTTCCTCGGCGACACCGAGATCGCGACCATGACGGCCAGCAAGCTGCGCCCGCACCGGCGGCGCGTGCAGATCGTCTTCCAGGATCCCTACCGCTCGATGAACCCGCGCATCACCATCGGCGAGTCGATCATCGAAGGGCCGATGAACTTTGGCCTCAAGCGCGACGAGGCGCTGGCCCGTGCGCGCAAGCTGATGGAAACCGTGCGGCTCGATCCCAATTCGCTCGACCGCTATCCGCATCAGTTCTCGGGCGGCCAGCGGCAGCGCATCTGTATTGCGCGGGCGCTCGCCATGGAGCCCGAGCTGCTGATCGCCGACGAGGCGGTCTCGGCGCTCGACGTGTCGGTGCAGAAGCAGGTGCTGGAGCTGCTCGACGAGATCCGCGTCCGGCTCAATCTCGCGGTGCTGTTCATCACCCACGACCTGCGCGTGGCGGCGCAGATCTGCGACTACGTCGCAGTGATGAGCAAGGGCCGCGTCGTCGAGTACGGCTCGGCCGAGCAGGTGTTCGGCTCGCCGAGGGACGAATACACCAAGGCGCTGTTCGCCGCCGCCCCCGGCCGCAACTGGGAATTCGGCAAGTTCGCCGCGGCGTAGCCCGTCGTCCCGACCGAAGCGCCGAAGGCGCGTAGTGGAGGGTCCTGCTCTCCACGATAAGCTGTCACCGCTCGAGAGAAGGCCCCTCGGCTACGCTCCAGGGCGGAGATTACTCCGCCCGAGGCGACGGGTGATGGGCGCCGTGCTAAGCTCCCTCCGCTACAAGGAAAAGCCAGCTAGGCAACCGCTGCCGAGCCTCCCCCTGACCCGGCGCCGGATCAAACGGCACAACCGTGTCCAGGGAGGTTAAAAATGGTCGATAGCGTCTACAAGGTGATCGAACTGGTCGGCACCAGCAGCGAGTCCTGGGAAAAGGCGGCCAAGGTGGCCGTTGAACGGGCGGCCAAGTCGCTCCGCGACCTGCGCGTCGCCGAAGTCATCGAGCAGGACCTCGTCATCGAGAAGGGCAAGGTCACGGCCTATCGCACCAAGGTGAAGCTCTCCTTCAAGTACGGCGGCGGTAGCTGACGCGCGACGCAGCTCGACCTTTCATGCACCTCTCCCCGCGCGACTTGTAACCAAGTCGCTGTAGCGGGGCAGAGGTGCATGAGAGACTATTCCCCATGACCTCCGGCTTGCTCGAAGACGCCTCATTCAACCAGTCGCCGGCCTTCGGCGACGTCGACCTGTTTGCCGCCGACCGGCCGCTGGCCGATGCCGCGGCGCGCCTCGGCCTCGATGCCAAGGCACTGTCGGCCTGCGGCCGCGACTACGGCTCCGCCGAGACACTCGATCTCGGCCGGATCGCCAACGAGAATCCGCCCAAGCTGAGAACGATGGATGGCAAGGGCAACCGCCTCGACCTGGTCGAGTTCCATCCCGCCTATCACGCGCTGATGACCAAAAGCATCGGTCACGGCATCCATGCCTCGGCGCACGACGGCAGCGACCCGAAGGGCCCGCTCAGCAGCCGGGCCGTGCGGCTCTACCTCGCGACCCAGGCAGAGAGCGGCCATCTCTGCCCCATCACCATGACGCATGCCTGCATCGGGGCGCTCCGCGCCGAGCCTGCGTTGCTCAAGAAATGGCGGCCCCGGATCCTGTCGCGCAGCTACGATCCCAGGCCGCTGCCGTGGGGAAAGAAGACCGGCGTTACGTTGGGCATGGGCATGACCGAGCGCCAGGGCGGCACCGACGTGCGCGCCAACATCACCCAGGCCGTCGTGCAGGGCGATCACGTCGAGATCACCGGCCACAAATGGTTCATGTCGGCGCCAATGTGCGACGCCTTCCTGGTGCTCGCTCAGGCTGCCCATGAATCCGGAGAGGGCGGCCTCACCTGCTATCTGATGCCGCGGCACCGCCCCGACGGCAGCCCTAACGGACTCCGCTTCCAGCGGCTGAAAGACAAGCTCGGCAACAAGTCGAATGCCTCGTCGGAAGTCGAATTCCACGCCGCCTATGCCGAGCGGGTCGGGCCCGAGGGCACGGGCGTACGCACCATCATCGAGATGGTGAACCTGACGCGACTCGACTGCGCCATCGCCTCGGCCGGCCAGATGCGGATTGCGCTCAGCCAGGCGCTGCATCACATCCGCCACCGCTCGGTGTTCCAGAAGAAGCTCGCCGACCAGCCGGCGATGCGCGCCGTGGCGGCCGACCTCGCCCTTGAACTGGAAGCCCAGGTGGCTTTGGTGTTTCGCCTCGCCCATGCCACTGACAGGGCCGCCGAGGATCCGCGCGAGGCGGCCTATGCCCGCCTGCTGACGCCGGCGGTAAAATTCCTGGTGTGCAAGAGCACGCCGCAGGTGATCTACGAATCGCTCGAGTGCCTGGGCGGCAATGGCTACACCGAGGACCTGCCCCTGGCGCGCTACTATCGCGAGGCGCCACTCAATGCCATCTGGGAAGGCTCGGGCAACGTCATGGCGCTCGACGTGCTGCGCGCCGCCGGCCGGCATCCCGAAGCTGCCATGGACACGCTGTCCCGGCTGGTGCGCACAGCGTCACGCGCCTTCAACGTGGCGCCGCTCGCCCAGGCGCTGGAACAGACTCTCAAGTCAGCCGACGCCGAGCGCCGCGCCCGCTTCCTCTGCGAGGGCCTGGCCCGCATCGCAGCCCTTGCCGCCCTGGTGGATGCAGGCTCCGAGTTCGCCCCGCTCTATGGCGAAACGCGTCTGGGCGCCGGGCACTTCGCGCAGTTCGGCACCGCCGATCTCGGCGTGGCAGCCGAAACGCGCTTGATGGACCGCGCACTGGCCGTCTGACTGCGACAACCTGTCCAGAAAATATCCGCGTTGTGGACGTGCGCGGAAAACATCGTGGCGCATCAACCGCTTGCAGACAGGATTCCTGCAAAATCGCGATTCGACTTCGATCCGTCGATTTTCGTAGCGTGCCCACATTACCGAGCTTCTCCGGACAACTTCACTCGACCGACGTTTGGCGGGCCAGTGGACGCTCTGAAAGAATTACAGAATTGGAGTCAAAAAATGTCGCCGTTCAGGCGACAGGCAATGTCCGGTCCGAACAGCCAAAATGCTTGGTGGGGCAATGACTTGCCCGCTTCGGTCCGGTCGCCCAAGATCACCAATCCTGGATTTTTTCCCGTCGCTATCTAGGCGACATGCAAAGGCCAAATGAAAAAGATTTTTACCGCCTGCCTCGGCACCGAGACTAACACCTTCGCGTCCATCCCGACCGGCCATCAGCTCTTCGAGGAGACCTGCCTCTACCGCAAGGCCAGCTACGGCAAGAACATCCCGATGTTCGGGGCGCCGCTGGCGGTCTGGAAGCAGCGCGCCGACGCCAAGGGCTGGCAGACGGTCGAAAGCCTCTGCGCCTTCGCCATGCCGGCCGGCAAGACGGTGAAGAAGGTCTACGAGGCCTTCCGCGACGAGATCGTGTCGGACCTCAAGGCCGCGATGCCGGTCGACGCCGTGTTCCTGTCCATGCACGGCGCCATGGTGGCCGAGGGCTACGACGATTGCGAAAGCGACCTGCTCGCTCACGTGCGCAAGGTCGTGGGCCCCGACGTGCCGGTCGGCGTCGAGCTCGATCTCCACTGCAACATTGGCGAGGGCACCTTCCGCGACGCCACCGTGCTGGTGCTGTTCAAGGAGTATCCGCATGTCGACGTCTCGGAGCGCGCCGACGATCTCTTCACCGTCATGGAAGGCGCCATCGAGGGCCGCACCAAGCCGGTGATGGCCGCCTGGGACTGCCGCATGATCGGCGTGTTCCACACCACGCGCGAGCCGATGCGCGGCTTCGTCGACAAGTTGATGGCGATGGAAGGCAAGGACGGCGTGCTGTCGCTGTCGATCGCCCACGGCTTTCCGTGGTCCGACATCAAGGAGATGAGCAGCAAGATCATCGCCGTCACCGACAACGACAGGCCCAAGGCCGAGAAGCTCGCCAAGGAACTCGGCCAGGAATTCTTCGCCATGCGGTCGGCGACGCAGCCGCCCTACGTCACGCTCGGCACTGCCATGGCCCGCGCCCAGTCGCACAACCTGCCCAAGCCCATGGTGCTGGCCGACGTCTCGGACAATGCCGGCGGCGGCGCGGCCTCCGATTCGACCTTCATCCTGCGCGAGCTGCTCGACAAGAAGATCCAGGATGCCGCCATTGCCATGTTCTGGGATCCCGGCGCGGTGAAGCTGGCGTTCGAAGTGGGCGAAGGCGCCGAGCTCGACATTCGCCTCGGCGGCAAGCTCGGGCCGCAATCGGGCGCACCGATCGATGCCCGCGCCAAGGTGCTGAAGCTCGAGAAGGACGTCTTCATCCAGTTCGGCGGCCAGCGCAAAGGCACCAACCCGATCGGCGATGCCGCCGCCCTTCAGATCGAGGGCGTGACGGTGATCGTCAACACCAAGCGCTCGCAGTGCCACAGCCTCGACTGCTTCACCAAGCTGGGCGTCGATCCCTCGACCAAGAAGGTCGTGGTGGTAAAGTCGATGCAGCATTTCCATGCGGCCTACGCCCCGATCGCCAGCGAGGTGGTCTATGTCGCCGCGCCCGGCGCGCTGGTGCCGGACTGGTCGCTGCTGCCCTACACCAAGGTCGACAAGGCGCAGTGGCCGTTCCTGGCCGATCCGCACAAGGCATGAGGTTTTTCGCTCTCCTCTGCGTCCTGCTCACCGCGGGTAGCGCCGTCGCCCAGTCGCCACAGCTGTCGCCGAACGGCGTGCGCACACTCGATCCGCCTGAGGCCATCAAGGCGGAGGGAACCTGGAGCCTTGGCGCGCGGGCCGGCGATTTCGTCTTCGTCGCCGGCATGCAGGGCGTGGATCCCACGACCAACAGGCTGGTGCAGGATCCGCAGGCCCGCATCCGCCAGGCCTTCCTCAACATCAGGCTGATCGCCCAGTCGGAGGGCGCCAGCCTGCAGGATTGCGTGCGGCTCACGATCTACGTCAGCGACCTGAAAACCTTCGCGCCCATGGTCGACAAGGTGCAGGCCGAGCTCTGGGGCAAGCCGCCCTATCCGCCGCGCACGATGGTCGAGGTCCGGCGCCTGTTCGACGACGATATCGTCGAGATCGACAGCGTCTTCTACGCGCCGAAAAAGCCCTGATTACAGGGCGTTTACACGGCCCGCTCACATTGGTATGGTCCGCCGCGTCGCGGCCCGGGATGGCCGTTTTGTCGTGTAATATCAACGACTTAACGAGGTCCCGCCCCGGCGCGAGGGGCGCGATCCATGAAGATTCTCACCGGCAACAGCAACCGACCGCTGGCGGAAGCCATTTCCGCCAAGCTGGCGTTGCCGCTGGTCAAGGCGAACATCCGCCGCTTCGCGGACAACGAAATCTTCGTCGAGATCCTGGAAAACGTGCGCGGCGAGGATGTGTTCATCATCCAGTCGACAAGCTCGCCGGCCAACGATCATCTGATGGACCTGCTGATCACCATCGATGCGCTGCGCCGCAGCTCGGCCCGGCGCATCACCGCGGTGATGCCCTATTTCGGCTACGCCCGGCAGGATCGCAGGATCGGCTCGCGCACGCCGATCACGGCCAAGCTGGTGGCCAACCTCATCACCAACGCCGGTGCCCACCGCGTGCTCACCCTCGACCTGCACGCCGGCCAGATCCAGGGCTTCTTCGATATCCCGCTCGACAATCTCTATGCCGGCCCGGTGTTCTCCAAGGACATCCATGACACGATGAAGGGCCGCGAGTTTACCGTGGTCTCGCCCGATACCGGCGGCGTGGTTCGGGCGCGCGCCATTGCCAAGCGCATCGACGCCGATCTCGCCATCATCGACAAGCGCCGCGAGGTGGCGGGCGTCAGCGAAGTGATGAACGTGATCGGCGACGTGAAAGGCCGCGACTGCATCCTGATCGACGACATCGTCGATTCGGCCGGCACGCTCTGCAACGCCTCCGTCGCCCTCATGGACCAGGGCGCCAAGTCGGTGTGCGCCTACGTCACGCACGGCGTGCTGTCGGGCGGCGCCGTGGCCCGGGTCGCGGCCTCGCCAATGGAGAAGCTGGTCATTACCGATTCGATCCAGCCCACCGAAGCGGTACGGATTTCGCCCAACGTGCGGCCACTCAGCACCGCCTCGCTGATGGCCGAAGCCATGAGGCGTATTTCCGACGAATCGTCGGTTTCGAGTTTGTTCGACTGAAGATTTATTGAACTGAGGAATTGGAGATCCGGCGATCGGCACCCCTGGAGGCCGCGCCGCGAGTGAGAGAGAAAAGACCAACCCAAGGAGAAGTGAGATGTCAGAGACGACCAAAGTCGTCGCGAGGATGCGGGATCGGGCCGGCAAAGGGGGCGCCCGTTCCAGCCGTCGCGAGGGACTGATTCCCGCCGTTATCTACGGCGACAAGCAACCCCCGGTCATGATCGCGGTCGAGCCGAAATCGATCGAGCGCGAGCTACGCAAGGAAGGTTACTTCAACCATCGGCTCGAGATCGACGTCGAGGGCAAGGGCTACCAGGTCCTGCCGCGCGACGTGCAGGTCGACCCGGTGACGGACAAGCCCCTCCATCTCGACTTCCTGCGGATCGGCCCCCAGTCGGTCATCACCGTGCAGGTCCCCGTCCACTTCAAGAACGACGCGGCATCGCCCGGCATCAAGCGCGGCGGCGTGCTCAACATCGTGCTTCACGAGATCACGGTGCGCACCAAGGCCGACGCGATCCCGGAATACTTCGAGGTCGACCTGACCGGCCTCGAGATCGGCCACTCGATCCATCTCTCGACGATCTCGGTTCCCGAGGGCGTGCGGGTGGTAAGCCGAGACAAGGACGCCACCGTGGCTTCGATCGCCGCACCGACCGTGGTGCGCGAGCAGGCAGCGGCCGATGCGGCGGCTCCGGCAGCCGCGGAAGGTGCGGCGGCAGTTCCGGCGGCGGGTGCTGCACCCGCAGCGGGTGGTGCGGCTCCGGCGGCAGGTGCTGCGGCACCGGCGGCGGGTGGCAAGGCCCCCGCTCCGGCGAAGAAGTAGCCGGCGGACCAGGGTTCCGCCGGTCCGATGCTCCTGCTGGTCGGGCTCGGCAACCCCGGGCCCCGTTACGCGGGGCATCGGCACAACGTTGGATTCATGGCGGTGGACGAGATTGTCCGCCGCCGTGTTTTCTCCCCATGGCGCGCACGCTTCAACGGCGAGGTGGCCGAAGGTCACCTCGGCGGCGAGCGCGTCATCGTCCTGAAGCCCATGACCTTCATGAACGAGTCAGCCAAGGCCGTGGGCGAGGCGGTGCGCTTCCTGAAAGTGCCGCTGGACCGCATGGTGGTGTTCCACGACGAACTCGATATCGCGCCGGGGCGCGTGAGGATGAAGAAGGGCGGCGGCGCCGGCGGGCACAATGGCCTGCGCGACATCGACGCCCACGTCGGCAAGGACTATCGCCGTGTTCGCATCGGCATCGGCCATCCCGGCCACAAGGACCTGGTTCTGCACTGGGTCCTGCGCGACTTTGAGCCGGACGAGCGCGATCCCGCGACCGGCTGGGTCCCGAAGTTGCTGTCGGCCCTGGCCGAGGAATCGGCGCTGCTGATCGAAGGCGGCGCCAAGGCGGACGAGAAATACATGAGCCGGGTGGCGAGCCTGGCGCCCGCACCGGATCTCCCGGCGCGCCTGAACCTCAAAGAGTAAAACATGGGTTTCAATTGCGGTATCGTCGGCCTGCCCAACGTCGGCAAGTCGACCCTGTTCAATGCGCTCACAGCGACGCAAGCGGCGCAGGCGGCCAACTATCCGTTCTGCACCATCGAGCCCAATGTCGGTCGCGTCGCCGTGCCCGATCCGCGGCTCGACAAGCTCTCGGCGATCGCGAACTCGGCCAAGATCATCCCGACCCAGCTCGAATTCGTCGACATCGCCGGCCTCGTGAAGGGCGCGTCGAAGGGCGAAGGGCTCGGCAACCAGTTCCTGGCCAACATCCGCGAGGTCGACGCCATCGCCCACGTGCTGCGCTGCTTCGAGGATGGCGACGTGACGCACGTCCAGGGCAGCGTCGATCCGGTGCGTGACGCCGAGATCGTCGAGACCGAGCTGATGATTGCCGACATGGACAGCCTGGAAAAGCGCCTTCCCAACCTCGAGAAGCGCGCCAAGAGCGGCGACAAGGAAGCAGCCGCCGAGGCCCCCGTCGTCAAGAAGGCGCTGGATGCGCTGCGCGAGGGCAAGCCCGCCCGCGAAGCCGCGCTGACAGCCGACGAGCTGCCGGTGTTCCATGGCCTGCAGCTCATCACCGCCAAGCCGATGATGTACGTGCTGAACGTCGACGAGAGCTCAGCCGCCATCGGCAACGACCACAGCGCCAAGGCAGAAGCCTTCGCCAAGGGCCGCGGCATGCTGGCGGTGGTGATCTCGGCCGCCATCGAGGCCGAGGTGGCGCAGCTGCCGCCCGAGGACCAGGGCGACTACCTCTCCTCGCTCGGCCTGAAGGAAACCGGCCTCGCGCGCGTGGTGCGGGCAGGCTACCAGCTTCTCGATCTCGTGACCTTCTTCACGGTCGGCCCCAAGGAAGCACGTGCCTGGACCGTGCGCCGCGAGGCCACGGCGCCTGTCGCCGCGGGCGTCATCCACACCGACTTCGAGAAGGGCTTTATCCGCGCCGAGACCATCGCCTACGACGACTATGTGAGCCTGAAGGGCGAAGCAGGTGCGCGCGATGCCGGCAAGCTCCGCCTCGAAGGCAAGGACTACGCCGTCAAGGACGGCGACGTCTTCCACTTCAGGTTCAATGTCTGAGGCGCCGCGGGCGCCTCAGACATTGAACCGGCCGAGCTGCGCTCCGCCTACGACCCGATCGCGCCGCCACCTTTCTTGGTGATGGCGATGACCGACGGTCGGGGCGGCATGCCCTCCTTGAAGTCGGGCCAGCGCGTCGAAGGCTTCTCGAACGTCGAGCCAGCATCCTCGCCCGGATGCTGGATGGCCAGGAACACCGTGATGTCGTCGGGCGTCAGGATCGGGCCGCAAACCTCCGCACCGGTCGGCGCCTGGAAGAAGCACCGCGTCAGGCCGCGGCCGTAGCCCGTGGTGTCGGCACCGTAGAGACCATCGGCGATGCCGGCGGCCGTCGGCGCGCCGTCGGTGGCGAGCCAGATGCGGCCCTTGCTGTCGAAGGCGCAGTTGTCGACACACGACAGCCAGCCGTTCTCCGAGGTCGCCCGATGATAGCGCGCGCCGGCATCGATGCCGGGCTTGCCACCGACGATGAAGATCGACCAGGTCCCCTCGGTCGACGCATGCTCGCCGTCCTTGGGCGTGATCTCGATGACGTGGCCGTGGGCGTTGCGGGCCATCGGGTTGGCGCGGTTCACCTGCTGCTCTGTGCGCCGCGTGTTGTTGGTGAGCATCACGTAGACTCGTCCGTTGACCGGATTGGTCTCGACGTCCTCAGGGCGATCCATTGGCGTCGCCTTCAGCAGGTCGGCGGCCACACGGGCATAGATGACGACGTCGGCCTGGTTGGCAAAGCCGTTCTCCACCGTCAGCGGGCCCTGGCCATGAACCAGCGGCAACCACTCGACCTTGCCGTCATCGGCGAAGCGGGCGACGTAGAGCGTCCCCTCGTCCAACAGGTTCCTGTTCGCGGCCCGGTCGGTCGGGCTCCAGGGCTTGGCCGTGACGAACTTGTAGACATAGTCGAACCGCTCGTCGTCGCCGCTGTAGAACACGACTCTGCCATCCTTGGCGAGGGCGTAGGTGCAACCCTCATGCTTGAAGCGGCCGAGCGCCGTGCGCTTGATCGGCGCGGCCGAAGGATCGTACGGATCGATCTCGACGATCCAGCCGAAGCGGTTGGGTTCGTTCGGCTCCTTCTCGACGTTGAAACGATCGAAATACTGGGACCAGGCATACCAGGTGGCCTTCGAGATGCCGTAGCGCTTGTAGGCCTTGAAATCGGGCATCTTCTCGGCATCACCACCGAAGTAGCCGTTGAAATTC
>CAMARK010000084.1 GCA_945860205.1 Reyranella massiliensis 521 | reverse complement strand
GGGTCAGGGTGCTTTGATGGCGCCATGACCCAACATCCTCTGGCACTTCCCACCTTGGCTCTCGCCACCCCCACGCTTCCCGATCCGGACACGAGCTGGCAGGCCCTCCTGCGGCGCGACCGGACGTTCAACGGCCGGTTCTGGTTCTCCGTCAAATCGACCGGGGTCTACTGCCTGCCGTCCTGTGCTGCCCGGACCCCGCTCCGGCGCAACGTGGATTTCCATGCCTCGCCCGACGCTGCCGAGGCTGCAGGCTTCCGTGCCTGCAAACGCTGCAAGCCGCGCGACTGGCGGGCCGATCTTGGCCTCAGCCAGCCGGTGGCCCGGGCCTGCGCCCTTTTCGACTCGACCCTGGCCGACACGGCGCCCTCGCTGGCCGCCGTGGCGCGCAAGGTCGGGCTGTCAAGCGGGGCGCTCAGCAAGCGCTTCATCGCCGAACTGGGCGTAAATCCCCGCGACTGGCTGGCGGCGCGCAAGCGCCTGCGCTTCCGCAAGGCGCTGCGCGGCGGCGAGACGGTCTCCGATGCGCTCTACGGCGCCGGCTACGGCTCGCCGAGCCGCGTCTATGAAAGCAGCGACAAGACGCTGGGCATGACACCCGCGACCTATGCCAAGGGCGGCGCCGGGGCCCATATCGACTTCACGACGGTCGATTCGGACTACGGTCGCGTCCTGGTGGCCGCGACCCAGAAGGGCATTGCCGCGGTCTTCCTGGGCGACAACGACCGGGCGCTCGAGAAATCGCTGCACAACGACTTCCCGGCGGCCGAGATCACGCGCAACGACGGCACACTCGGTCCACGCGTGAAAAGCGTGCTGGCCCGGCTCTACGGCCGCAAGCCGACCGCGCTCGATGCGCCCGACGTGCCGCTCGATATCGTGGGCACGGCCTTCCAGTGGAAGGTGTGGAAGGCGCTGACAGAGATCCCGGCCGGCCAGACCCGCACCTACGGCGAGATCGCCCGACGGATCGGCGAACCCACCGCGGCGCGCGCCGTCGGCCGGGCCTGCGCCACCAACCAGGCGGCGGTCGTCATTCCCTGCCACCGCGCCGTCGGCGCCAGCGGCGCGCTCACCGGCTATCGCTGGGGCGTGGCCCGCAAGGAACGGCTCCTGGCCGAGGAGCGCCGGCGCAGCAGCACGTAGAAGGCGCCGCTGCCGCCGTGATGGGGATGCGCGGGGCGGACGCTGCGCACCCGGGCACGGTTGTCGGGGCGATTGAGCCAGCCCACGAACTCCGAACGGATGCGGCCGCCCATCAGGCGGCCGCCTTCCTCGCGCAGGCCCTTGCCCGTGACGATCAGGACGACGCGGAAATCCCGCGCGCCTGCCCGCTCCAGAAAATCACCGACGGCGCGCTCGGCCGCCGCGAGCGTCATACCGTGCAGATCGAGCGTGGCCTCGGGGGTGAGCTTGCCGCGCGACAAGGCGCGCGCGACATCGCGATCGAAGCTCCTGTCGTCGCTGCTGAGATCGGGCTCCGTCGGCGCGACCGGCTTTCGCTTCGCCAGTTGCGGCTTGGGCGCTGGCGGCGGTAGCGCCACCTTGGCCGGCGCGGCACGCTGCGGCCGTTTCCGGCCCTCGAGCGGCTTCACATCGGCCATCGCCGCCGAGAACAATCCCGCATCCTTGACCATGGTCTTTGATGTAGCCTTGGCCGTGGGGCGGGTCTACACAGCGCGCCATGGCCTTGCCCTCCTCCACACCGGCGGCTCAGCCCGACCCGGATCTCCAGACCGGCCTGCAATATCTGCGCGCCGGCTGGTTCGACCGCGCCGAGCCGTTGTTTCGTGCTGCCCTCGGCCGCTACGGCGAGCGGCCCGACATCCTGCACTATCTCGCGGTCTGCCTGTCGCAGCGTGGCGCGCTGGCTGATGCCGAAGCCTTGTGGCGCAAGGCGCTGGCCAAGGACCCCAACGAGCCGATGCTGTCCTACAATCTCGGCCTGGTGGCGCGCCGGCAGGGCCGCCTCGACGAGGCGGCACGACGTTTTCGCGACACGATCCGCCGCACGCCGGCCCATGTCGAGGCACGGCTGGCGCTTGCCTCCATCTATATGGACATGGGCCGCTTCGCCGCGGCCGAGCGCGAGCTGGTTGAGTTCGTCACCAATGTCGATGCCGCCATCCAGCAGCCCGGTGGTGCCGGTGAAGGCCTGAAGCCGCTCCAGGCCCGGGCGCGCAACATGCTGGGCTACGCACTTTACCGCATGGGCCATTATTCCCCCGCGATCGACGTCCTCGACCTGGCAATGATCGATGCCGGCGAGGACGCCGCCCGCCGCGGCCAGATCTTGGGCGACCGCGCACTTGCCCTGAGCGGCCTCGGCCATTTCGACGAGGCCATCGCCGAAGCCGGCCGTGCCCTCGAGTTCGCGCCCGAAAGCGCCTCGCTCAATCATGTGCTGGGCTTCGTGCTCTATCATGCCGGCCGGCCAACCGACGCGATCGCGCCGATCCAGCGCTCGCTCGAACTCGACCCCGCCTTCGCGGCGGCCCTCAAGACGCTGGCCCTCGCCCACGCCGCCGCCGGCAAGAGCGACGAAGCCGTCGACCTGCTGCATCGGGCGCTGCGCGCGAACCCGCGCGACAGGGACGCGGTCCTGCAGCTTTCCAACCTGCACATCGAGCAGCAGAAGTTTGCCGAGGCCCTCGAAGCCCTCGAAGCCCACCTGAAGACAGCGGCCGACGACGTACAGGCGTTGAACAACCAGGGCCTGGCGCTGCGTGGCCTAAAGCGCTTCGAGGAGGCTCGGCGTTCGCTGAAGCGCGCCTCGCGGCTGGCGAGTGACGATCCGCTGGTGCTGACCAACCTCGGCCGCGTGCTGGTCGATCTCGGCCGCGCCGCCGAAGCGCGCACGCTGCATGAGCACGCGCTGCGCAGCCTGCCGGGCGATCCGCGGCTGCTCACCCACTACGGCGCCTGTCTCGCGGCGCTGGGCGAGCGCGACAAGGCCCGCGAAACCCTGGATGCGGCGCTGGCGGCCGATCCCAACAACGCCGAGGCCCTGGCGGTTCGGACAGGCCTTTAGACATGAGCGCTGGCGCCGACCGTCTGGCCCCCGAGCGTTTGGCCCCCGAGCGTTTGGCCCCCGAGCGTTTGGCCAACGTCCATCAGCACATCGCCGCCGCCGCGCGTTCCGCCGGCCGCGATCCGGCCACCGTGACGCTGGTCGCCGTTTCCAAGACCCATGGCGCCGACATGGTCCGCGAGATGTTGCAGGCCGGCCAGCGCGTGTTCGGCGAGAATCGCGTCCAGGAAGCGGAAGAGAAATTCCCCGCCCTCAAGGCCGAGTATCCGGATCTGGAACTGCACCTGATCGGGCCGCTGCAGACCAACAAGGCGCGCGACGCGGTAGCATTGTTCGACGTCATCCAATCGGTCGACCGCGAGCGCATTGCCGGAGCGCTGGCCAAGGAGATGGAACGTCTCGGCCGCCGGCCGGCCTGCTACATCCAGGTCAACACCGGCGAGGAGCCCCAGAAGGCGGGCGTTCTGCCGGCCGATCTCGACGCCTTCGTAATTGCCTGCCGCGACACCCACAGACTGCCGGTGGTCGGATTGATGTGCATCCCGCCGGTTGACGAGGAGCCGGCGCTGCATTTCGCCCTGCTGGTCAAGATGGCGGCACGCAACGGCCTCGCCCGCATCAGCATGGGCATGAGCGCCGACTACGAGATGGCGGTGAAGCTGGGCGCCACCCATGTGCGGGTTGGCAGCGCCCTCTTCGGCGCGCGGCCGCCGTTTACGGCTCCTTCACCCGAGACCCATGCCTGAGCTTCCCGAGGTCGAAACCGTCCGCCGTGGCCTGGTGCCCCGGATGGTCGGTCGGCGCATCGTGCGGCTGCTGCAGCACCGGCGCGACCTCCGCGTGCCGATGCCGGTGCAATTCGCCAAGAAGGTCGAGGGCCGCACGGTCCGGGCGATCGACCGGCGGGCCAAGTACCTTCTCTTCCGATTGGACGACGGCAATACGCTGATCGCCCATCTCGGCATGTCGGGCCGCATGACGCTCCACGATGCCAGGAGCGCCGCCGAGCATCCGTTCGACCGGCACGACCATGTCGTGTTCGAGACCGACGAGGGCTGGCAGGTCCGCTTCAACGACGCCCGCCGCTTCGGCCTGATGCTGCTGGCCGCCGACGCCGCGCTGCCCAAGCACAAGCTCTTCAAGGGGCTGGGGCCTGAGCCGCTGGGCGACGATTTCGACGGCGCCGTGCTGGCCGCCCGCCTGAAGGGACGCCGCACGCCGATCAAGGCCGCCCTGCTCGACCAGAAGACGTTGGTCGGCGTCGGCAACATTTATGCCTGCGAGGCGCTGTTCCTGGCCGGAATCTCGCCCCGCCGTTCGTCGCACACGATCCAGGGCGAACGGGCCGACAGGCTGGTGGGCGCCATCAAGAAGGTGCTGCACCGCTCGATCGAGGATGGCGGCTCGACCTTGCGCGACCATGTCCAGCCGGGCGGCGAGCTCGGCTATTTCCAGACCCGCTTCAACGTCTACGACCGCGCCGGCATCGCCTGTCCGACCCGCGGCTGCGTCAAGACCGTGCGCCGGCTGGTCCAGGCCGGCCGCTCGACCTTCTATTGCGCGCACTGCCAGCGCTAGCTAAGAGCGGCGCCACACCCAGGAGGACAGCAGTGGCCGCCGCATACGAAAACATCCTGACCGAAACCAAGGGCCGCGTCGGAATCATCCGGCTCAACCGACCCAAGGCGCTGAACGCGCTCTGCGCCGACCTGGTGCGCGAGCTCGGCCAAGCGCTCGATGCCTTCGAGGCCGATCCCGGCATTGGGTGTCTCGTATTGACCGGCAGCGACAAGGCCTTCGCCGCCGGCGCCGACATCAAGGAGATGAAGGACAAGTCCTACCAGGATGTCTTCCTCCAGGACTTCATCACCGTCGGCTGGGAGAAGGTGAGCCAGGTGCGCAAGCCGATCGTGGCCGCGGTCGCGGGCTATGCGCTGGGCGGCGGCTGCGAGATGGCCATGATGTGCGACTTCATCATCGCGGCCGACAACGCCAAATTCGGCCAACCCGAGATCACGCTCGGCACCATTCCAGGTGCCGGCGGCACCCAGCGGCTGCCGCGCTTCGTCGGCAAGTCGAAGGCGATGGACCTGGTGCTGACCGGCCGCATGATGGACGCCGCCGAAGCCGAGCGCTGCGGCCTGGTGAGCCGGGTCGTGCCGCTGGCCGACCTGATGACCGACGCGCTCGCCACGGCCGAGACGATCGCGGGCCTGTCGCTGCCCGCCACCATGGTCGCCAAGGAAGCGGTCAACCGGGCCTTCGAGACGACCCTTGCCGAGGGCGTTCGCTTCGAACGGCGCACCTTCCATGCGACATTCGCCTTCGACGATCGGGCGGAGGGAATGGCGGCCTTCGCCGAGAAGCGCAAAGCGGGCTGGAAACACCGCTGACCGGGTGGTTTTGGCAAACTTGACCGGTCTCCATGCGGCCCGTATAAGCCCGCCCTTCGAGCAACGAGGACTAAATGGCTAATCACAAGTCGGCCCAGAAGCGCGCCCGCCAAACCGAGACCCGTACTGCCGTGAATACGGCACGGCGCAGCCGCATCCGCGGCTCGGTCAAGAAGGTCGAAGAGGCGATCGCCGCCGGCGACAAGAAGGTCGCCCAGGAGGCGCTGCGCGCGGCGCAGCCGGAGATCCAGCGTGGCGCCATCAAGCGCATCGTCACCAAGAATGCCGCCTCACGTCGCGTGTCGCGTCTGTCGGCGCGCATCAAGGCGATGGCCTGATCGACTAGAAGATCTCCTTCAGTGGATGTGAACGCCGCTCCAACGAGCGGCGTTTTTCTTTTGTCGAAAAATTCTTTCGACGACGAAGAGATAAAAAAATCGCACATATTCGACGATGAGTATTTGGTCGCCAATTGGGCGAACGACATACGATTCGCGTTTATCGCCTCGCACGGGCACACAGGCGCTAGATATTGCGCTTCATCGTGCTCATCGCATGACCAAAAATAGAATCGTTTGCGTTGTCAATCGAGTTACGCGACGAACAGTCTGAATAGCGTGCGGCGTTCTCCGTTGAATCGTTTGCGCTCGTCATCGGGTCTGCTAAGAGTCCGCTCATCGCGACGGGGCGTGGGGCGCTGGAACGCGAGCCAAGGCGGAGACGGGGGGCTTCCTCTTCGCCAAAAACGAACGAGGGAGAGCCGCAGCGATTTCTGCATCAGCGATGATCGATAGATGAAGCGCCCCGACAACGGGCGCTCAATCGAAATTTTTTATCGCTCCTGCCGCGCTGCATGTCTTCCCGTCGATCGTTGGCTCGAGGTTCGACGCCCTGCTTCGACAAATGAAAAGCGGGGGCCATGTCGAAAGACAACAAGTTTGCCGGCACATACGAGGTGTCCCCCGCAGCCGGCTATGCCGGCAACGTGGCGCCGGCGACGGCCTGGAAAATTCTTAGCGAACACAAGGATGCGGTATTGGTCGATGTCCGGACGCGACCTGAGTGGAATTTCGTCGGCCTGCCCGACCTGGAACCACTGGCCAAGAAGCCGGCGCTGATCGAGTGGCAAGAATTTCCGAGCATGCAGCTCAATTCCGACTTCGTGTCTGCGCTTTCCGGCGCGCTCGCGGACAAGGACGCACCGCTGCTGTTCCTCTGTAGGAGTGGAGTCCGATCGGCCGCGGCGGCGAAAGCCATGACCGCGGCCGGCTACAGTACATGTCTCAATGTAGCGGACGGTTTCGAAGGGCCCCTGGATGCCGAGGCCAAGCGCGGCTCGGCAGGGGGATGGAAGGCAGCAAGGCTTCCGTGGAGACAGACGTGAACCGAATCCAATCGCCGATTTCTGGCAACAATGAAGCAGCGTACGACAAGAAGAGCGTGGCGGGGGCCGAAATGGATGAAATTGCGGGCCGCAAGGAGCTTGAGGCACATTGGGTGCGCGTCTGCGATCGGCTTCGCAAGGAAATAGGCGACAAGGCGTTCAAGACCTGGTTCGGCGAGGTCGAATTGGGTGAGCTGAAGACAGGCAAGCTCCGTCTTTATGCCCCCACGCGCTTCGTCCGCGACTGGGTCGGCCGTCACTATGGCGACCGCGTGCTCGCCTATTGGCAGGCCGTGGCGCCCGACGTTAAAAGCGTCGAGGTCAACCTCGTGCCGCCGCCGGCGCCGCGCCGCCCGAACGAGATCATCGCCGTGCCGCCGCTGCCGTCGTCGCAGAACTACCAGCCGCCGATGCCGCGCATGGGCCCGTCGATCGGCCGCGGCAGCGACGACGCGTTCGCCGGTCCGGAGGCGCGCTACACCTTCGCCAACTTCGTGGTCGGCAAGCCCAACGAGTTCGCCTACGCCGCCGCCCGCAACATCGCCGAGCAGGACCGGCCGCTGCCGGAACGCAACCCGCTCTATATTTTCGGCGGCGTCGGTCTCGGCAAGACCCATCTTATGCATGCCGTCTGGCACGCCATCCGCGAGCGCGATCCCAAGACCCGCGTGCTCTACCTGACAGCCGAGAGCTTCGTGAACCGCTTCATCCAGGCGCTGCGGACCAAGAATACCGGCCAGTTCAAGGAACTGTTCCGCAACGTCGACGTCCTGATGGTCGACGACGTGCAGTTCATCTGCGGCAAGGAAGCGAGCCAGGACGAGTTCTTCTTCACCTTCAATTCGCTGGTCGAGCAGAACAAGCAGATCGTGCTCAGCTCGGAGAAGCCGCCGAGCGAGCTGCAGGACATCGAGGAGCGCATGCGCTCCAGGTTGGGCAGCGGGCTGGTGGCCGACATTCATTCGTCGACCTATGAGCTCCGTCTCAGCATCCTGCAGACCAAGGCCGAGAACGCCCGCGTGCCGGTGCCGATCGCCGTGCTCGAGTTCCTCGCGCACAAGATCAGCACCAATATCCGCGAGCTCGAGGGCGCACTGAACCGTGTCGTCGCGCACGGCCAGCTGATCGGCCGCGAGATCACCGTCGAGATGGCGCAGGACGTGCTGCACGACCTGCTGCGCCAGGCCGACCGCAAGGTCACCGTCGACGAGATCCAGCAGCGGGTGGCCGCGCACTACAACATCAAGCTGGCCGAGATGAGTTCGCCGCGCCGCGCCAGGTCGGTTGCCCGGCCGCGCCAGGTCGCAATGTATCTCGCCAAGCAGCTCACCACGCTCAGCCTGCCGCAGATCGGCAAGCGCTTCGGCAACCGCGACCACACGACGGTCATGCACGCCGTGCGCAAGATCGAGGAACTCAAGATCTCGGACCTCTCGATTGCAGAGGACGTGGAGTTGCTCAAGCGGCAGTTGCAGGGCTAGCAAATTCCCTGCTGGAATTGTGAAATGGGGCCCCGCGGGGCCCCATTTTCATGGAACGAGCGGGGCCTAAGGGCCTCAAATTGCGGGCGAAATCGCTTTCCGCCGGCAGCTTGCGTGCTATAGTCTGCGACCGTTCCACCAGGGTGTTCTGCAGCCTGGGAAACGGGGTGTCTAAACCGTATTTTTGGCCCCTCGTTAAGCGACCCAATCATGAAACTGACGATCGAACGGGCAGCCCTCTTGAAGGCGCTGGCCCATGTCCAGAGTGTGGTCGAGCGGCGGAACACGATCCCGATCCTGTCCAACGTCCTGATCACTGCTCAGAAGGGCCGCCTCAGCCTCGCCGCGACCGATATGGACCTCGCCATCACCGAATCGGTGGACGCGAACGCCTCCAAGAACGGTTCGACCACGGCGCCCGCCCACACGCTCTACGAGATCGTCCGCAAGCTGCCGGACGGCGCTCAGGTCGAGCTGGAATCGGCCTCCGACGGCGGCAGCCTGGTGATCCGGGCCGGCCGTTCGCGCTTTACCCTGCAGTGCCTGCCGCCGGCCGACTTCCCGGCCATGAGCGAAGGCGACCTGCCCTACCGTTTCCAGCTTCCCGCCACCGATCTCAAGGGCATCATCGATCGCACCCGCTTTGCGATCTCCAACGAAGAGACGCGCTATTACCTGAACGGCATCTACTTCCATGCCGCGACCTCGGGCGGCACCCCGGTGTTGCGCGGCGTGGCCACCGACGGCCATCGGCTGGCGCGCGTGGAAGTTCCACTGCCCAAGGGCGCCGGCGAGATTCCCGGCGTGATCGTGCCGCGCAAGACGGTGGGCGAGGTCCGCAAGCTGCTGGACGAAAGCGACGGCTCGGTCGACATCGAGCTTTCCGACACCCGCATCCGCTTCGCCAGCGGCAACGTCACCCTGGTCAGCAAGCTGATCGACGGCACCTTCCCCGACTATGAGCGCGTCATCCCGACCGGCAACGACAAAATCCTGAACGTGCCGTGCAAGGAATTCGCCCACGCCGTCGACCGCGTCTCGACCATCTCGACCGAGAAGTCGCGCGCCATCAAGGTGGCGATCGCCAAGGGCGTGGTCACGCTCTCGGCCACCAGCCCCGACGCCGGCAGCGCCACCGAGGAGATCGAGGTCGACTACAAGGACACCGCCATCGAGATCGGCTTCAACTCGCGCTATCTCCTCGACATCACCGAGCAGATCGTGGGCGCCGAGGCGCGCTTCCTGATGGCCGATGCCGGCTCGCCCACGCTGGTGCGCGACGGTGCCGACGAAAGCGCGCTCTACGTGCTCATGCCGATGCGGGTATGACAGCGCAGCCCGGCAGCACCCGCGCCCTGTCTCCCGACGCCGGTTCCGGTCCCGCGCCGGCCAACCTCATCGAGTCCTCTGCCCGGTCCATGCTGGCCGTCCGTCAGCTTCGCCTCACCGATTTCCGCAATTATCGCCAGCTCAGGCTCGACTGCGGTCTCGAGCCGGTGGTGCTGGTGGGTGGCAACGGCACCGGCAAGACCAACCTTCTGGAAGCCCTCTCGTTCCTGGCGCCGGGCCGCGGCCTGCGTCGGGCCCGCCTCGACGACGTCGGCCATCGCCTGCGCGGCGAGGAGCCTGGGAACGTTCATGGGGCCGTTCATGGCACCGTTCCTTGGGCTGTCGCTGCCACGCTCGATACGCCCGACGGCCGCCTCGCCATCGGCACCGGACTGGAGCCGGGCCGCAGCGAGGGCAGCCCGTCGCGCCGGATCGTGCGCATCGACGGCAAGGCCGCCTCCAGCCAGACCGCGCTCGGCCTTCATGTCGCCGCCGTCTGGCTGACGCCGCAGCTCGACCGGCTGTTCCTCGATGGCGCCAGCGAGCGCCGGCGCTTCCTCGACCGGCTGGTGACGGCGCTGCATCCCCAGCATGCCGGCGACGTGGCGGCCTACGAACATGCGCTTCGCCAGCGCGCCCGTGTCCTGGCCGAGGGCGGACGCGATCCGCACTGGTTCACCGCTCTCGAAGACACCATGGCCCGCCACGGCGTGGCGCTGGCCGCTGCGCGGGCCGACACGGTCCATCGTCTCGACGCCGCCGCGCGCCTCGGCATCGGCCCCTTTCCGCGTGCCGCCCTTGCCATGGCGGGCGAAATCGACGGCTGGCTCGACAGCATGGCGGCGCTCGATGCCGAGGATCGCCTGCGCGCCGAACTGGCGGCCAATCGCTTGCGCGATGCCGAGGCCGGCACCACATCCATTGGGCCGCATCGCAGCGACCTCGCGGTCCGGCACCTCGATCTCGACCTGCCAGCGGCCGAAGGGTCTACGGGGCAGCAGAAGGCGGTGCTGGTGTCGATCGCGCTTGCCCATGCCCGCCTGGTGGCGATGTCGCGCGGACGGCCGCCGCTTTTGCTGCTCGACGAGATCTCGGCCCACCTCGATGCCGAGCGCCGCACGGCGCTGTTCGACGAGGTCGTGGCATTGGGCGCCCAGAGCTGGATGACGGGCACCGATGCCGAGCTTTTTGCGCCGCTCCGCGGCCGCGCGCAGATCCTGTGCGTGGCCGACGGTTCCATCGCGGCCATCTAAACCATTTTCGGGAAATCGGATAAATGAGCGATATCGAAGACGTGACGCCGGGCGCCGAGGAATATGGCGCCGATTCGATCAAGGTGCTGCGCGGCCTCGAGGCCGTGCGCAAGCGTCCGGGCATGTACATCGGCGACACCGACGACGGCACCGGCCTGCATCACATGGTCTACGAGATCGTCGACAATGCCATCGACGAGGCGCTGGCGGGCTATTGCGACGGCGTCGAGGTGGTCCTGCACGGCGACGGCTCGGTCACGGTGCGTGACAACGGCCGCGGCGTGCCGGTCGACATCCACAAGGAAGAGGGCATCTCGGCCGCCAACGTCATCTTCACCCAGCTCCATGCCGGCGGAAAGTTCGACCAGAATTCCTACAAGGTCTCGGGCGGCCTGCACGGCGTCGGCGCCGCCGTCGTCAACGCGCTGTCGTCGCAGCTCGACCTGCACATCTGGCGCAACGGCAAGGAGCATTTCCTGCGCTTCCGCCACGGCGAGCCCGAGGAAGACCTCAAGGTCGTGGCCGACGCGCCGCCGGGCAAGCACGGCACCGAGGTGACCTTCCTGCCCTCGACCGGCACCTTCACCAAGACCGAGTTCGACTTCGCCACGCTGGAGCACCGGCTGCGCGAGCTCGCGTTCCTGAACTCCGGCGTCAAGATCGTGCTGACCGACGAGCGCGCCGCCGAGCCCAAGGTCTCCGAACTCTATTACGACGGCGGCGTCGAAGCCTTCGCCAAGTACCTCGACCGCAACAAGACCGTGCTGCACAGCCCGCCGGTGTCGATCCGCGGCGAGAAGGAAGGCATCTCGATCGAGGTCGCGATGCAGTGGAACGACAGCTATCACGAGACGATGCTGTGCTTCACCAACAACATCCCGCAGCGCGACGGCGGCACCCATCTGGCGGGCTTCCGCGGTGCACTCACACGCACGCTGAACAAATATGCCGACGAGAGCGGCCTTTCCAAGAAGGAGAAGGTCAACCTCACCGGCGAAGACATGCGCGAGGGCCTGACCTGCGTGCTCTCGGTCAAGGTGCCGGACCCCAAGTTCTCGTCGCAGACCAAGGACAAGCTGGTCTCGTCCGAGGTCCGCCCGGTGGTCGAATCGGTGGTCGGCGACAAGTTCGGCCAGTGGCTGGAGGAGCATCCGTCGGAGACCCGCAAGATCCTGACCAAGGTGGTCGAGGCCGCCGCGGCGCGCGAGGCGGCGAAAAAAGCCCGCGAACTCACCCGCCGCAAGGGCGCGCTGGACGTCTCCTCGCTGCCCGGCAAGCTGGCGGACTGCCAGGAGCGCGATCCGGCGCTCAGCGAACTCTTCATCGTCGAGGGCGATTCGGCCGGTGGCTCGGCCAAGCAGGGCCGCAATCGCGCCAACCAGGCCATTCTGCCCTTGCGGGGAAAGATCCTGAACGTCGAACGCGCGCGCTTCGACAAGATGCTGGGCTCGGCCGAAATCGGCACGCTGATCACGGCACTCGGCACCGGCATCGGGCATGACGACTTCACGCTCGACAAGCTGCGCTACCACAAGATCATCATCATGACGGACGCCGACGTCGACGGCTCCCACATCCGCACGCTCTTGATGACGTTCTTCTACCGCCAGATGCGCGCGCTGATCGACGCCGGCCACCTCTATATCGCCCAGCCGCCGCTGTTCAAGGCGGCCAAGGGCAAGTCGGCGATCTATCTCAAGGACGAGCGCGCGCTCGACGAGCAGCTGATCCAGACCGGCCTCGAGAATGCCCGGCTCCAGCTCGGCGACGGCAGCGTGCAGGCGAGCGAGGACCTGCGCCGTACCGTCGACATCGCCCGCTCCGTCACCAACCTGGTGAAGCCGCTGTCGCTGTCGCGGCGCGTCACCAGCCAGGCGGTGATCGAGCAGGCCGCCATCGCCGGCGCCTTCAAGCCCGATATCCTGAACGACGGCGAGCTGGCCAAGGCCACCGCCGACTACATCGCCCGGCGCCTCGATGCCGTGAGCCCCGTGCTCGAACGCGGCTGGAGCGGCGAGCCGACGCCCGACGGCGGTCTCGCCTTCAGCCGCCGCCTGCGCGGCGTCAACGAGCGCCATGTCATCGACGGTCCGCTGGTCAAGAGCGCCGAGGCGCGCAAGCTCGACGGACTCGCGCTCGAGCTGCAGTCGGTCTACCAGCGGCCCGGCCTGTTCATCGCCAAGGAAAAAGAGACGCAGATCTTCTCGCCCACCGAGCTGTTTGCCGCCGTGGTCGAGGCCGGCCGCCGCGGCGTCACCATCCAGCGCTACAAGGGCCTGGGCGAGATGAACCCCGACCAGCTCTGGGAGACCACGCTCGACCCCGAGGCGCGCACGCTCCTGCAGGTCCGGATCAACCATGCCGACGAGGCCGACGAGATCTTCTCGACCCTGATGGGCGACGTGGTCGAGCCGCGCCGCGAGTTCATCCAGCAGAACGCGCTGAAGGTCGCCAACCTCGACGTCTGAGGGCGCATTTTCAGGCACGAGTTGTCTGAGATGTGTCTGTCTGAAAATTCACAAAGCGCCGGCCCGCTTGAACCAGACGATTCTTTTCGACTCAGGCCCGAATCGCGGACCTGTCTGAAAAATCGGGGGGCCGTTTTCAGATGCCGGCCAGGACGCCCGTGCCGCCGGTGAACGGCGTTGATTGTCACGCCCCGTAGTCGGACGGCGGCCGCTCCTTGCGGTAGGCATTCAGGACCAGATGGTCGAGCGAGATCGGTCCAGGGCCTGCGATGCCGAGCCAGGCGAACATCACGAAATAGGCCACTTCCTCGAAGCCGAGAAACGTCTGGAGCGAATCGATTTGCGCCGCCTTGGCCGACACGATCGCCACCGCCATCACGATCATCATCGGCACCGCCGCAAAGCGCGTGAGCAGACCGACCAGCAGCAGGATGCCGCAGACGAGTTCCACGCCGGAAACAAACGGCGCCATGATCTCCGGTGCGGGAATTCCCCATTCCCGGAAGTTCTGCACCATGCGCGGCACGATCTGCAGTTTCTGCCAACCGCTCCACAGGAACACCCAGCCGACCACGACCCGCACGGCAAGCGGTGCCGCCCAGGTGAAGTAGCCCGCGACGGTCCTCGACCAGTCGTAGAAGATGGTGATTATCGTGTTCATGCGCCGCTCTCCCAAACGATTGTTCACGATGGCCTCGCAGCCATCTGCACCAGGAGGTATTTTGGTGCAGTCGATCCAGAAAAGAGCCATCGCGCACCGGGGGAGTGATGCGCGATGGCAGAGCCCGGCCTAGGGGACGACTTTGCCGCCCTTCGCGGCACACTCGGCGCCATCCTTGGCGGGCGTGAAGCCCTGGCCCTTGCAGGCGTTCTGGCCCTTGCAGGCGTTGCTGGCGCCCTTGCAGGCGCTCTGACCCTTGCAGGCGTTGGTGCCGCCGCAATGGATGCTTTGAGCATGCGCCGCGGTGACGAAGGCGGTCGCCGCGAAGACCGAAGCCGCAGTGGCGAGAAGAGTACGCTTGGTCATGATCGACTCCCTGGTTGCGCGTCCGGGAAGGTCACAGGGAAGAAGCTATGCAATTTCGCCGCACACCATCCAATCACCCTTCGGCTACCGATCGAGCACGGCCGGTAAAAATTTGGTGAAAGTCTCTATTTTGTAGCGGTCGATCTAAATAAGTGATTGACTATGCCATGGCCCGTCATAAAGCCTTCGATGAAGACCGCGCGCTCGATCTGGCGGTCGATTGTTTCTGGCATCGCGGCTACGAAGGCACGTCGGTGCGTGATCTCGCCGAGTCGATGGGCATCGGCAACGCCAGTCTTTACAATGCCTATGGCGACAAGCGGGCCCTTTTCACCCGCTCGCTCGAACGCTATGCCAACCGCTCCATGCGCGAACGCATTGCGCGCCTGGAGGCAAATCATCAGTCGAAGGAGGCGATTGTCGCCTTCATTGCCGAGATCATCGATCGCTCGGTCAAGGACCCCGACCGCAAGGGCTGCCTGTTGGTAAACTCGGCGCTCGACGTGGCGCCGCACGATCGGGAGATCGGCAAGGTCGTGGGCCGCTATCTCGGCGAGATTCGTGCCTTCTTCCATCGCAACCTCAAGGCGGCGCGCCGTGCCGGCCACGTGCCCAAGCGGCTCGACGTCGAGGAAACCTCGGACCATCTGCTGGGCGTACTGCTCGGCATCCGCGTGCTGGCGCGCACGGGAGCCCGGCGCAAGCTGCTGGAAGGGGTGGCGCAGCCAGCGCTCGATTTACTCGAGACCCGACAATGATCGAGAATCTCAACGAAGAAGCATTAAGGGCGCTGCCCGACGGCGCCCCCGTGGTCATGCTGAACCTGATGCGCTTTCGCGAGCAATCGCTCGACGGCAACGGCAGTGGTTGGGATGCCTACCTGCGCTACAGCGCACTCACCATCAAGCTGATCAAGGCGCAGGGCGGCACGATCATCTGGACGGGTGACGCCGAGACAGTGGCGCTGGGTATGCCGGACCGGCACCGCTGGGACTACGTCGCCCTGGTTCGCTATCCCTCCCGCGCCGCGTTCCTCACGATGATGAAGTCGACCGAGTACGCGATGGCCAATGTCGAGCGTGAGAACGGCTGCACTGACCACGCCATCATCGCCACGCGCGAGACCTATCGGAAGTTCGGGTAAGGAGTATGTCGTCATGGTGAAGCGCCTCGGCGACATGCCGGAAGTCGAAGCCAATCATCTCCGGCGCATCGAATGCCCGACTTACGAGGACACGCCGGCCCTTGCCGGCAAGCCGCTGCGGGAGCGGAGGATCGCGCTGATCTCGACGGCGGGATTGCACAAACGTGGCGACCGGCCATTCCGGCCCGGTGACGGCAGCTATCGCGTCATTCCAGCCGAGACGCCGGCGCGCGACCTCGTCATGAGCCACATCTCGGTGAACTTCGACCGCACGGGTTTCCAGCAAGACCACAATGTCGCGTTCCCGATCGATCGGCTGCGCGAGCTGGTGGCCGAGGGTGTCGTGGGCTCGATGGCGTCGGTCCATTATTCCTTCATGGGCGCCTTTCCGCCCGCCGCGGCCGAGCCGCATGCCCAACACCTCGCCGGCCTGCTGAAGCAGGACGGCGTCGATGCGGCCCTCCTCGTTCCGGTTTGACCCGCCTGTACGCGCGCCGTGGGCGCGCTGGGCCACTTCCTCGAACGCCAGGGCATTGCGACCGCCGGCATCAGCCTGGTGCGCGAGCACACCGAAACCATCCGTCCGCCACGCGCCCTCTGGGTGACGTTCGAACTGGGCCGGCCGCTCGGCATCCCCGACGATCCCGATTTCCAGCGTCGCGTGCTGCGGGCGGCCGCGGAGCTGCTGGAACGCACCGACGGACCCCTGATCGCCGACTATCCCGAGAACGTGGCCGAAGCCGCCGACTTCACCGGCTGGGCCTGCCCGATCAACCTCGCACCGACTTCCGTCAACACGCTGGCGGCCGAGATCGACCGTCTGGCGACGTGGCATGACCAGGCCGTTGCCAGGACAGGCCGCACGACCATAGGCGTCTCGGGTCTCGACATGCCGGCCGCCGGCGCTCTGTTGTCGTCCGCGCTGCAGGGTGACCTGCCGCCGGCGCAGGCGCTCAAGGAAGCCGTTGACGACCTGCGCGCCTACTATCTCGAGGCGGCATCGGCCTTTCCCGATCCCGGCACGCCCGCGATGCGCAAAGCCTGGCTCTGGGACGAGACGCGGTTCGGCAAGGCACTGCTCGACTTGCAGCCCAAGCTCGCTGCAAGCGCCGATCCGCAGCACAAGATCCTGGCCAACCTGACCTTGATCCCGGCGACCGAGCGGCACCGGCTGGCGAAGACCTAATCCACCTGCTCGGCTAGAGCACCATCTGCGTCTGGGTCACCACCGCCACGAGCTTGCCCTCGGCGGTGGTGATGCGGGTGGTCCAGACCATGGTGCGCCGGCCGCGATGGATCGGCGTGGTCTCGCCGATCACCGTGGTGCCGACCGGCGCCGGCCCCACGAAATTGGTCTTGCTCTCGATCGTGGTCGTGCCCTTGCCCTCGGGCAGGTTGAGCACGGTGGCGGCGGCACCCAGCGTGTCGGCAAAGGCCATGACCGCGCCACCATGCAGTATGTCGGGCCGCGTGCAGAGCTCGGGCCGGACGACCATCTCGGCCGTCACCCGCGTCTCGCTCGCGGCGGTGAACTTCAGCCCCAGAACCTCGGCGAAGGGCAGCTTGATGTCGTTCAGGAGCTGAAGTCTGTCCATTTTCACATCCTTACTTGGCGGCGCTGATCTTGCGCAGGCCGAGATACTCCAGGATGGCGAGATCGGCCACGATCGCCGCCACCACGACGATGCCCGTGATGCCGGCCGTGGTCCACGACGCCGGCAGCGCCAGCATTACGGCGCTGATCGCGACCCAAGACGTGTCGAGCACGAAGATGGCTCGCGCCCAGCCCATCGGCATTTCAGGCCGCGAGGCAACCCAGGCGCAGAGCGCGCCGAAAGCCACGAAGCCCACACCCAGCAGCTCGAACACGATCATGAGGTCGAGCCCCAGCACCTGGACCGGTGCCTCGGTGGCGACCCGCGCGAACGGGCCGGCAAAGGCTGCCAGCACGACGCCGGAAGCCACAGACAGGACGGCGTTGCCCCACAGGGTGCGGCGGAGCAGGCGGTCGGATGAAACGGTCATGGTGTCCTCCTTGTGCGTTGCGGACGCCCTGGAGATCGCATTCGGCCACCGTTCCCTCAATTACGCAGGAGGTAATCGGCGGAGCCGCGGGCCGGTGCTAGGTTCCGGCCCATGATGAGCAATCCCTCCGTTTCCCCCCCTGTCTCCCAGGCCCCTCCGCCCGACCTGTTCGGCCCCATGCTGCGGACCTGGCGCCGCCGCCGCGGCGCCAGCCAGCTCGCCCTCGCGCTTCAGTCCGGCGTGTCGCAACGCCACGTCAGCTTCCTCGAGTCGGGGCGCGCCAAGCCCAGCCGCGAGATGGTGGTGCAGCTCACCACCGCCCTCGACGTGCCGCTGCGCCAGCGCAACACCATGCTGCTGGCGGCGGGCTTCGCGCCGGTTTATCGCGAGAGCAACCTCGCCGCGCCCGAATTGGCGCCGGTGCGCCAGGCCATCGATCGCATGCTGAAGCAGCAGGAGCCCTACCCCGCCGTCGTGATCGACCGGCTGTGGAACCTGCTGCAGGCCAACGAGGCGGCCCAGGCCTTCACCCTGTTCCTGTTCGAGGGCCCGCCGCCGGCACCGCCGGCCGGCAAGGGCCCCAACATCCTGCAATGGCTGCTCGATCCCAAGGCGCTGCGGTCCAAGATTTCCAACTGGGAGGAGGTGGCGCGCTACCTCGTCTCGACGACCTATGCCGAGATCCTGGCCGATGGCGGCGAGCCCAAGGCGCTGGCCTTCGTCGAGGAGATCATGGCCTATCCCGACGTGCCGGCGTCGTTCCGCAAGCTGCGCTTCGAGGAGCGGCCGGCGCCGGTGCTGACGGTCGACTATCTCGTGGGCGGCAAGGCACTGTCGGTGTTCACCACCATCGCCACTCTGGGAACGCCACAGGACATCACCCTGCAGGAAGTCCGCATCGAATGCTTCTTCCCGGCCGACGATCGCAGCGACGCGCTGTTCAAGAGTTTGGCCGCGAAGCGTTGAAGAGAGGCCGCTCGACTAGAGCGCGCAGGTGCGGAAGCCGGCCAGGACGTCGTTGCGGTCCGGCGTGAAGAAATTGCGGTAGGTCGGCCGGGCGATGCGCGCGCTGGTCGCCCAGCACCCGCCGCGCAAGACCTTGCGCGTGCCGAACCAGGGCTCGGAATAGTCCTTGTAGGGATCGGCGGCGAAGCCAGCGAAGGGCAGGAAGTCCGACGCCGTCCATTCCCAGACATTGCCGATCATCTGCCGGCAGCCGAAGGCACTGTCGCCGTCGACGCAGGCAGCGACATCGATCGGCCCGTCGAAGGCATAGTCGAGATTGGCATGGGAGGACGTGGGTGGCGCCTCACCCCAGGGCCAGCGCCGGCGTCCCTCAGCAAGTCGAGCACCGTCCGGCGTCGGCGCGCCGATGGCGGCGGCCTCCCATTCGACTTCGCTCGGCAGGCGACGGCCGGCCCAGCGGCACCAAGCCTCGGCCTCGAACCAGGTGACGAACACGACCGGCTGGTGCGGCGCCAGTGCCTCGATCTCTCGATAGCGCCGGACTGTCCACACGCCATCGCGCTTGGGCTGCCAGTAGACGGGACGCTCGGCGTTGCGTTGCTGTCGCCACGCCCAGCCGGCCTCGCTCCAGAATTCCCTGAGGCCGTAGCCACCGGCCTCGATGAAGGCCGCGAACTCGGCGTTGGTGACGGGCGCGCGGGCGATGCGGAAGGGCGCCAGCGGCGCCTCGTGCGCCCATTTCTCGTTGTCGAACACGAAACCATCAGTGGCGCTCGACCCGAGCCGCCACGTTCCGCCCGGCACGGCGGCGTCGCCCGGCAAGGCGCCGGCCTCCGGCCGTCTCGCTTCACCGAGCCCGGTGGGCGGTGCATACGACAATGTCTGGCGCGAATAGGTCAGCGCCTCGACATGCATGTCCTCATGGCGGAGCGCCAGTTCATAGAAATAGCGCGCATCCTCGTCGATCGTGCCGCCGAGCCGATCCTCCTGGCGTGCCAGCACGTCGGCCAGGTAGCCGAAGGTCCCGGCGCGGTCCGGCAGGTCGAGCTGCCAGCGTGTGGCGTGCGGCACGTTGCTCGAATCCCACAGCCGGTCGCTGCGCTCGATCAGCGGCGCCTGGCCGTGGGCATGGCGTAGCGTCCAGTATTCGTGGAACCAGCCGACATGGCCGATCTCCCAGAGCATGGGATTGACGATGTCGAGGCGTGGTCCCATCAATTCAGAAGATGACAATTCTTCCGTCAAGCGCCGGGTGCGATGGCGGGCCTCGCGCAGTTGCGCAACGAGTTGAGCAGCGGAAGCACCGCTGGTTGGCCGCTGGGCATGGGCTTGGTCCATGAACATCGTCCTTATCACACCCGAGGGGCCGACTTCACGCACCGGCAACCGCGTGGCGGCCTCGCGCTGGGCGCGCATCCTGCGAGGCCTCGGCCATCGCGTGCGTCTCGCGGCGGACTATGACGGCAGCCCCGCCGATCTCATGGTGGCCGTCCATGCCTGGCGGAGTGCGGCGGCGATCGAGCGATTCAAGGCGAAGTTCCCCGACCGACCGGTGGTCCTGCAGCTCAGCGGCACCGACATCTACGAGTACATCGACAGCGATCCGGTGCCGACGCTGCGTTCGATGGAACTGGCCGACCGGCTAGTGGCGCTGAACGACCTCGTCTGGCGTGTCGTCCCAAAGCGGCTCCGCCCGCGTCTTTGCGTCATCCACCAATCGGCCGCGCGTTTGCCGCATCCGCGACGGCTGAGCACGCGCGCCGTGGTAGTCTCCGTGATCGGCCATCTGCGCGACGTAAAAGATCCGCTGCGTGCGGCCGAGGCAGCGCGTCTGCTGCCGGCTACAAGCCGCGTGCGCATCGAACAGGTTGGACGTGCCTATACGCCGGCATGGGCGGCACGCGCGCGAGCCGAGATGAAGATCAACCCACGCTACCTCTGGCGGGGCGACGTGCCGGGCGCCGCCGTCCGCCGGGTGCTGGCGCGGAGCCACGCCATGGTGATCTCGTCGCTGAGCGAGGGCGGCGCCAACGTGATCTCGGAGGCCGCCGTCGCCGGCGTGCCGGTGCTGGCCTCGCGCATCGATGGCAACGTCGGACTGCTCGGCGCCGACTATCCCGGCTATTTCTCGGTCGGAGACACTCAGGCACTCGCCTGCCTGCTTCAGAGGTTTGAGCACGAGCCGCAATTCGTCGTGTCGTTGCGCCAGGCGCTGGCCGGCCGCGCGCCGTTATTCCGGCCGGCCCGCGAGATCGCCGCGTGGAGACGGCTGCTCGCCGGACTGTGCGTCTAGGGCAAGCTGCTATCGCCCGTCATGCCGACCGGCAGGCCTGCCGCCTTCCACTCCGGGAAGCCGTCCTCCAGTCGCTTGATGTCGTAGCCCCTGGCGCGCAGCGCGGCGACGGCCTCGAACGAGAGCACGCAATAAGGGCCGCGGCAGTAGGCCACGATCTGTGTGTCCTTCGGCAACTCGGCGAGACGACGCTCGAGATCGGCGAAGGGGATATTGAGCGCGCCCGGCAGATGGCCCAGCGCGAACTCGTCTTCCGGGCGCACGTCGAGCAGCATCACGCTGCCGTCGTCGAGTCGCTTCACAAGGGCTTCGCGCGACACCGGCTCCAGTGAGTCGAGCCTGTTGAAGTAGTCCGAGACGATGCCGCGCACTTCGGCGCGGCTGTGTTCGGCGTAGCGTCGCAACGCGCCCAGCAACTCGATCACCGGCCCGTCGCCCAGCCGGTAGAGCATCCGCTTGCCGTCGCGGCGCGAGCGCACGAAGCCGGCCCGCCGCAACACCTGCAGGTGCTGCGAGGTGTTGGCCAGGGAGAGGCCGGTGAGCTGGGCCAGACGCTCGACCGAGCGCTCGCCCTGCGCTGCATGTTCCAGCAATTCCAGCCGGTTTCCCTGGCCCAGCACGCGGGCCAGCTCGGCGAATTGCTCGAAAATCTCGGTCTTTGGATTGATCATTCAATCAATAACTTGACTGATTGAATGAATCTCGTCAAGTCAACGGACGTCAAGATTAAGAGGAATCTCTCCATGGCCGGACACCCCTGGCTCGGCTCGATGCACCGACAGGTCCTGCTGCTGGCCACCGCGCAGGCCCTGTTCCAGACGACGTCCGTGCTGGTGATGACCGTCGGCG
>CAMARK010000083.1 GCA_945860205.1 Reyranella massiliensis 521 | reverse complement strand
ACCGGGGTCATGGCGTTGCGCAGCGCATGCTTCAGCACCACGCGGCCCTCGTACAGTCCCTTGGCGCGGGCGGTGCGGACATAGTCGGCGCTCATCGCCTGCAACATGGCGCTGCGCGTGTGGCGCATCAGGACGGCGGCGAGTGCATTGCCCAGCACGAAGGCCGGCATGATCGTGGTGGCGAGGCTGGCCTGCCAGTTCTCACCCAGCCGCACGTAGCCCGAGGCTGGCAGCCAGCCGAGCGTCACCGAGAACAGGAAGATCATCAGGATGCCCAGCCAGAAGTTGGGCGTGCTGAGACCCCACAAGGCGAACAGGTTGGCGCCGTAGTCCCAGGCCGTGTCCTTCTTCACGGCCGAGACGATGCCGGCGGGAATGCCGATACCGATGGCAATCAGCAGCGCCATGGCGGCGAGCTGCAGCGTCACCGGCAGCTTCTCGGCCACCAGCGAGGCGACGGAGCTCTTGAGCCGCATCGACTCGCCCAGGTTGCCGGTGAGCACGCCCTTCATCCAGTAGAAGTACTGGACCGGGATCGGTTCGTTCAGCCGGTACTGCTCGCGGATCTCTTCGAGCACCTTGGGGTCGCGTTCCTCGCCCGCCATGATCAGCGCCGGATCGCCCGGCAGGAGCTGTTGCAGACCGAAGATCAGCATCGACACCAGGACGAGCGTCGGCAGGATCTGCAGCAGCCGCTGGGTGAGGAAGGTGAGCAAGGTCCTACTTCAGCTTGACGCCGACGACGCGCACCAGCCCGTCGGGTATCTGCTTGTAACCCTCGACCTTATCGGTGTGCGCGACCAGAACCTGCGTGTGATAGAGGTAGATGATCGAGCCTTCGGCCAGGAACTTGGCCGCGACCTTCTCATAGGCCTTCTTGCGCTCGGCCGGATCGCTCTTGGTCCGCGCCTCCTGGTGCGCGGCGTCGACGTCCTTGTCGCAGTATTTGGCATTGTTCTGCGGCGAGCCGCAGGTCTGGAAGGAGAAGGAGTTGCCGTCGGGATCGCTGCGGCCGCTCCAGCCGATCAGGTAGATCTGGTAGGCGCCGTCCTCGCCCTGCTTAAGTGACGTGGCGAACTCGGTGACGCGGATTTTCAGGTCGAAGCCGGCTTCCGCCGCCATCGACTGCACGACCTCGGCGACGGCGCGTGTCTCGGGGCCGTTGGGCACCATGAAATCGAGGGTGAGCGGGCCCGTGACGCCGGCTTCCTTCATCAGCGCCTTGGCCTTGGCGACGTCGCGCTTGGGAACGGGGAAGGCCTGCTGATAGTACGGGTTCTGCGGGCTGACCCACTGGTTGCCGGGCACGAACTCGCCGTTGAACACCACCTGGTTTAGCGCCTCGCGGTCGATGCTGAGCTCCAGCGCGCGGCGCACGCGGGGATCTTTGGCGAGCGGCGTGTTGGCCTTGTCGCCGTTGGCAAGATTTATGGTGAGGCCGAGATAACCCAGCGACGTCGCCTTGCTGAGCTTCAGCTTGGGATTGTCGCGGACCGTCTTGATGTCGGTGGCGAGCACGCGCTCGATCAGGTCGAGGCCGCCGGAGCGCAGGTTGGCCAGGCGCACCGTGCCGTCGACGATCGGCAGATAGGTGATCTTGTCGACGAAGACATTGTCCTTGTTCCAGTAGTCGGCGAACTTCTCGACGACGATGCGGTCCTGCTGGACGCGCTCGACGAATTTATAGGGACCGGCGCAGACCGGCTTGAGGCCAAACTTGTCGCCGGCTGCTTCGGCCGCCTTGGGCGAGACCATCATGCCGGCGCGGTCGGTGAGCTGGGCCAGCAGCGGCGAGAACGGCGCCTTGAGGTTGAGCTTGATGGTCGCGGGATCGACCACGTCGATGGTCTCGATGGCGGCGATCTCGGGCTTGCGGAACGAGCCCTTCATGTTGAGGTGGCGCTCGAGGCTGTACTTTGCGGCGGCGGCATCGAAGACCTCGCCATCGTGGAACTTCACGCCGGGGCGCAGCTTGATCGTGACGGTCTTGCCGTCGGCCGAGGTCTCGTGGCTCAAGGCCAGCTGCGGCACGACGGCGAGCTTCTCGTCGATGTCGAACAGCTTGTCGCAGATCGAGGCGAAGACGATGCGCCCGACATAGGTGCGCGCCAGCGACGGGTCGAGCACGTCGGGATCCTCGGCCAGGCCGATGCGCAGGTTGGTCTGGGCCAGTGTACTGCCGACGGCGACGGTGGAGAGCGCGACGGCCAGTGCGGCGCGCCGAATGATCTGTTTCATGATGCCTCCCTATGGGTCGAAACGAATGCCGCCTGCAGGCGCGCCAACCGGGCCCGATCCTGGGCCGTCCCACCCTGTGCGATCAAGGGTGGCGCGGCCGGTAGTTCGGGCCACCACGGACAGGCCGTGGCATGTCCCGTACCGTCGTCGAGGAGTGCCGGCACGTCGACGCGGCAGGACTCGCGCACGAACGGGCAGCGGGTATGGAAGCGGCAGCCCGGCGGCGGCCGGGTGGCGCTGGGAATGTCGCCTTCCAGAAGCGTGCGGTCGCGCGCGAGGCCGGGATCGGGCACCGGCACGGCCGACAGCAGCGCCCGGGTGTAGGGATGGCGCGGATTGCGGAAGAGCTCGTCGGTGCTGGCCGTCTCCACGATCTTGCCGAGATACATGACGGCGATGCGGTCGGCGATGTGCTTCACGACCGCGAGATCGTGGCTGATGAAGATGTAGGAGAGGCCGAAGCGCTTCTGCAGCTCGCCCATCAGGTTGATGACCTGCGCCTGGATCGACACGTCGAGCGCCGAGACCGGCTCGTCGGCCACGATCAGCCTGGGTTCGACGGCGAGCGCGCGCGCGATGGCCAGGCGCTGACGCTGGCCGCCGGAGAATTCGTGCGGATAGCGGCGGATATGGTCGGGCCGCAGCCCGACCAGTTCCAGGAGTTCGGCCACCCGGTCGCGCGCGGCCTCGCCGGAGGCCAGCCGGTGCAGCATCAGCGGCTCGCTCAGCATGGCGCCCACCGTCATGCGCGGATTGAGCGAGGCGTAGGGGTCCTGGAAGATCACCTGCATGCGCCGGCGGCGGGCGCGGAGGGCCGACTGGTCGAGGGCCAGCAGGTCGTCGCCCTCGAAGCGTACGGCCCCGGCGGTGGGCTCGAGCAGGCGCAGCACCAGCCGGCCCACCGTCGACTTGCCGCAGCCCGATTCGCCCACGATGGCCAGCGTCTCGCCCTCGCGGACCTCGAAGTCGATGCCGTCGACGGCATGGACATGGCCGGAGACGAAACCGAAGGCGCCCTGGCGCACCGGGAAGTGTTTTACGAGGCCGCTTACTTCGAGAAGCGCGGTCATGTCGCGACCCCGGAAAGCGGCGCGCGCCGGCAGCGGCTGAAATGGCCGGGCACGATCTCGCGCAAGGCTGGCGGGCGCTCGATGCAGGCCGGCTCAACGAAGGGACAACGGGCGGCGAAGCGGCAGCCGTCGGGTGGCGCGGTCATGTCGGGCACGCGGCCCTCGATCGAGGGCAGGCGGTCGCGCTTCTCATCGAGCCGCGGGATCGAGCCCAGCAAGCCCACGGTGTAGGGATGCTCGGGCCGGGCGAACAGTTGGTCGACCGGCGCACGCTCGACGATCTGGCCCGCATACATGACGGCCACATCGTCGGCCATCTCGGCCACCACGCCGAGATCGTGGGTGATCAGGATGATCGAGGTCTGCGTGTCGCGCCTGAGACCGCGCATCAGGTCGAGGATCTGGGCCTGGATGGTGACGTCGAGCGCCGTCGTCGGCTCGTCGGCGATCAGGAGTTGCGGGCCGCAAGCTAGCGCCATGGCGATCATGGCGCGCTGGCGCATGCCGCCCGAGAGCTTGTGCGGATACTCGTCGACCCGTTTCTCGGGACTGGGGATGCGCACCAGCTTCAGCATGGCGATGGCGCGCGCACGCGCGTCGGCGGCGTTCAGGCCCTGATGCCGCTGGATTGCCTCCACGATCTGATCGCCGATCGTGTAGGAGGGATTGAGCGAGGTCATCGGCTCCTGGAAGATCATGGCGACGCGGCTGCCGCGCATGTCGCGGCGCTCGCCCGGGTCGAGCGTCAGGAGATCGCGGCCCTCGAAGCGGATCTCGCCGCCCACCGCGCTGTTTTCCGGCGGCAGCAGGCCCATGATGGCAAGCGACGTCACGCTCTTGCCGCAGCCCGACTCGCCCACCAGGCCGAGCGTGCGACCGCGTCCGAGGGCAAGATCGATGCCGTCGACCGCGCGGACGATGCCGTCGTCGGTGGCGAAGTTCACGGTGAGGCCGCGGAGATCGAGCAGCGTTTCGCTCATGTGCGTTCCGCCGCCAGGCTCCTTTCGATGCCGGCGTCGATCTCGGCGCGATCGAAGATGCCGACGGGATTCTCGCGCGTGGGCACGAAGGCGCGGAAGTGTGTCCAGCGCTCGCGGCTCACGGCCTCCAGCCGCGCAAGCTCCAGCAGCGGCTCGATGTGGTCATCGACCCTGAGGTCGAGTTCGGAATATTCCTGGTTGCCGTAGATGACCAGCGCGGCCGACTGCTTGCCGCGCTTGTCGCCGCCGGCGGCTTCGCCCGCCCTCATGGCGGCGATCAGGCGGCGCGGCAGGGCGAGGTCGGTGCGTTCGCGCAGGACCCGGACCGTCTCCGACACGACGGCGGGTCCCGCCAGCATATTGCCGGCGACCGACATGTCGTCACCGATCCAATGGCCGCACCAGGGCACGCATTCGGCACCGGTACGGGCGGCGAAGCGGCCGTCGGCGCCCATGACGTGGAGCTGGCGGTGCTCGCGGCCGGCATCGGGCGTCGTGAGCAGGTGCACGATGTCGGCGGCGCCGACGCCTTCGCGGATCAGCCGAAGTCCGCGCGGCCCGTAGAGCGGATTGGTCAGCGCCTGGGTGCAGACCGCGCCTTTTTGCGGCTCGATGTTGGGCACGCGCGCGCCGACGGCGAAGAACTTGGTCGCGACGGCGATGCCGATGCGGCCGGTCGGGCGGTCGTGGAAAATGATCGACCAGGTCATGCTGTCGTCAGCGCTCCTTTGTCATCAGCGCCCTGCCGCGTAGCCTTGCATGCCGCGCGGGTTGGCGGCCGCCTTGCGCCAGGGATCGTCGCGTGTCGCTGCCGTGAGCCTGCCTTCCGACCATTCATCGTTCACTTCGACCTCATGGCCGCGGCGACGCAATTCCTGGGCCGTTTCGGCGGGGATGCGGCCTTCCAGCACCAGCACGCCCGGGCGCGCGGTGCGCGGCCAGAAGGAGCTGGGGAAATGCTCGCTGTGCCAGGCCGGCGCGTCGATCGCTTCCTGCAGGTTCATGCCGCAGTCGACGTGGCGCAGGAACATCTGGGTGATCCACTGGTCCTGCTGGTCGCCGCCGGGCGAACCCCAGACCATGTAGGGCTGGCCGTCGCGATGGGCGAGGGTGGGCGTCAGCGTCGAGCGCGGCCGCTTGCCCGGCGCCAGGGAACCCGGCAGGCCCTCCTCCAGCCAGAACATCTGGCCGCGCGTGCCGAGGGGGAAGCCGAGCTCGGGAATGACCGGCGAACTTTGCAGCCAGCCGCCCGAGGGCGTGGCCGAGATCATGTTGCCGTCCCTGTCGACGATGTCGAAATGCACGGTGTCGCCCGTGGTCTGGCCGACGCGGCCGACGGTGGGCTCGCCGGCGCCACTCGAGGCGACGCCCAGCCGCGAGGCATCGGCGCGGCGCAGCTTCACCACGCCGCCGTAGCCGTCGAGCTTGCCCGGGCGCTGCTCGAGCGAGGCGCGCTCGCGGTCGATCAGCGTGCGGCGATCGGCGTTGTAGGCGTCCGACAACAGGGTCTGCATCGGCACGTCGACGAATTCCGGATCGCCGTAGAAGGACTCGCGGTCGGCATAGGCGAGCTTGCTCGCCTCGACCACGAGATGGATGAAGTCGGCGCCCGTGGGGTCGAGCTTGTCGAGGCCCATGCCCTTCAGGAGGGCGAGCTGCTGCAGTACGACGGGCCCCTGCGTCCAGGATGCCGCTTTGCAGACGGTGTAGCGGCCGTAGTCGTAGGTGAGTGGCGCCTCGACAGTGGCCTGCCACTTGGCGAGATCGTCGCCGCGCAGCACGCCCTTGTTGCGCTTGCCCGAGACGTCCATCACTTCCTGCGTCGAGCAGAAACGGTCGATCGCTTCGGCGACGAAGCCCTGGCTCCACACCTTGCGCGCGCGCTCGATCTCGGCCTCGCGGCCGCCGCCGCCGGCCTCGGCTTCCTTGAGGATGCGGGCATAGGTGTTGCCTAAGGTGACATTCTTGAACAGCGAGGCGGGCTTGGGGACGTTGCCGCCGGGCAGGAAGACATCCGCCGAGGTCTTCCAATGGGTGCGGAACTGCTCGGCCACGGTGGCGATGGTGGCGGTCGCGCGCTCGACGATGGGATGGCCGTTCAGCCAGTAGCCGATGGCGGGTGCCAGCACGTCGGCCACGCGCATGGTGCCGTAGTCGCGCAGCAGCAGCATGTAGGCGTCGAAGGTGCCGGGGATGCAGGCGGGCAGCAGGCCGGTGCCGGGGATGAGATCGAGGCCGAGGCCCTTGTAGTGGGCGATGGTGGCGCCGGCCGGCATCGAGCCCTGGCCGCAGATCACCTCGGTCTTGCCGCGCTTCACCGCATTCAGGATCAGCGGCACGTCGCCGCCGGGGCCGCAGAGATGTGGCTCGACCACCTGCAGGGTGAAGGCTGTGGCGACGGCGGCGTCGAAGGCGTTGCCGCCGCGCTCCAGGATGCCCATGCCGACGCCGGTGGCGATCCAGTGCGTCGTGGTGACGACGCCAAAGGTGCCGACGATCTCCGGCCGCGTGGTGAAGGGATTGGGGTTGATCAGTCTCACGAATGGTCTCCTCGCGTGCTGGCGCGCGAGGAGACCTTAAGCCCGGTGAGACGGGGCGGCTAGAGGCTGCCCTACTTCTTGTCTTTGATGGGAGGGTTGTTGCCCGGCCGGAACTGGTTGACCCTGCCGATGTTGCCCTGGTTGGTCACGGCATTCTTGACCGCGTTCATCTGCTGCGGCTTGGTGATCGCGGGAGGTGGCTTGAAGGTGTTCGAACCTTGGGGGCCGCCCGCCTTGGTAGGCTGCCTTCGCGGCGGTCCCTGGCCTTCCTGACCCTGACCTTGGCCCTGACCTCGCAGGCCTTGCTGGGGATTGAAATTCGTTGCCAGCTTGATCTGGCCCGGTGGCACACGCGAGTTCTTCTGCGTCAGCGACGAATTGTCGAGGGCGGTGTCGATCGAGGCAGTCGTCGGCCGGACGAGCGGTGTGCTCGACCCCACCGGCGGCGGTGTGCTCGAACCCGGCGGTGGCGGGGCAGTTCCACCCGAACCCGCCTGCCCATCCGGCGGCGGCGCGCCCGGCGGCGGAGGTTGTGTGCCTGCCTGCTGCTGCTGGAACTGCTGTTGCTGGTTCTGGTTCAGCAATCCCTGAAGCGGCTTGCCGGCAGGTCGCTCGAACGAAGCATTGGAGCCGGGCCGTCCCGGCGGGCGGATCGCCGGCGGCGACGGCTGCGCTCCGGGGGCCGCGGTGATTTCCGAACCGCTGCGCGTGGCAATCTGCGTCGCGCCAAGTCCGGTGACGCGCATCGCATCGCCATAGATGAAGTGCGCCTTGGTAGCGCCTCCCTCGGCCACTTCGACCGTGGCGATGCCGCCGCGAATGCCGATCGTGGCCGATGGCGTCTTGATCGTGACTTCGCTGTTCTTGCTGATGGTTCCACCGACGAAGCGGAACACGCCCTTCGTGGCGCTGAGCGCCATCTCGCCGGCCCTGCGGTCGGGATCGTAGACGTATTTGTCGATCACCAGAACGCTGTTGGGGCCGACCGTCAGTGCCGTGCCATCGAGGAACACGACATGGGCGCGATCATCGGCCTTGGTGGTGACCCGCTCGTTTGCCTGGACGTCGATGCCGACCCGCAGGATGCGTTCGGTGCCGGCCGGCGGCAGGCCCACCGGCTCGCCATCCGTAACCGACGTGACGCCGACCCGCGCCGATGCCGGCGCAGCAACAAGACCCGCCGCGATTGCCGCGGCGAGAATGGTAGTGCCAACGCGTTGCATGATTGTCTCCGAGGCTAGAATCGCCACCCGATTCCAACAAGCGTGGTGAACGCTTCGTACGCGTAGGTGCTGAGCGAGGCCGTTCTCTGCGTGTAGTTGGCCTGTCCGATCAGGGCCAAACTGTCATCCAGGGGGATGGTCAAAATAAGGCCGAGATTCACGTCGTTCTGGTTTCGTGCCACCAGGGAGTTGACGGTTTGATCCGGCGCGGCATAAGCCGCCTGAGCCATTGAGAGGCTTGCCGTGGCCGACCAGCTGCGCCCGTTGATCCCAAGCGGGTCGGCAAAGCGGACTTCCAGCCCGGTACCGAAGCCGAATTCGGTGTAGCTCTGAGGCAGGGACTGGGCCACGAACTTGGTGAAGTTCGCACCGAATGACATCGTCATGTAGGAGGTGAGTTCGACTCGAAGGTCGAGTAAGGCCACACCTTCGTTGCCCGAACTCTGGTTGTTGGTCGGCGCATTGGGGTTGTTGAGAAATTCGCGGCGCCGGCCGAACACACTCAGGATGCCGTTGATCTGGGGCCCGAGCGGAGTCGTTGCTTCCATGCCCGCGCCCCACGCCCAGTAGCTCACCTGGTCCTGGACGCCGACGTAGCGGCCCGTGAGCATCGGCCGCACTGTCAGCTCGTCGAGCATGCCGCTGTCGAACGGCGAGGAGCGCGGCCCGGTGGTGAACTCCACGAGGGTGACGTTGGCTTCCGACACCTGGAACTGGCGCGCGGTGTAGAACGAGAGTTCGCTTTCGAGCGCGCCATTGTCCTGGCGGTCGAGGTCGTAGCGATGTCGGATCGTGGCCGCGCCGATGACGTTGAAGTCCGGTCGTTGCGAGACGTTCGGGTTAGTTATGGCCGTAGCGCCGAAGGTCTGGATGGCGCCGCCTGGCCCGCTGTTGGCGTTGGACGAATAGCCGATGCCGAACAGCAGGTCGCCCGAGAACTGGGACTTGCTGACCTTGCCGTCGACTTCTTTCAAATACTGGGCTGCCCGGTCCTTGATCTCGGGCGAGGCGAGGCCCGAGCCGCGGGCACTTTCCAGGTATGTCCGGGCCGCCTCGTAGGAGCCGAGACGATAGTAGAGGACGCCCAGCTCGAGTTTCACTTTGGGTTGGTCACCGTCGATCAGCAGCAACCGTTCCAGCGCTGAGATCGCGCCCTCGATATCGCCCACCTGGACCGCGAGGTCAGCGTAGCGCACCAGGGTCGGTGGATCCGTGGGGTTGCGAAGCGTGTCCTGGAAGGCAGCATCATAGGCCGCGCGTGTCTGCGTCGATGTCGTTGCCTGTTGGGCTGCTGCCGGAAGCGCTGCGATCAGGCCAGCGAGGGCAGCGGCCATCCTGAATGTCCGCATATATCGCGCATGATAGGCGAATTTTCAGCCGTGTCCAAATTTCGCCGCAATTGGGCGGCGCTAAGCCAGGCGCATCCACGGCGGGATGACGGGGACGACTTGCACTCCATCCGCAGTCAGCGGTCCCGGCCCGCGCGCTGCCTCCGTTTGCAGGAGAGCCAAGGCGCGTCGTCCCGAGCCCGAGCGCAGTTCGCCCACTTCCTTTCCGGCCAGATACACGGACGTGCCAGGCGCCGGCAGAGCGCCCTGGACGCTGACCGGGAACAGACGCTTCTTCACGAGGCCGCGATATTTGGTGCGGGCGGTCAGCTCCTGGCCCATGTAGCAGCCCTTCTTCCAGTCGACGCCGTTCAACTCGTCGAAGCCGCTCTCGAGCAGCAGCGCCTTCTCGACCGGCAGGTCGCGGCTGCCGTCAGGCACGCCCAGTGACAGGCGAAGTGCGTCGTAGTCGTCGAGTGGTGCGGCGGTGATGCCACGCGCAGACAGCAGGGCGGCGGCCTTTCCGGCCGGCGCCAGCACGCGCACGCCCAGTTCGGCGAGCCGGGGATCGATGAAGGAGACCGCGCCGTCGATCTGCAGGGCTTTCTCTGCGCCGGCGCCGAAGACGACAGCGACTTCCATCGCCGCACTTCGATCCTCGACCGTCACCTTGGAGCGCAGCTTGTAGAGGGTAAGCTTTTTTGCCAGTGCCGGTGCGCGCTCGCGCTCGGTGTCGAGTAGCAGCGTATCGGTTGCGCCATCCGCCACGAACATGTCGTTCAGGAAGCGACCCTGGGGCGTCAGCAGCGCGGCCCAGACGGCACGGCCAGACGCGACCTTCGTGGTGTCGTTGGAAATGAGCCCCTGCAGGAATTCGACGCGGTCGTCACCGCTGACGGCGATGACGCTGCGATGAGGCAGCAGACTGAAATGGGGAGCGGACATGACTGCGAACAGTTGGGGTCATGCCCGCCTCTTGGCAAGCGTCTCGCGGCGATCAGGCGCGATAGAACGGCTTGTCGCCGCAAACCGTCACCCGATGGCCGTAACGACGGTGTGGGTAATAGTCGAACATTGCGTGATGCTGGACGCAGCGATTGTCCCAGAATGCCACCGAGTTCGGCTGCCACTTGAAGCGGCATTGGAATTCCGGCGTCTCGATGTGGCGGTAGAGCATTTCCAGCAGGGCATCGCTCTCGTTGCGGCGGAGCTGGGGGATGCGCAACGTGAAGCCGCGGTTGACATAGAGCCCCTGCTTGCCGGTCACCGGATGGGTGCGCACGATGGGATGCTCGGCGTTGGGGAACTTGATGTCGTCGCGGTCGGTGGCTTTCACCCGGTAGTAGTGCGCCTTGGAACTGTCGTGCAGAGCCGTGAGGCCCTGCAGCATCTGCTTCACCGGCTCGGAAAGCGTTTCGTAGGCGCGGTACATGTTGGCGAACAGCGTGTCGCCGCCGCCATCGGGCGGCACTTCCGTCAGATAGAGGATCGAGCCCATCGGGGGCTCGAGATCGCACGACACGTCGGTGTGCCATTCCTCGCCCGCGACGTGCTTCGACTTCTCGTCGGCCTTGATCACCAGGATCTCGGGATGGTCCTTGAATTCGATCGGCGCGTTGGGATGCGTGTGCAGCGGCCCGAATCGCCGACCGAAGTCCTTGTGCTGATCGATCGTCATCTTCTGGTCGCGGAAGAAGATCACCAGGTTTTCCATCAGCGCGTCGTGCACTTCTTGGAATTGCTGGTTGCCCAGCGGCTTGCCGAGGTCCACGCCGAGGATCTCGGCGCCGATGGCGAGGGTCAGCTTGCGCACGTCGATCGACTGATAGGTCATTATTGTTTCCTCCCGAGCTCGGGCTCGTGGAGACTGAAGCTACGCCTTCCGAGCGGCAGTGCCCTTGCAAAATCGACAAAGTCCGTATTACGGACTATGGTTGCGAGATGAGTTCCGTCGGGGTCATCGAGCCGGTTCGCCGCAGTTTCGCGGTGCTGGAGGCGCTCAGTCGGCGCCGGACTTCCACGCTCGGCGTGCTGACCGGCGAGACCTGCCTGCCGCGGCCGACCGTGGTGCGGCTGCTGCATACGCTGATCGCACTGGGCTACGCCGCGCGCGTGTCGCGCGAGCAGGGCTACCGCCTCACCGAGCGCGTGCTGGGTCTCGCCGGCTCGATCCGATTCGTCGATCACCTGGTGGACGCCGCCATTCCGCACATGAGCCGCTTCACGTCGGAGCATGGCTGGCCGCTCTATCTCGCGACGCTGAGCTACGGCGCCATCTCGATCCGCCATTCCACCGCGCCGGAAAGCCCGATGTCGTTCGAGGAAGCGGGTCTGAACTCGCGCCGGCCGGTGCTGATCAGCGCGCTCGGCCGAGCCTGGCTCGCTTTCTGCCCGGAAGAGGAGCGGCGAAGCATCCTGCGCGACATCGGCGGGCTCACGCCGCGCCAGGAGACCGCGCTTGGCCTGGCGCTCGAGCGCATCCGGCGTGACGGCTATGCGTTCACGCGGCCGGCACGACCGACGCGCCTGCACGGCATTGCGGTGGCGATCCGCCAGGAGGGCAGCGCGGGAACTCGCGTGATGGGCAGCCTCTCCATGCGCTTCCCGAATTCGGCCATGACCGAAGAAGAAGTAGGCGCGCGCTTCGGCCGGCGGCTGCAACAGCTTGCCCGGGCGATCGCCAAAGACGCGGGGACTAAGAACGCGGGTTGAAGCGTGTCAGCCGATGATGCCGCGATCGCGCAACGCGGTCATGATGGCCTCGATCTCGCTTTCAAGCGACATCTCGGTCGTGCGGACATGGATGTCGGGCGATTCGGGGGACTCGTAAGGCGAGTCGATGCCGGTGAAGTTCGCGATCTTGCCTTCGCGGGCACGGCGGTAGAGGCCCTTGGGGTCGCGGCGCTCGCATTCGTCGAACGGGGTATCGACGAAGACTTCTACGAATTCGCCTTCGGCTATGCGCTCGCGGGCGAGCCGCCGCTCGCTGCGGAAGGGCGAGATGACCGACACCAGCACGATCAGGCCAGCCTCGCTGAACAGCCGGGCGACCTCGATCACGCGCCGGACGTTCTCCACCCGGTCGGCATCGGTGAAACCCAGGTCCCGGTTGAGGCCGTGCCGGACGTTGTCGCCGTCCAGGGAATAGGTGTGGCGGCCGAGCGCGAGCAGCCGCTTCTCGACACCATCGGCGATCGTCGATTTTCCCGACCCGGAAAGGCCGGTGAACCATAGGACGCAGGGGCGCTGATGCTTGATCCGGGCGCGCGCGGCCTTGTCGACGGCGAAGGCCTGCCACGGCAGGTTGGAGGCGCGACGCAGGGGGAAGCGAATCATGCCGGCGCCGACCGTGGCGTTGGTGGTCCGGTCGATCAGGATGAACCCGCCGGTGTCCCGGTTCTCGTCGTAGCTGTCGAAGGGCGCCGATCGGTCGAGAGCGATATTGGCGAACCCGATTTCGTTCAGCGCCAGTTGCTTCGTCGCCTCGTGGACGCCGGTCTCGACGTCGATCCGGTGTTTCAACTCCGTCACGGTCGCGGTCATCGTCGCGGTACCAAGCTGCAACAAGTAGGGCCGGCCCGGCAGCATCGGCGCATCGTGCATCCACACCAGGTGGCAGGCGAACTGGTCGGCCACATGCGGCGGGCGATCGGGGCTTGCGAAGACATCGCCACGCGCGACATCGACCGCGTCGGCGAGGGTCAGGGTGACGGCCTGGCCAGCGCCTGCCTCGGCAAGATCGCCGTCCTGGGTGACGATGCGGGCGATCCGGCTGGCAGCTCCCGAGGGCTGCGCCACGATCTCGTCTCCGGCACAGATGCTGCCGCCGAGCACGGTGCCGGCATAGCCACGGAAATCGGCTCCGCTGCGATTGACCCACTGCACGGCGAGGCGAAACGGCTGCGTACCCCCCCGATCGACCTCGACGCTCTCGAGATGATCGAGCAACGTCGGGCCGCGATACCAGGGCATCGCGGTGCCCGGCGCGATCACGTTATCGCCGCGCAGCGCCGACGTCGGAATGTTGGTGACCGCGGCGAAATCGAGCCGCTTGGCGAGCAGTGAGTAGGCGGCGGCGATCTCGGTGAAGCGCTGCTCGCTGTAGTCGACCAGATCCATCTTGTTGACCGCGAGGACGACGTGCCGGACGCCCATCAGCGACACGATCGTGCTGTGCCTTAAGGTTTGCGTCAGCAGGCCCGTGCGGGCATCGACGATGACGATCGCGAGGTCGGCCGTGGAAGCGCCGGTCACCATGTTGCGGGTGTACTGCGCGTGTCCCGGCGTGTCGGCGACGATGAACCTGCGCCGCGGGGTGGAAAAGAACCGGTAGGCGACATCGATCGTTATGCCCTGTTCGCGTTCCGCCTGCAGCCCATCGACCAGCAGCGCCAGATCGGGCTCCTCACCGACGGTGCCGTAGCGTCTGGAGTCGCGTGCCAGCGCCTCGAGATGGTCGCCGGGCACCTGCCTTGCGTCGAACAGGAGGCGGCCGATCAGCGTGCTCTTGCCGTTGTCGACGCTGCCACATGTGATGAGGCGCAGCATGTCCTTGTCGCCCGGGCCGGACGGCGGCGGCGCCATCAGAAGTATCCTTCCCGTTTCTTGAGTTCCATGGAGCCGCCCTGGTCGTGGTCGATCGCTCGGCCCTGGCGCTCGGACGTGTGGGCGCCTTCCAGCTCGCCAATGATCTCGGACAAGTTGGCTGCCTGGGATTCGATGGCGCCGGTGAGCGGATAGCATCCAAGGGTACGGAACCTCACCAGTCGTGGCTGCGGCACCTCGCCAGGGCGCAGTGGCAGTCTGTCGTCGTCGACCTTGATCAGCATCCCGTTGCGTTCGACGACCAGGCGCTCGGCGGCGAAATAGAGCGGCACAACGGGAATGTCCTCCTGCTGGATGTAGGTCCAGACATCGATCTCGGTCCAGTTCGACAGCGGAAAGACGCGGATGCTTTCGCCGGCATGGATGCGGCCGTTGTACAGCCGCCACAGTTCCGGGCGCTGGTGCCGTGGGTCCCAGCGATGGGCGGCGTTCCGAAAGGAAAAGATCCGCTCCTTGGCCCGCGACGTCTCCTCGTCACGCCGCGCGCCGCCGATCGCGGCGTCGAAGCCGTGCAGGTCCAGCGCCTGCTTCAAGCCTTCGGTCTTCATGACGTCTGTGTGGACGGTGCCACCGTGGGAGATGGGGCCGATGCCCCGGCTGACCCCGTCGCGATTGACGTGGACGAGTAGCTCGAGCCCCAGCTCGCTCATGCGCCGGTCGCGGAAGGCGATCATCTCGTGGAATTTCCACATCGTATCGACGTGCAGCAACGCGAAGGGCGGTTTGGCCGGGAAGAAGGCTTTCAGGGTGAGGTGCAGCAGGACGGAGGAGTCCTTGCCGATCGAGTACAGGATGACGGGCTTGCGAAAATTCGCGGCCGCTTCCCGCAGGATATGGATGCTCTCGGCTTCGAGCGTCTGCAGGTAGGAATTCGGGGCTGGCACGAGAGCTTGTCTTTCCGGAACGGCAACTACTCAGTCGCAATATGCTGTGCTTGCGACGGAAAATCTCCGAAATCCTCGGCGGTCTTCTTTCTCGAGCGCATGCGTAGGCGAGTATACGGGTAAGCGAACTCCGTCATCCCTCGATTCGACCGACGAAATCTGCAGCCAGCCCGGCATTCTGGCAGGGACGGAGCAAATTCCGACCTGCAGCGGAACGCCTCGCAAGTCCCGTGTCGCTGGCTGTCGGGGACCTTGATACAACTTCTGCAACAAATCCGGAGAGGAGTTCCAATGTCGTTCCGAGCGCTCGTTCTCAGTCAAGGCGCCGACCGCAAGGTGAGCGGCGTTCTCGAGACCTTGCCCGACGACCGGCTGCCGCCAGGCGACGTCACGGTTGCCGTCGAATATTCGACGCTCAACTACAAGGACGGGCTGGTGCTCACGACCGGTGGCGGGTTGGTGAAGACTTGGCCGCATGTCGGCGGCATCGATTTTGCCGGCACGGTCGAGGCGTCGGACAACCCCGGCTTCAAGCCCGGCGACAAGGTCGTGCTCAACGGCTATCGCGTCGGCGAGCTGCACTGGGGCGGCCATGCCTCCAAGGCGCGGGTGAAAGGGGACTGGCTGGTCAAGTTGCCGTCCTCGATCTCGACCAGGCGGGCGATGGCCATCGGCACGGCGGGCTACACCTCCATGCTCTGCGTGATGGCGCTCGAGAAGCACGGCGTCGAGCCGGCCTCGGGCGAGATCCTGGTGACCGGCGCGGCCGGCGGCGTCGGCAGCGTCGCCGTCGCGATCCTGGCCAAGCTCGGCTACGCGGTCGTGGCCGCCACGGGCCGGCCGCAGGAGGCGGCCTATCTCACGGCTCTGGGCGCCAAGACGATCATGGACCGCAAGGAGCTCCTGGAGGCGCCGGATCGGCCGTTACTGTCGGAGCGTTTCGCCGGCCTGGTCGACACGGTGTCCGGGGTGATGTTCGCCAAGGCGCTGGCGCAGGTAAAATACAACGGAGCGGCGGCGGTGTGCGGGCTCGCGGCAGGACCGTCGTTTCCCGGCTCGATCCTGCCCTTCATCCTGCGCGCCATCACCGTCTACGGCATCGACTCGGTGATGCTGCCCAAGGCGCCGCGCGAGGCGGCCTGGAATCGCCTGGGCACCGACCTGCCGCTCGACAAGCTCGACAGCACGGTGAGCGAGGCGAGCCTTTCCGACCTGATGGCTCTGGCCCCAAAAATCCTCAAGGGAGAAATACGGGGCCGCGTGGTCGTTGACGTGAACAAGTGATAGCGTAAGTCATTAGTCTTACAGTTCGCCGAGGAACAACAATGACGCCTCCCAATTCCAAGCCGGTCGCCAACAACCTCGAAGCCTTCTTCATGCCGTTCACGGCGAACCAGCAGTTCAAGAAGAACCCGCGGATGCTGGCCAAGGCGAAGGGGGTCCACTATTGGACGCCGGAGGGGCGCAAGATCATCGACGGCACGGCGGGCCTTTGGTGCGTCAACGCCGGTCACGGCCGCGAGGAAATCAAGGCGGCGATCGCCAAGCAGCTCGACGAGATGGACTACGCGCCCTCCTTCCAGATGGGCCATCCCAAAGCGTTCGAGTTGGCGGCGCGGCATGCCGCGATGCTGCCGGGCGACCTCAACCACGCCTTCTACTGCAACTCGGGCTCCGAGGCCGTCGACAGCGCGCTCAAGATCGCTCTGGCCTATCACCGCGCCAACGGCCAGGGCACGCGCACGCGCTTCGTCGGCCGCGAGCGCGGCTATCACGGCGTGGGCTTTGGGGGCATTTCCGTCGGCGGCATGGTCAACAACCGCAAATGGTTCGGCGCCATGCTGCCGGGCGTCGACCACATGCCGCACACGCATCTGCCGCAGAACGCCTTCTCCAAGGGCCAACCCGAGCACGGCGCGGAACTCGCCGACGAGCTGGAGAAGATCGTGGGTCTGCACGATGCCTCCAATATCGCTGCTGTCATTGTCGAGCCCTGTGCCGGCTCGACCGGCTACTTGCCGCCGCCCAAGGGCTATCTCCAGCGGCTGCGCCAGATCTGCGACAAGCACGGCATCCTGCTGATCTTCGACGAAGTCATCACCGGTTTCGGCCGCCTCGGCACCGGCTTTGCCGCCGACAAGTTCGGTGTCATTCCCGACCTGATGACGGTGGCCAAGGGTATCTCCAATGCCACGGTCCCGATGGGCGGCGTGTTTGTGCGCAAGCCCGTGTTCGATGGTCTGATGAACGGCCCCGAAGGCGCGATCGACCTGTTCCACGGCTATACCTACTCGGCGCATCCGCTGGCCTGCGCCGCGGCCTCGGCGGTCCTCGACATCTACCGCGACGAGAACCTGTTCGAGCGTGCGGCCGAACTCTCGCCCTACTGGGAAGAGGGCGTGCACTCGCTGAAGGGCCTGCCGAACGTCACCGACATCCGCAACCTCGGCCTCGCCGCCGGCATCGACCTGGCGCCGAGCGGCCCGGTCGGGAGCCGCGGCTTCGCTGCCTTCACCAAGGCGTTCGATCTTGGCCTGATGGTCCGCCAGTCGGGCGACGCCATCGCCATGTCGCCGCCGCTGGTGATCGAGAAGGCGCAGATCGACGAGATCATCGACATCACCGCCAGGACGATCAGGGCGGTCGCCTGACGTTCGCGTGACCTTGACCGGAGAGCTGCTCTGGCTGATCGGTGAATTCGCCGCGGTGATGCATATCGCCATCGCCAGCGCCGTCACCGTCCATGTCCTGCTCTACAAGCGTAATGTCGGCGCTGCCGTGTCCTGGATCGGCATTGCCTGGCTGTCGCCCTTCATCGGCGGCATGCTGTACGCGATCATGGGCATCAATCGGGTCAAGCGCCGCGCCAAGCGGTTGCTCCGCACTCGCTCGCAGCCCGCCATCGCCGAAGCGGCATCGGCCGACATGTCGCCCGACGATCCGCTGGCGCCACTTGAATTCGCCGTCGGCCGACTGACAGGGCTGCCGCGCGAGCACGGCAACAAGGTCGAAGTCCTGCGCAATGGCGATGAAGCCTACCCCCGCATGCTCGAGGAAATCGGCCGGGCCCGCACCAGCATCGGCCTCCAGAGCTACATCTTCCGGGCCGACGCCGCGGGCGAGCCGTTCCACCAGGCCCTGATCGAGGCCGAGCGCCGCGGCGTCCAGGTGAGGGTGCTCATCGACGGCGTCGGTGGCGGCTATTTCTGGTCGGGAACCTATCGTCGGCTCAACCAGACCGGTGTACCGGTTGCGCGCTTCCTCCATTCGTACCTTCCCTGGCGCATGCCGTTCGTGAACCTGCGCAACCATCGCAAGGTGCTGGTGATCGACGGTCGCGTCGGCTTCACCGGCGGGTTGAACATCGGCGCGGAGAACATGCAGGCCGGCAAGCCCGCCGATCCCGTGCGCGACACGCATTTCCGCTTCGAGGGACCGGTCGTCGAGCAGCTTACCGATGCCTTCGCCGATGACTGGCTGTTCGCGACCGGCGAGACCCTGCCCGACGACGCCTGGTTCCCGCCGATTGAGAAGGCCGGCGTCGTTTCGGCCCGGGTGGTGACCTCCGGCCCCGACGAGGACAACGAGCGCATCGAGTTCGTGGCGCTGCAAGCCATTTCCTGCGCCCGCCAGTCGATCCGCGTGGTGACGCCGTATTTCCTGCCGCCGGAGCCGTTGACGATGGCCTTGGGGCTCGCCGCAATGCGAGGGATTGAGGTTGACCTGATCCTTCCCGAGCGCGGCAACCATGCGATCCTGGACTGGGCGCGGCAGGTTCCGCTGCGGCCGCTGATCGAGGCGGGCTGCCGGATCTGGCTGCTGCCGCCGCCCTTCGAGCATTCGAAGCTGATGACCGTCGACGACAGCTGGTCGATGATCGGCAGCGCCAACTGGGACACCAGGAGCTTCCGGCTCAACTTCGAGCTCAACGTCGAATTGCACGATACCGGCTTTGCGCACGAGATCGCCGTGGCGACGGGGACCTGCCGCAGATTGATGGTTGCCGAGCTCGACGCCGCGCCCCTGGCGACGCGGTTGCGCAACGGCGCTGCCCGCCTGTTGCAGCCCTATCTGTAGGTCGTTCTAGCGCAACGCCGCGCGAAGTCGCGCGATGCGATGACGCGCGCCGCGCAGTGGATCGCGTTTGGCGGCGGCCGTCGAGACGTGCAGGTCGAGCACGATCGGCCGATGGTCCGAAGGACCGAAGGCAAGCGTGCCGGTCGCACCGCAGCGCAGCCCGTGCACCAGGCAACGGTCGAGACGGAAAGGCACAACATTGTTGGCGAAGTGCGTCGGTTCCAGCGGTCCGACATCGAAGAAGCCGGGCATCAGGATGGGACCGACGGCGTTGTAGTCGCCGATGATGGCCGAGGGCTTGCCGCGCAGGGATGCAGCGATTCGTGCGAGCTGGCGGCGGTTGAGGAGCTGGCCGTGCGAGAGATGGACATTGGCGAAGGTGATCTCGCCCACCTGGACGATCTGCGCCCGGCGGCGCGGCAGTTTGCCGGGCAGCCGCGAGGCCGGCAACGGCAGAGCATGCGGCGCGACGTGTCGGCTTTTCGTCCAGACCGCGAGCCCGTGAATGCGACCTGGCCAGGGCTGGCGATGGAAGTGGCCGCCGGCCAGAGACGGCAGCGCGTCCATATGCTCGGTCGCCTCCTGCATCAGCAGCAGGTCGGGCTTCTCACGCTCCACCAGCGTCGCCACGTCCTCGACGGCGGCACCGGTCAGGCGCAGCAGGTTCCAGCTGATGACCTTCACACGCGCCTCATGATTGGGGTTTCCGGTCGCGTCGCGTGGTCTGGCGCGCCTGGCGAATCTGCTCGGTCAACAGACTCGTCGTCCCGGCAGCGGATTGCAATTCGCGACGGACCGTCTCTCGGCGCTCGTGGATCGAGGCGATCACCAGCCCCATCGGCACGCCCAACCCGACCAGCGCCGATTCGGCCAGCTGCAGGCTGGCCTCGATGGTCTCCGGCACCGTGTCGGTGACGTCGAGCGTGTAGAGGTGCCTCGCGTGCTGGGCATCGTGGGCACGCGCCACGATCATCACGTCGGGCCGGCGCCCCCGTACCGCCCGCACGACATCGTCGACGACGGCGGTGTCGATGGTCACGATGACACCCGCCGCCTCGTCGATGCCGCAGCGCTGCAGGTAGATCGGGTTGCTGGCATCGCCGTAGTAGATCGGACGACCGAGGTTGCGCCAGCGCTCGACGAGCACGACGTCCTTGTCGGTGGCGAGATAGGGAATCTCGTGCTTGTCGAGCAGGTCGCAGACCAGCTGCCCGACACGGCCGTGGCCGACGACGATGACACGCTTGGCATGGTCGTCCGGCGGCAGCAGGGTCGAGGAGGGCCTCGACGGCGCCTCCGCATCGAGCTGCGTGTGAATGCGCCGGGCGGCCAGGGCGATGAACGGTAACGTGCCCATCGTCAGCGACACCACGGCGAGCACGCCCGCCGCGACGCCGTTGTCGATTAGCCTGAACTGGGTGGCGAGGCCAATGCCGATGAAGGCGAATTCGCCACCCGGCGCCAGTAGCAGGCTGGTCTCCATGCTGGTCGACCACGGCACGCCAAACAGCCGGCAGAGCGGAGTGAGCAGCACCGTCTTGGCCACTATCATGGCGAGGAAACCGCCGGCGACCAGAAGCGGTTCCCGCCAGATGAATCCAAGGTCGATGTGCATGCCGACGGAGAAGAAGAAGACTCCCAGCAGCAGACCGCGAAAGGGATCGATCATCGCTTCGACCGCCCGCCGGTACTCGGTTTCGGCGAGGAGAAGTCCGGCAATGAAAGCTCCTAGTGCCATCGACAGGCCGGCAGCGGAGGCGATCACGCCAGAGCCGACGGCAATCAACAGGGTGGCGGCCATGAAGAATTCCGGATTGTCCGTACCTGCAGCTAGCCGGAAAAGCGGCTTAAGTACCACGCGGCCGACGATGGCGATCACACCCACCGCGATAACCGCCTCGACCAGCGCAATCACCACGCCCTGGACCACGGAGCCCTCGCTGTTGCCGCCCAACGCGCTAATCAGAAACAGGAGCGGCACAACGGCTAGGTCCTGCGCGAGCAGTATGGCGAAGCTGGTGCGGCCGGTTGTCGACATCATGCGGCGCTGACCGCTCAGCAGCTCCATCACGATGGCAGTCGAAGACAGCGCCAGGCAGGCACCGATGATCAGGGCGGCGGCGGGCGGCTGGCCGAGCCACAGGGCGGCGAGGCTGACCACGATCGCTGTCAGGAAGACCTGCATGCCGCCGAGCCCGAACACCAGGCGGCGCATGGTGATCAGGCGGCGCATGGACAGTTCCATGCCGATGAAGAACAGCAGGAAGACGATCCCCAGATCGGCAATGAACGCGATCTGCTTTTCGCCGGTGACGGTGAGCCAGTCGATGGCGCGCGAATATTCGGCGAGTTGACCCAGCCCATGAGGGCCGAGCAGAGCGCCGACGACGAGAAAGCCCAGAATCGGGCTGATCTTCAGGCGGTGCACCACCGGCGCTACGACAGCCGCCGTCCCTAGAACGATCAGCGCGTCCTTGAAGACGAAGATTTCCGCAGATCCTGCCATTGGCTCAAACATAGACTGCGCACGGCGATCTGTGCACACTTTCATCGGAGAAGAGGAAATTCGGGATGGAGACGACATGAAGGTGGTCATCACCGGCGGCGCAGGCTTCCTCGGCAAGAAGTTGGCTCGACGCATCCTGCAGCAGGGCGCGATCGCGGGGCAGAGCGGCGCGCCGGAGCGCGTGAGCGAACTGTTGCTGTTCGATGTCGCAAAGGCGACCGGGCCGGGGCTCGACG
>CAMARK010000082.1 GCA_945860205.1 Reyranella massiliensis 521 | reverse complement strand
CGTATGACGACGACACCTCCCCAGCAGACTGGGGAGGAGGAAGAATAGAGGGTCGAATCGGGCTTTGGGGCCTGCCGCCATCGGCTAGACTGGCGCCGTGACCGACGACAAGTTCTCGCTCCTGGCTGGGATCGCCGCCGACTGGTGGTGGGAGATGGACGCCGAACTCCGGTTCACCTTCCTGTCGGAGCGCTTCGTCGAGATTTTCGGGCTGCCGCCATCGACCGCGCTGGGCAAGCTCTGCACTGAGGTCGTCCCCGCCGACTTCGACGATCCGGTCTGGCGGGCCCATCTCGACGATCTCGCCAACCGACGGCCCTATCGCGATTTCGAGGTCACGCTCACCGATGCGAGCGGCGCCGCACGGCCGATCAGGATGAGCGGTGCGCCGGCGTTCACCGCCGACGGTTCGTTCCAGGGCTATGTCGGGGTCGGGCACGACCTGACCGAGCTCCGCCGCCAGACCGCGAATGTGGAGTCGATCCTGGAGAACATCGAGCAGGGCGTCGTCCTGCTGGACAGCGACCTCCGGATCGTGGCCTACAACCACCGCCTGGCCGAATGGCTGGAAATCACCGACCGCGACCTGCACGGAATGCCCTACGAGCAGTTCATCCGCGACCAGGCCGAGCGCGGCGAGTTTCCCAACGAGGACACGGAGGCGGCCATCGCCGCCCGGATGCGCCGGGTCCCGGCACGCCAGCGGTTCGTGAAGGAACGACGGCGCAAGGACGGGCGGATCATGTCGATCACCTTCAACCCGCTGCCGGCGGGCGGCGGGGTGATGACCTACACCGACGTGACCGAGGCGCGCAACCGTGAGGCCGAGCTGGCGCGCAGCGAGGAAAATTTCCGCCATCGCTTCCGCAACCTGCCGCTGCCGCAATGGGTCTACAGCATCGAGACCCTGCGGTTCCTCGAGGTCAACGATTCGGCGCTGGCAATGTACGGCTACACCCAGGAAGAATTCCTGGCGATGACCATCATGGACGTCCAGCCGCCAGAGGGTGTCGAAAAGCTGCGGCATTGGCTGGCGCCCGAGCGGATCGACATCTCCCACACGATCGAGTGGCAGCACCGCGCCAAGGATGGGCGCATCCTCGACATCGAGGCCTATGGCCGCGACGTCGATTTCAACGGCGAGCGGGCGCGGATCACCCTGATCATCGACAACACGGCGCGCCGGCAGGCGGAGCGCCAGACCGAGTACCTCATCGAGACCTCGCAGGACCTCATCCACATCACCGACAGCTACGGCAGGTTCGTCCGGATAAGCCCCAGCGCCACGCCGGTGCTGGGTTACCTGCCGGAGGAGCTGCTGGGCCGCGGCGCCAACGAGTTCATCCATCCCGAAGACATCGACGCGGTGCGCGGCGCGATGCGGGCCGCGCGACAGGGCAGCGGCAGCGGCAGCTTCAGGTGCCGCTACACCCACAAGGACGGCCACCTGGTGCCGATGCTGTGGTCGGGCGTGTGGTCGGAACGCGACCACCACTACTATTTCATCGGCCGCGACATGACCGACCACGACCGCACGGAGGAGCAACTGCGGCGGTCGCAGCGGATGGAGGCGATCGGCCAGCTGACGGGCGGCGTGGCACACGATTTCAACAATATCCTCACGATCATCCTGGCCAACGTCGAAGCCCTCGATGAAGACGAAGTCCTCGATCCGAAGTTGCGCAAGCGAGTCAAGGGCATCGCCGCCGCGACCGAGCGCGCGGCCGACCTGACCCGCCAGCTGCTGGCTTATTCGCGCAAGCAGGCGTTGCGGCCGCAGCGCACCGACATCAACGAGCTGGTCGCCACGACGGCCAGGCTGCTGGGGCGCACGCTGGGTCGGGCAATCGACGTCGAGTCCACCCTCGCCCCCGATCTATGGAATGCCGAGATCGACGGGGCCCAGCTCGAATCGGCCGTGGTCAACCTCGCCGTCAACGCCCGCGACGCCATGCCGGGCGGCGGCCGCCTCCTGATCGAGACCGCCAACGCCTCACTCGATGCGAGCTACGTCGCGCACAACCCCGATTCCGCCGCCGGCGACTATGTGATGCTGGCCGTCACCGATACCGGCGAGGGCATGGAACCCGAGGTGGTGGCACGGGCCTTCGAGCCATTCTTCACCACCAAGGACGTCGGCAAGGGCACCGGCCTCGGACTCAGCATGGTCTATGGGTTCATAAAACAGTCCAACGGCCATCTCAGCCTCTACAGCGAGCCGGGCCGCGGCACGACGGTCAAACTCTTCCTGCCGCGCGCTGCCGCTGAGCGGCAGGCAGCCGTGGCCCCGCGGCTTCAGGCGCTGCCGGGCGGAAGCGAGCGGATCCTGGTCGCCGAGGACAATGACGAGGTGCGCGACGGCGTCATGCGCCAGTTGCAGAGCCTGGGATACGACGTCTCGGATGCGCCCGACGGCAGCGCGGCACTGGCCAAGCTGGAGGCGGCGCTGGAACCCTACGACCTGCTGCTGACCGATGTCATCATGGCCGGGGCGATGAACGGCAAGCTGCTGGCGGAGGAAGCGGCGCGCCGCTGGCCTGGAACCAGGATCGTGTTCATGTCCGGCTACACCGAGAACACGATGATCCGCGAGGGCCGGCTCGATCCAGGGATCCTGCTGCTCAACAAGCCGTTCGCCAAACGCGATCTGGCGGCGATCGTCCGCCGGGCGCTGGATGGTGCCAGCGGTTCGGAGCGGCAGGCGACACCCTAGCAGCGCCTCGCTATCTCGACGGTAATCGCTCGTCCTTCATTCAAGCTTGCGGCCGCTTCGCATCTCGGCAAAGCGGGCATGGCCGAACTCGGACAGGATCACCCGATCTGCGGCGACGATCACGAGTCCGAGGTCCCGCAAGCGTTGCACATCCCGGGCACGCAACAGCTTGGTCTTCGCGCCCGCGTTGGCGATCCGCCTGAATGTAAGCTCTTCCAGGGCCGTCAGCCGCTCACTGGGGGTCAACTATGGCCCGGCACAGGCGACGGCCGGGACAGCGCGCCGATGATGGGGCACTTGCTCAAATCACCACCCCGCGGGCAGGACTTAACCAGCGGCGCGAGTGCTGCCTCCATGCCCTTGAGGTCGGCGAGCCGGCGGCGGATGTCGCCGAGCTGCCGTTCGGCAATGGCGTAGATGTCGCTGCAGGAGAGTGACTTCCTGCGGCCGATGCCCAGCATCTCGCGGACCGACGGCACGGGGAAGCCGAGCTCCAGCGACCGCCGAATGAAGATCACGCGTTCGGCCTCGTCGGCCGGGTAAAGCTTCAATCCGTTGGGCGTTCGCCGGGGCCGGGAGATCAGGCCGAGACGGTCATAGGACCTGATCGTGGCCGCATCGACGCCGGACTGGTCGGCAAGGGCTGTGAGGGAAAGCGTCGCTAGAGCGGGCATGACGACATGCGAGCCTTTCGTGCGTTCGATCTGCCTTCCGAACCGGAAAGACCGTTGCGATAGTGACCGCTCCTCGCGAGGCCGACCAGCACGATCCCGCCACGGTGGAATTGAGATCGGCTCGCAGCAGCCACGGTGCAATTTTCTTGAAGCGATGGCCGCTCGCGGGCCGCTCTCAGCGCGCGCTTGCCGCCTGCCGCGCGCGCACCTCGTCGCTGGGCTTGATATCGGCCGCGCGGCTGTAGACCGCGAGCGCCACCAGAAGCACGCCGCACATGAACCCGAACAGGGTGCGGTAGGCCTCCTCCGAGCGGGCGCCGTCAGCCAGGGGCGTGAACGCGCCGAGGATGACTCCCGACAAGGTCTGCATGCAGGCGACACCCAGCATCACGCTGGTGTTCATGGTGGCCATGCCGCGGCCGATCAGACGATCGGGGAAGATGCCGCGGCCGTGAGTCATCACCATAGTACTGGAGGCGCTCAGGAAGCCGATACCGACGATGGCGCCGATGGCCAGCCAGAGCGGCGGGTGCCCCCAGAGGGCCAGCACGCCGAGCAGGGCCGCAATCGCCGCCGTGCCGCCGATGGCGATCCACTTGCGCGTATCGAGCACGCGGTCGAGCGGGCCGAACACCAGCATGCCGATCTGATAGGCGATCACCGCGACCAGCAGCACGTTGCCGGATTCGATCCGGCTGAGGCCGTGGACCTCGCGCAGGAACGGCCCGCCCCACAGTCCCTGCACGGTGAAGCTGCAGGCGTAGTTGCAGAAATTGAGGGCGAGGATGTAGGGCAGCGCCGGATTGCGCAGGACCTCCTGAAGGCCGCGCATCATCTCCCGGGGCGATTCGGCCTGGCGCTCCAGGAACGGATGGCCGGGTGGCGCGTCGCGGACGACCACCCAGACGGCGAGTGCGGCGACCGCGGAGAAGACGACGACCATGGCGAACACGCCGCGCCAGCCGATCTGCTCGGTGCCCCAGGCGAGTGGCGTGGTGGCGAGCAGGTTGCCCAGCAGGCCGATCGACAAAACCATGCCCGCCAGGGTCGAGAAGCGGTCGGGCGGGAACCAGCGCGAGATCACCACCATGGTGCCGATCAGCATGACGCCGAAGCCCGCGCCCATCAGCGCGCGACCCGCCAGCAGGAGCTCCCAATTGGGCGCCAGGGTGAACAGCGCGGCGCCGGCCACCGCGATCAGCAGCATGCCGGAGACCGTGCGGCGCGGGCCGTAGCGGTCGAAGAAGAAGCCACAGGGGATCTGCATGGCCGAGAAGCCGAAGAAGAAAGCGCCAGTGAGCGCGCCCAAGGCTTCCGGCCCGATGTGCAGATCGCGCATCAGGTCGAGGCCGATGGTGACGTTGGCCGCCCGGAAGAAGTGACTGGCGACGTAGGCGATGGCCAGGGTGGCGACGATCGCCAGGCCCTGCCGCCGAAGGACTGGTGACATCAGGTAAACCTCATGCTGAGGAGGCCACGCAGTGGCCGTCTCGAAGCATGGGCTACAGTACCGTTGATCCCACCCTTCGAGACGGCGCTACGCGCCTCCTCAGGGTGAGGTGGTTTTGTGTCATCCGGAAAGACCTAGTGCCGGCTGATCTCGGCGCGCCCCACCACCATGTGATGCACCTCGTCCGGGCCGTCGGCGAAGCGCAGATGCCGCTGGTTGGTGTACATCTCCGACAACGGCGACCACTGCGAGACGCCGGTGGCGCCATGGATCTGCATCGCCTGATCGATGATGGTGCAGACCTTCTCCGGCACCATCGCCTTGACCATGCTGACCCAGACGCGGGCTTCGCGGTTGCCGAGCACGTCCATGGCCTTGGCGGCCTTCAGCACCATGAGCCGCATCGCCTCGATCTCGATACGGGCGCGCGACACCAGCTCGAGGTTCTTGCCGAGCTGGATGAGCGGCTTGCCGAAGGCGGTGCGCGTGGCGCCGCGCTTGACCATCAGGTCGAGCGCCTTCTCCGCAGCGCCGATGGAGCGCATGCAGTGATGGATGCGGCCGGGGCCGAGGCGGACCTGGCTGATCTCGAAGCCGCGGCCCTCGCCCAGCAGCATGTTGGCGGCCGGGACGCGGCAGTTGTTGAACTTCAGGTGCATGTGGCCGCGCGGCGCATGATCGTGGCCGAACACGGTCATGGGGCCCACGATCTCGAGACCCGGCGTGCCCATCGGCACCAGGATCTGCGACTGCTGGAACTGCGGGCTCGCGTCGGGGCTGGTCTTGACCATGACGATCATGATCTTGCAGCGCGGGTCGCCGGCACCGGAGATGTAGTACTTCTCGCCGTTGATCACCCATTCGTCGCCGACCAGCTCGGCGCGCGTGGCGATGTTCTTGGCGTCCGAAGAAGCCACGCCGGGCTCGGTCATGGCATAGGCCGACCGGATCTCGCCGTTGAGCAGCGGCTTTAGCCACTTCTCCTTCTGCTCCGGCGTGCCGACGCGCTCCAGCACTTCCATATTGCCGGTGTCCGGCGCGGAGCAGTTGAGCGATTCAGAGGCCAGCGGATACTTGCCGAGTTCGGCCGCGATATAGGCGTAGTCGAGGTTGGTGAGGCCGCGGCCGATCTCGGAGTGCGGCAGGAAGAAGTTCCACAGGCCGGACTTCTTTGCCTTGTCCTTGGCCGTCTGCAGCAGTTCGAGCTGGCCCGGCGCCCAGCTCCAGCGATCCTTGCGGCCTTCGCCCAGCTTGAAGAACTCGTCGATGATCGGCGCGACGTTGTCCGCGATGTGCTTCTTCACCGCCTCGAACAGCGGCTTCGACCCCTCCGACATGGCGAGGTTGTTGAGTTCGGCATCGAGATCGGGGCGGATGGCCGCGGCTGCCTTCTGGCTCATGGACGTTTCCTCGGTTTCTATAGGTCAGGTTTGGCGGTCAGTTTTTTTCTGCCCAAATCCCTACAGGGCTCGAGCCAGTTCGTCGCGCTGCTTTTTCAGGCGCTCGAGTTTCGATTCCTGTTCGGCAATGCGTTGCGACATCCGCTCCTCGTCCGACGCGCCCGAGTACGAAGCCGCCTGCTCAACCAGCGAACGCAAATTGTCCCGGATGATGGCGATGCGCCCGTCGATATCGGCGAGGGCCGCCGAGCTTTTGGGCTGCGGCACGGCTTTCGCCTTGCGGGATTTGGGCTTGGCTTTGACCTTGGCCTTTGATTTGGCTTTGGGCTTAGCTTTGGGCTTGGACTTGCTGGCCTTCTTCTTCGCCTTCGCCATGGTCCCTCCTCGACCGCCCCCGTCAGGCGGTCCGTTTGTGATCCTGCAACGCGGCGCCAAACGATTTGAACAAGGCCCGATTGATCGGATTGCTCTGCGGATCGTATTCGGCGTGCCACTGGACGCCCAAGGCAAAGGCCGGCGCGTCGGCAATGCTGATCGCCTCGATAGTCCCGTCTTCCGCCACGCCTTCGACGACGACGCGGGCGCCGGGTTCTAAAATGCCCTGACCGTGGAGTGAGTTCACCCGGATGGTCTGGCAGCCGAGAATGCGGGCGAAAGATCCTTGCGGCGCCAGCGTCACTTCGTGGCGGTCGGCAAACACGACCTCGGGGTCGGGATGAATCTCGCCATTCTCCAGCCGGGGCATGCGGTGGTTCATGCGTCCCGGCAATTCGCGAATCTCCGGATGCAGCGAGCCGCCGAACGCGACGTTCATTTCCTGGAGCCCGCGGCAGATGCCGAAGAGCGGAACGCCCCGCGCCACGCAGGCATCGATCAAGGACAGCGCCATCGCGTCACGATCCTGGTCGTAGGGCTCGTGCCTTGCATGCGGCTCGACGCCGAAATGGGTCGGATGGACGTTGGCGCGGCCACCGGTCAGCAGGATGCCGTCGACCGCGCCCAGCAGCGCGTCGATGTCGGTGATATCAGGCGTGCCGGCAAACATCAGCGGCAGCGCGCCCGCCACCTCGGCGATCGCCCGCATGTTGCGCTGGCCCACGAGCTGCACATTGTGCCGGTCGTTGACGACACCCGAGTTGCCAATGACGCCGACCACCGGCTTCGACACGCTAGGCATTCATGCTCACTATAAAACCTTCAGGAAACGCGATTATGCTGCCTTAGAGACCCAGGCGATAGACCCGCGATGCCGTGCCGTGGAACAGGTCGGCTTTTTCGGCCACACTCGCGCCCTGAGCCAGGCGCTTGCAAGCGTTCCAGAACACGCCGTAGCCGTAGGAGCCCTTGTCGACGGGGAAGTTGCTTTCGAACATGGCGCGGCTGGGACCAAAGGCCGAGATGCAGGTCTCTATATAAGGCCGCCAGGCCGTCGCCAGCTGCTCCGAACTGGGCGGCAACTCGCCTTCGTGGACGTCGAAGCCGAACATCTTCATGCCGAGACCGCCCAGCTTCACGTGCACGTTGGGGCAGGCCGCCAGCTCAGCGATGCGAGCGCTCCAGTCGGCGAAGACCGCGTCGCGCTTGCCCTTGTAGCGTCCGAGCCCGATCGGGCCGCCGACATGGTTGAGGACGATCGTCGTTCCCGGAAAGGCGCGCGCCAGATCGACCAGATCGCCGAGCTGGGGATGGTAGAGCCAGGCATCGAAGCTGAGGCCGAGCGGCGCCAGTTGCGCAAAACCTTCGCGCACGCGGCTGTCGAGCAGCAAACCCGCCGGCCGGACGGCGGTGGCGCCCCACTGGGCCTGCTCCGGATCGCTGGACGCGATGAAGCGAATGCCGCGGAAGCGGCCGCCGCCCGCCACGATCATCGCCTCCAGCACCTTGGCGACGCGCGCGCCGAGGGGAAGATCGGCATGGCCGACGATGCCGGCACAGACACGCGTCTTGCCGTAGCTGCCACTGGCGGTCATGGCCGCGACGCCGTTGGCGAACTCGATCTCGCCCACGGGGCGCATCTCGGCGGGCCCGTCGGCGCGATACATCGAGAGCCATTCCAGATAGACGGTGGCCACGACATTATGTCCGCTGGCGATGTCCTGAAGCAGGTCGGGCAGCAGGTACGTCCCGCTCTCCGGCCGATCGATCAGGTGATGGTGCGGATCTATGATCGGCAGCTCAGGTTCGAGAACGTCCTCGCGACGCCGGGCGAGCCAGTCTTTCCGCACGGCCAGGTGCGCGCTGATCGCGGTCATCACATTCTCCTCATTGCGGATCAATGCCCGCGTCTTTCAGGGCGGTCTTCCAGACTCCGAGCTGGTCCTTCATGTAAGTCGTCAGGTATTCGGGCGTCGACGACTTCGGGATGAAGCCATGCCGTTGCATCGCCTCCACCACCGAGGGCTTGGCGAGTGCTGCCGCCATCGCCTTGTTCATGGTGGCCACGATCTCGGGCGGCAGGCCGGCAGGGCCGACCAACGCGAACCAGGGGCCGATCGGGAAGGCGGTCTGCCCCGCCTCGACCAGCGAGGGCAGCTCGGGCATCAGCGGGCTACGTTCCGGAAACGAGGTCGAGAGCGCGCGGAGCTTGCCCGCCTTCACCTGGGGCAGGGTGGAGGTCGCGGTGCCGTTCATGAGCGGCACCCGGCCCGACAGCAGGTCGGTCATCGCATCGGGCTCCGACTTGTAGCGGACTGCCTCGAGCTTGATGCCGTTGTTCTTGGCGAACATCGCCATTGAGACGAAGGCATAGGTATTGCCCGTCGCGTAGTTCACCGGGGTCGGGCTCGCCTTGGCGAAGGCCACGAGTTCGGCGATCGATTTCACGGGCAGCGAGGGATGGACGACCATGAAGAAGGTGTTGTCGCCAAGATAGGTCACCGGCGTGAAATCGGTGAGCACGTTGTAAGGCGGCTCCTTCAGCAGGTTCGGCACGACGGCGAGCGGGCTGTTGGTGCCGAACAGGAAGGTGTAGCCGTCGGGCGCCGCGCGCTTCACCTCGCCCGCGGAGAGGGCCCCGTCTGCGCCCGGCTTCGGGACGGTGATGATCGGCTGGCCGAGCGTCTGCTCCAGCTCCTGGCCGGCAATACGGGCCAACGCATCGGTGGCCGAGCCCGCCCCGAACGGGATGACGAACCGGATCGGCTTCGATGGGTACGCTTGCGCCTGCGCCCCGGGCTGGGGCCCGAATTGGGGCCAGAACAGGGCCGCCGACAACGCCACCGCGATGATCTTCAGCATGGAACCCTCCCTGAATTTTTACTTTTTGTCCGTACGCACAGCCCTCCACTCCTGAACACTCGCTCTAGTAGCGCGCGATCACCTGCTCCGCGAAGTCGCGGAGATTGCGGCGCGCCTCGGCCATGGCCGGCAGCAGCGTGATCTCGCCCAGACCCATCGCCTCGCGCTCTCGCAGCATGGAAACGATCTCCTCGGGCGTGCCGACCAGCCCGCCGGTGGCGCGTATCAGATCCTCGGTGATGAAGCGGCGTTCCTCCGGTGGCAGGAAGGCGCAGTGGCCGAGATGGACCTGCTGGTAACGTCGCCCGGGCGGCGTCTCCATCTTCTCGGTGAAGGCGAGATACTCATCCCACAGGTTGCGGCAACGGCCGGCCACCGTGCTGGTGTCGCCATCCTTCTGGTAGAGCTCCCACCAGTAGTGCAGCGACGCCGCGGCCATCGGGCCGATCTCGTCGATGACACGGTCGGAGGTCATGCTCTCGCCCGGCTTCAGCACGCAGGCATAGCTGAGGGCCGCCGTGTGGAAGTTCTCGGGCAGAACACGGCCGACGGCCGAGGCGCCTTCCCGCATCACGTCGAGGCTCTTCTGCAAGCGTGCGCGCGTCTGGTTGTGCGAGCACACCCGCCCGTCGCCATAGGCGCCGGCCGTCTTCAAGGCCAGCGGACCGTCGGCGGCGACATAGATCGGCACCGGATGGGCCACATCGATGAAGCCCTCGTCGGGATGCAGGAATCGGATGTCGGTTTTCTCCCCATCAAGCGCATAGTCGACTTCCTGACCATGCAGCAGGGCGCGCAGCACGCGCAGATACTCGCGGAAGGCGGCGGCCTTCATCGGGTCCTTGCCCATGACGCGCATCGCTGTGTGGCCAGTGCCGATGCCGAGGAACACCCGCCCGGGGGCAAGTTTGTTGATGGTGGCGATCGAATGGGCAGTAACCGGCGCCAGCCGCACGCCCGCCACCGACACGCCGGTGCCGAGCCGGATCCGCGAGGTATGGGCCGCCGCCAGCGCCAGCACGGCATAGGCGTCGGAATAGAGCATCTGCGAATCGGCCGCCCACGCCGCGTCGTAGCCCATCGCCTCGAGGTCGACGAACAGCCTCCAGTCCGAGGCGCGCGGGACGACGGTCACTCCAAATTTCACGCGGCACTCCTTCGCGCCGCGGCGGCCGACAGCACCATCTCGGCACATTTCTCGCCGATCATGATGGTGGGGGCATTGGTGTTGCCGCTGGTGAGCGTCGGCATGATCGAGGCATCGGCGACACGCAGGCCCGATATGCCGTGGACCCGGAGTTCGGCATCGACCACGGCCAGGGGATCGGCGCCCATCCGGCAGGTGCCGACGGGATGATAGGTCGTCTCTGCGTTCTTCCGCACCCAGTCCAGCAGCTCGTCATCCTTCTGCAGATGGGCGCCGGGCGCGATCTCCTCGCCCGTGACCTCTTTCAGGGGCGAGGTCGCCATCAACTCGCGGCCCTTGCGGATGGCGGCCAGCACGCCGGCACGATCGTTCTCGGCCGACAGGAAATTGAACCGGATGGCCGGCGGCTCGGCCGGATCCGAGGATTTGATATGAATCGAGCCGGTGCTTTCGGAGCGTAAGACGTTCACGTTCATGGTGATGCCCTTGCGCTTCGAGACGCGACGTTCGTGGCCCACCATCTCGTAGAGGAAGGGCGCGATCGAGACCGTCGCATCGGGCGTCTCCAGACCCACGCGGGTGCGGAAATAGAGGCGGATCGGCACCGAGGTCGAGGCGAGGAAGCCTTCGCGGAACAGCGCGTACTTGATCGCCTCGCGCGCCAGCCGCCAGCCCCGGGCGTTGTCGTTGAAGGTGAGGTTCTTCTCCTTGATGGCGAATTTCACGCGCGGCGAATAATGGTCGCGCAGGTTCTCGCCGACACCGCGCAGCTCATGCACCGGCGTGATGCCCCTGCTGCGCAGCAGATCGCCCTGACCGATGCCGGAGAGTTCCAGGAGCTTGGGCGAATTGATCGAACCGCCCGAGACGATGACTTCGCGCGTGGCCCTGGCTTCGCGCTTCACACCGCCCACGGAATAGCGCACGCCGACGCAGCGCTTGCCTTCGAGGATCAGAGACTCCGCCATCGCACCGCGATCGATGGTGAGGTTCGGCCGCCCCACGGCCGGATCGAGATAACAGTAGGCCGTGCTCTGGCGGCGACCCTTGGCGATCGTCACCTGCGACATGCCGATGCCTTCCTGGCTCTCGCCATTCAGGTCGGGATTGAAGGGCAGACCCATCTTCTCCGCCGCTGCGATCATCTTCTCCAGCAGCGGCACCTTGTGGCGCGGCGTGTCGGTGACACGGAGCAAACCATTGCGACCGCGAAATTCGTCGGAGCCGCCGTCGTAGCGCTCCATGCGCTTGAAGACTGGCAGCACGTCCTGGTAGCTCCAGCCGCGGTTGCCGAGCTGCGCCCAGTGATCGTAGTCCTGCGCCTGGCCGCGGATATAGACCATGCCGTTGATCGAGCTGGAGCCGCCCATCATCTTGCCGCGCGGCACATCGATGCGCCGCCCGCCCGAGCCCTCGTCCGGCTCCGACGCGTAGCACCAGTTGACGGCCGGATCGTCGATCATCTTGGCGACGCCGACCGGCACACGCGACCAGAAGAAGCTCGAGCCCTGGGTCCCCGCCTCGAGCAGCAGCACGCGATACGTGCCGCTCTCCGTCAGCCGGGAGGCGACCACGGCGCCTGCCGAGCCGGCACCGACGACGATGTAGTCATAGGTGGGGTCGCTCGGCATGGCGTGGCATTCCTTTTCTGGAGAGAACGAAGGAGACCAGCGTCCGATCATCGTGGCAAGGCTTGCTGCATTGCGACATGCCCGCCGCGGGCGTATCCATTTCGCCAACCGGATGGGGGAACAGCATGGCCGTCAACAAGGCGCATCGGGAATTCCACACGCTCGACATGAGCAGCGGCTGGGAGACACCCGAAGGCTATCCACCCGGCGTGCAGCAGAAGATCCTCTCCGGCACCCTCGACGAAAAGCAGCACAGCGGTACGCGAACCCGGCTCCTGCGCTTCGCGCCCGGCACCTATACGACGGCGCCGGTCTGGCACAACTACTGGGAAGAGGTTTTCGTGCTGTCAGGCGAGTTCATTGTCGGCAACGACGAGAACGGAAAGGGCGGCGAGAGATTCCCGGCCAACACCTATTGCTGTCGTCCGCCCCTCGTCGTCCATGGCCCGTTCAAATCCGAGACGGGCTGCATGCTGTACGAAATCCACTACTTCGACCCGGCCTGACGCAGCTCCGCGAACAGGCGGGCACAGCCGGCCTCGATCAAATCCAGCGCGCGTTCGTAGTCCTGGACCGTGCCACCGAAGGGATCGGGGATGTCTTCGGCCGCGAACAACCGTGGCCGTTCGGCCAGGCCCGCGGGCGCCAGCGCGCGCATCGCCGCGAGGTGCGTGCGCTCCATCGCCAGCGGATGGGAAAAGCGCGCGATGTCCGAGGCGGTCAACGGGCGCGACCGCAGGCCCGCAATGTCATGGCCGCGACGGGCGGCGGCTTCAAGGGCATGCCGGTTCGGCGGCTCACCCGCGTGGCGCACGCCGGTGCCCGCGGAATCGACCTCGAAGACATGCGCGAGCCCAGCGCGGTGCGCGAGCGAGCGCATCACCCCCACCGCCATGGGCGAGCGGCAGGTGTTGCCGGTGCAGACGAAAAGAACGCCTGTGGTCATGAATCCTGTCCGTTACGCTCGGATGGCAGAGGTTTTGCAGATAGTCTCGGGCAATGGCAAAGCACCCCTTCCATCTCGCCTGGTTCCTGTCGCAAGGCTACGGCCCCAAGAGCTGGCGCTCGGCCTGGCCCGGCGCCGACGTCGGCCGCTGGATGATGCCCGACCTGTTCATCGACCTGGCCAAGGGCATGGAACGGGCATGCATGGACTACATGATCATCGAGGATTCCTCGATGTTGCCCTACACCTACCAGGGCAGCCACGACACCTACCTGAAATACGGCGCCAGCACGCCCAAGCTCGATCCTGCCGTGCTGGTGCCCTACCTCGCGCAGGCGACCAAGCACCTCGGGCTGGTGCCGACGCTCTCCACCAGCGAATACCCGCCCTTCCTGCTGGCCCGACTGGTCAACACGCTCGATCATGTGACCGAGGGCCGAATGGGCTGGAACTGCGTCACCAGCAGCAATGATGGCGCCGCCCAGAATTACGGCAACGACGCGCAACGTCCGCACGACGAGCGCTACGACGTGGCAGACGAGTTCGCCGATCTGGTGACCAAGCTCTGGGAAGCCTGGGAGCCCGACGCCGTGGTGCTGGACCGCGACAAGCCCATGTTCGCCGACGGCTCGAAAGTTCATCCGGTCTTTCACGAAGGCAAATACTTCAAGTGCCGCGGGCCGCTCAACGCGCCGCGCTCGCCGCAGGGCCGCGTGCCGATCTGCCAGGCCGGCGGCTCGCCGCGCGGCCAGGCATTCGCGTCGCGCTGGGCCGACACGATCATCACCGACGGCGGCGGCAGCGTCGCCAGCATGAAGGCCTATCGCGAGGAGGTGCGGCAGCGGGCCGTGGCGCTGGGCCGCGACCCCGACGGCATAAAGGTGCTGTTCCTCGCCTATCCGATCGTCGACACCACGATGGCAGCGGCACGCGAGCGGCGGTTGCTCGAGCGCCAGGCCGCCGAAGAGCACATGGACATGCAGCTCTCGGGCATGTCGCGGCTTACCGGCATCGACTTCTCCAGGTTCGACCTCGACACGCCGCTGCCGGAGCTGACGACCAACGGGCACCAGTCGTCGCTGGCCAAATGGATCGGCAAGACGCCGCGCTCGATCGTGCAGAGCTATGCCAGCAAGGCCGGCATCGACTTCACCGGCACCTCGGACCATGTGGCCGGCATGATGCAGGACATCATGGAGGAGGTCGGCGGCGACGGCTTCCTCCTGTTCAATGGCTATTTCGACCGGCGCTACATCATGGAAGTGTGCGACGGGCTGGTGCCGGAGCTGCAGCGCCGCGGCCTCACCCGCAAGGCTTACGCGCACAGGACGCTGCGCGAAAACCTGCTGGAGTTTTAGCCACAGTCATCGCCGGGGCCGCGCGGTGTCATACCCGAAGGTGTCACACCAAGTTGAGACAAATGTTGTGACACAGGTTGAGCGCCCTCCTGTGCCCTCGCGGGAATCTGGCCCTGTGACTCCACCTCGGGCAGCCACAGAAGACCGTCGAATCAACGCTCGGGCGCGTTTTTCGTGCCTCGGTCCACCCACCTGCCCGACAGTCAATGCGGCGGGGGCGTCCTTGTGCTTGCTACTCACGGCTCAGTCGTCGGGTACCGAATACCCGGTAAAGGCCGCGGGACCTCCCCTCATCCTCCAGGGATACATACCGGCGGGCGCGCCGGGCGGGGCTTGGCCAAATGTTTTCGTTGCTCGCTGCAACAAGCAATTTGTCATCCCGAGCGAAGCGAGGGACCTTTAAGGCCATGAGCAAAGGTCCCTCGCGGCGCTCGGGATGACAGCGGGGTTTTCCGAACAACTCCTGACACTCGAAACGGTGTGTCGGAAGTTGTCCGGACTTGTGCGCTCCACGCGCGGCAGGCCTCGTGCGACGATAGCAAAAACATAGAGCGAATCCGGCTGAACCTGTGAATCACAGATTGCAAATCAGCATCGCAGATTTGGCCGGGCTGCTAGCAACGCCAGCACATGCACATACTCCCGTAACGCGCCCGGACATTCGGTGGTGTTAGGAATGCGTGAAGCTGCCGATGCGGTCGTCTTGTCTGACCAGCGCCGTGATCTGCTCGGCCAGCTGCTTCTGGTGATAGGGCTTCCATGTCCAAGGGCGTGGAAGGGTTGCAGGGTCTAAGTTTTGGCCCCCGGCAGGAAGTCGTCGAGTGGCACGCCGAAACTGTTCAGCGCCCACGAGACGAGATTGTACTGGCCGATGGTAAAGACCACGTCCATGAGCTGTTCGGTCGAGTATTTCTTCGACAGCACGGCCCAAGTGGCATCCGAGACCACGGAATTCTCGTAGAGATCGTCGGCCGCCTGCATCAGCGCCGCCTCGTGCTCGCTCCAGGTACCCTTGGGGCCCTTTTTGACGTTCTCGACATCCGCCTCGGAGACGCCGCCCTTCCTGGCGATCAGCTCGTGCTGGGCGAATTCGTATTCGGCCTGGTTCAGCCAGCCGATGCGCAGGATCAGCAGCTCGCGGTCGCGGAACGCCAGGGTCTGCTTGCCCAGCACGTGGCCCGCAAACGGCGTCCAGCGCTTCACCAACTTGGGATGATGGGCCAGCACCTTGAAGATGTTGAAGATCTGGCCGTTCATCGCGTTCTTCTCGATGGTCTCGCGATCCTCGGGCGCCATGGTCGCGAGGTCGCGCATCGGAATGCGTTGCTTGCGCTTGATCAAGGTGATTCCTTCCTTTGAGTGAAGCTCAAAGGTCTCGCGCTTGGCCTGCGATGACAACAGCTTCGACGCCTAGCGCCCCTTGATCTTCCGCCACGCGGCGAAATCGACCAGCGTCTGCTCGTTGGTCGCGGGATAGAGGCCATAGATGGCCATGCCGTTGTTGACCTGCTCGGTGACGAAATCCTCGAAGGCTGTCATCTCGTAGGCCTCCTCGGCGATCTCGTCGGCGAGATTGGCGGGGATGACGACGACGCCGTCGCTGTCGCCCAGGATCACGTCACCCGGAAAGACCGGGGCATCGCCACAGCCGATCGGCACGTTGATGTCGATCGCCTGATGGAGCGTGAGGTTGGTCGGCGCGCTGGGACGATGGTGGTAGGCCGGGAAGCCCAGCCGGGCAATCTCGGCGGAGTCGCGGAAGCCACCGTCGGTCACCACGCCGGCGACGCCGCGCTTCATCAGGCGCGTCACCAGGATCGAGCCCGCGGAGGCGGCGCGCGCATCCTTGCGGCTATCCATCACCATGACGGCGCCGGGCGGACAATCCTCGATCGCCTTGCGCTGCGGATGGCCGCGGTCGCGGAACACGGTTAGCTGATTCAGGTCCTCGCGCGCCGGCATGTAGCGCAAAGTAAACGCCTCGCCGACCAGCACCGGCTGGGCGGGCGACAGCGGATGGACATCCTGGATGAACTGATTGCGAAAGCCGCGCTTGAACAGCGCGGTGGAGACGGTAGCGCTGCTGATGGTTTTCAGTCTGTCGCGGGTTTCAGTCTTCATGATTTCTCCCCGTCATTGACGAGGCCTAATAGATCGACGGTTCGGCCACCGGGGCGCCGAAACTCGTTTCGAGGAAATCGAAGTCGCAGCCTTCGTTGGCCTGCTTGATGTGCCGGGTGAACATCCAGCCGTAGCCGCGTTCGTAGCGCGGCTCGGGCTTCTTCCAGGCCGCGCGGCGGCTGGCCAGTTCCTTGTCCGACACGTTCATGTTGATCGTGCGCTTGTCGACATCGAGAGAGATCATGTCGCCGGTCTTCACCAGTGCCAGCGGCCCGCCGATGTAGGACTCCGGCGACACATGCAGAATGCAGGCGCCGTAACTGGTGCCGCTCATGCGGCTGTCCGAGAGCCGCACCATGTCGCGCACGCCCTGCTTCACCAGCTTCTTGGGGATCGGCAGCATGCCCCACTCCGGCATCCCGGGCCCGCCCTGGGGACCGGCATTGCGCAGGATCAGGACGGTGTCTTCCGTGACGTCGAGATCGTCGCGGTCGATCGCTTCCTTCATCGACGGATAGTCGTCGAACACCAGCGCCGGGCCGGTGTGCTTCAGGAATTTCGGGGCGCAGGCAGAAGGCTTGATCACGCAGCCGTCGGGCGCCAGGTTGCCCTTGAGCACCGCCAGCGCGCCCTCCTTGTAGATCGCGTTCGCCGGCGTGCGGATGACGTCGTCGTTATAGATCTCGGCGCCCTTGATGTTCTCGCCCAGGGTCTTGCCGGTGACGGTCATCGTCTCGAGATGAAGCTGGCCGCGGATCTGCTCCATCAGGCCGGGCAGGCCGCCGGCATAAAAGAAATCCTCCATGAGATACTTGTCGCCACTCGGCCGGATGTTGGCGATCACCGGCACCGTGCGGCTGGCGCGCTCGAAATCATTTAGGCCGATATCCTGGCCGGCACGGCGCGCGATGGCGATCAGGTGGATGATGGCGTTGGTCGAGCAGCCCACGGCCATGGCCACGGTGATGGCGTTCAGGAACGCGTCCCTGGTCATGATCTTCCTGGGCGTAAGGTCCTCCCACACCATCTCGACAATGCGGCGGCCGGTCTCGGCGCTCATGCGGATGTGGCTGGCATCGGCGGCCGGGATCGACGACGCGCCGGGCAAGGTCATGCCCAGCGTCTCGGCCATGGCCATCATGGTGGCAGCCGTGCCCATGGTCATGCAGGTGCCGTAGCTGCGCGCGATGCCGGCCTCGACATCGACCCAGTCGGAGTCGGAGATCTTGCCGGCGCGGCGCTCGTCCCAGTATTTCCAGGCGTCGGAGCCCGAGCCCAGCACTTTGCCCTTCCAGTTGCCGCGCAGCATCGGCCCGGCCGGCAGGTAGATCGTGGGCAGGCCCATGCTGATGGCGCCCAGCAGCAGCGCCGGCGTGGTCTTGTCGCAGCCGCCCATCAGCACGACGCCATCCACGGGATGCCCGCGCAGAAGCTCCTCGGCGTCCATGGCAAGCAGGTTGCGGTAGAGCATGGTGGTGGGCTTCAGGAAGCTTTCCGACAGCGACAGCGCCGGCAGTTCCATCGGGAAGCCGCCGGCCTGCAGGATGCCGCGCTTCACGTCGTCGACGCGGGTCTTGAAGTGCATGTGGCAGGGTTGGGCATCCGACCAGGTGTTGAGGATGGCGATGACCGGGCGGCCGGCCCACTCCTCCGGCGCGTAGCCCATCTGCATGGCGCGCGAACGGTGGCCGAAGGCACGCAGGTCGTCGGGTGCAAACCAGCGCGCGCTGCGCAAGGCATCAGGGGTTTTTCTTTTGGTGCCGGTCATTGGATTTCCTCCAAATCCGAGCTAATACATTAGTGCATCTATGGTCAAGCCATGCTGAAAATCGCCTCCGAACGTCTCGATCGTGACCGCCAGGCCGCGCCGCAGGTCTTCGAGCGGCTGCGCGAAATGATCGTCTCTCTCACCCTGCCGCCGGCCACGCCATTGTCGCGGGCGGCGCTGGCCGAGCAGTTCGGCCTCAGTTCAACCCCGATCCGCGATGCCCTCATGCGGCTGCACGAGGAGGATCTGGTCGAGGTCTTCCCCCAGCATGCGACGGTCGTGAGCCGGATCGACGTCAAGCTGGCGGAGCAGGCGCATTTCCTGCGCCAGGCCCTGGAGCTTGAGATCGTGAGGACGCTGGCGCTCGCGCACGAGGCCGGGCTGGTCGACGAGCTCGGCCGGACGATCGCGCTCCAGCAGCAGTTCGCGAAGGCCGGCGATTTCGCGAAGTTCATGGCCGCGGACAACGAGTTCCATCGCCAGCTCTACGCGGCGTCCGGCAAGCCCGAACTCTGGGCCCTGGTAAGGAGCCGAAGCGGCCATATCGACCGGCTGCGCCGACTGCACCTACCGACGCCCGGCAAGGCGCAGGACATCGTGCGCCACCACCGGATGATCGTGAAGGCCATCGAGGCCGGTGCGCCGGACGATGCCCAGCGGCATCTGCGCAAGCATCTCTCCGGCACGCTGGGCTATCTGGAGCAGATCAGGGCGCGTTACCCCGAATACCTCAGCGGCTGAGGGAGGCCGGGCCTCGCCACGAATCGCCGGGCGATTGCAGCCGCGCTGCAGCCAGCCTGGCGTGGCCGGGGGTCGTGAATTGCACGCCATCCAGTTCGAAGAAGGGACGGGCGACCGCATGGAAGCGGAAGGCATTGCCCTCCTTGAGGACGATACCCGCAGGTTCGCCCCAGACTTCGACGACGAAGGGTTCGGACATGGTATTCTCCCTGGTCTCACCTGAGATGGTTCCACTCCAGCGATTCGGCAATGGTCGTGCCTGTCGAGTCATCCTCGAAGCGCAGCAAAGACTCCGCATGCGGCATCAATATGGCGGAAGATTCTTTCATTACTGCTATTGAAGACTCCGACGCGGCGTAATGTGACGCTAACGTTTCAACAATCTCGAGGTTCGCTCGCACCATGACCATGACGCGCTCCACCTTCCTCGGGATCACCGGCGCTGCCGTGTTGACCGCGGGGCGGAGCGTTGCGCAGACAGCTCCGGGAGCACGCATGCATCAACGCAAGATTCCGTCGAACGGCGAGATGCTGCCTGTCGTCGGCTGCGGCACCTGGCGGACCTTCGATGTCGGCGCCAAGCCGGAGGATCGCGCGCCTCTGGCCGAAGTGCTGCGCATCCTGTTCGACGCCGGCGGCTCGGTGATCGACACCTCGCCGATGTACGGCTCAGCCGAGGCGGTCGTCGGCGATTTGCTGGCTGCGGCCAAGACACGCGACAAGGCCTTCATCGCCACCAAGGTCTGGACGTCGGGCCAGGACAACGGCATCGCCCAGATGCGCCAGTCGATGCGGCTGCTCAAGACCGATCGGATCGATCTGATGCAGATCCACAATCTTCTCGACTGGCGGGCCCATCTGCCGACGCTCCGCGCCTGGAAAGCCGAAGGCCGCATCCGGCTGATGGGCATCACGCACTACACGCAAAGTGCGCACGACGAACTCGAGGCCGTGATGCGGGCGGAGAAGTGGGACTTCGTGCAGCTCAACTACGCGCTCGACGACCGCGCGGTCGAACGCCGCCTGCTGCCGCTTGCCGCCGAGCGTGGCATAGCGGTCATCGTGAACCAGCCGTTCGGCGGCGGCGGGCTCTTGCGCAAGCTGCTCAGCCGCAAGCTGCCCGACTGGGCAGGCGAGATCGGGGCGGCGAGCTGGGCCCAGATCCTGCTCAAGTTCATCCTGGCGAACCCCGCCGTCACCTGCGTGATCCCCGGCACCGGCAAACCCGAGCATATGCGGGACAATGTGCAGGCAGGCTTCGGCGCCTATCCCGATGCGGCGCTGCTGAAGAAGATGGTGGCCGAGATCGCGGTCTAGGCGTCGCATAGACCTCACCCAGAGGAGCACGCCGTAGGCGTGCGTCTCGAAGGGTGGGCGCAAGCATGGTGCTCGTTCCCATCCTTCGAGACGGCTGCTTCGCAGCCTCCTCAGGATGAGGCAGGGCAGTGTGCTAAAGCAGCCCCAGCGTGAGCTGTGGTGGCGCCGTGGCCTCGTCCGGGCGATAGAGGTTGTGCAGCGAGACGCCCAGCAGCCGCACCTTCTTCTCCAGGGGAAACACGGACCGCACCAGCTCGATGCTGACACGCTCCAGCATGGCCTTGTCGGCGGGCGGTTCGAGCAGCGTGCGGCTGCGGGTCACGATCTGGAAGTCGGCATACTTGATCTTCACGGTCACCGTCCGTCCGGCAATGCCGTTCTTCTCGCAATAGCTCCAGACATCCTCGAGAACCGAGGCGATGCCGGCCTCGACCTCCGCCGGCCGGCCGAGATCCTGCATGAAGGTCGTCTCCGAACCGACCGACTTGCGCGGCCGGTTGGGCACGACCTGCCGCCCGTCCTGGCCACGCGCGATGGCATGGTAATAGGGCCCCGATTTGCCGAAATACTCCTGCAGGAATTCCAGCGACTGGGCCTTGAGATCGGCGCCGGTATGGATGCCGAGCCGCTTCATCTTGGCCTCGGTTGCGGGCCCGACGCCGTGGAACCTGCCGACCTCAAGGCTTTCGACGAAGGCCGGGCCTTTCTCGGGCGGAATGACATATTGCCCGTTGGGCTTGCGCTGATCCGAGGCCAGCTTGGCCAGGAACTTGTTGTAGGAGACACCGGCCGAGGCGGTGAGGCCGGTCTGTTCGAGGATTCTGGCGCGGATCTCGCGCGCGATCTCCGAAGCCAGCGGCATGTCCTTGAGGTTGGTCGTGACGTCGAGATAGGCCTCGTCGAGCGACAGCGGTTCGACCAGCGGCGTGTAGTCGAGGAAGATGGCGCGGATCTGGCGCGATACCTCCTTGTAGATGTCGAAGCGCGGCTTCACGAACACCAGCTCTGCGCACAGCCGCTTGGCCGTGGCCGAGGGCATGGCCGAGCGCACGCCGAAGGTGCGGGCCTCGTAGCTCGCCGCCATCACCACGCCGCGCTCGCGCCCGCCCACCGCCACGGGACGGCCGCGCAGCGCAGGATCGTCGCGCTGCTCCACGGACGCATAGAACGCATCCATGTCGACATGGAGGATCTTGCGGATCGCTGGTTCCGCCATGGGCCGATCCTAGAGTTTTTCTAAACGAGATAGAAACGCCTCGAATTTCCTCGACAGCATAAACCTCATGCTGAGCCGGGCGGGGTAACCCCCGCCCTGGCTCGACCCAACACCCCCTCATCCTGAGGAGCGCCGGCTTCGGCGCGTCTCGAAGGATGGGCAACAGACACCGCGCGTGTTG
>CAMARK010000081.1 GCA_945860205.1 Reyranella massiliensis 521 | reverse complement strand
GTACTCGCGCAGGTGATCGGCGACGTCGCTCGACAGCACCTGGTAGACGACGATGACGCCGACCAGCACGCCGATCACGATGCCGAAGCCGAACACGATGCCGATGGGCTTCTGCGTGGTCTGGAACCTCTGGTCGCTGGCGACAGCCTCGGCCACCGTGCGGACGGTGGTGTCGGAGTCGGGCAAGGCCGCGCGCAGCCGTTCGACCACGGTTGCGGCCGGCACGCCCGGTTCGACCTTGACGAAAATCATGTTCGGCGCGCCCGGCACCCGGCGCTTGAACAGACGGAGGAAGGTCTGGTCGGAGACCACGAGATAGCCGTCGGCCGCGAAGCCGCCGCCGATCTCGAAGGTGCCGACGACGGTGATCGAGCGGTTGTTGGCCTCGAACTGGTAGGGCCGGCCGGCGCCGATCGAGGGAAAGAGGTCCTTGGGCACGTTGCGCGTCTTGCGGTCGATCAGGGCGGTGTCGCTGAGCTTGAGCCGGTCGAGTTCGGCGTTGATCTCGCCCGAGCGAAACGCCTGGGTCGACGGGTCGATGCCGAAGACGTCGAGCGTGCGGATCGTGCCGTCGGGCTGCTTCCAGTCGAGGCGGTTGTAGTAGACCGCCGTCGCCGCCGACACGCCGGGCACCGCCAGGGTCTGGTACAGGCGCTGGCGCGGCAACGGGCTGCCGTCGGACAGGGTGTTGGCATCGGAGGCGGCGACGAGGATTTCGGCGTTCATCATCCGGTAGGGCAGGCCGATGCTCTCGATCAGGGCGCCGAGAAAGCCGAGCTGGATGAAGATCAGGATGTTGGCGAAGGCGACGCCCGCCAGCGCCGCGGCAAGGCGCGTGCGGTTGTGCGTGAGCTGTAGCCAGCCGATCGGCAGGCGGCCCAGCAGGCGCTGGAGCAGTCTCGCGACGAGCCTCGTCATAGGGGGCGCGTCATCGGGCGCGGCCGGTATCGATCCGGGCCGTGACCTGGAGGTTGGTGAAGGGCCGCGCGATGGCGGTCGAGGCCGGATCGAGATCGACGTAGACCTTCACCACCCGGGCGTCGGTGTTGGCGGCCGGAGTCGTCTCCGTCAGAATCTGCCGACCGACCTCGAGGCCGATACGCGTCACCTTGCCGAGCAGCGGACGGGGCAGCGCATCGGCCACGATCGTCACCGGGTCGCCCACCGCGACGGCGCCGATCAGCGTCTGGTAGATCTCGATCTCCGCCATCATCTCGTCGATGTTGCCGAAGGTCATGATGCCCTGGGTGCCGGGCTTCTCGCCCGCCCGCGCGTTGATGGTGAGGACCGTACCGTCCGTCGGGGCACGGATGTAGGCCTTCTCGAGGTCGGCCTCGGCGCGGACCAGCTCGGCCTTCGCCGACTCTACGTTGCGCGTCGCCAGCATGACATCGGCCTGGGTTTCCATGTCGGCGACGTCGAAGCGGACCAACGACGCTTTCATCCTCGCCACCTCTTGCAAGGCCTGGTCGCGAGCGGCGCGCTTCAGATCGAGCGACGACTTCGTATAGATGCCGCGCGCCACGAGATCGGTCGAGCGCTCGAACTCGAGCTGGGCGTTGACGCTCGCCGCCTCCGCCTTGGCAAGCAGGGCCCGCGCCTCGTCGCGGCTGGCGATCGCCTGTTCCCGGACCTGCCGCAGCCCCGCCTCACGGGCGGCGACGATGCCGTGCGCGGCCTCGACGGCGGCCCGGAGCGTGCGCTCGTTGTCGAGGATCGCCAGCACGGCGCCCTTCTGCACCTTCTCGCCCTCGTTCACCGCGAGGCTTGCGATCCGGGCATCTCCGGCGCCGAATGGCGGGGCGATGACGCGGATGTCGCCCAGCGGCAGCAGGCGGCCAAGGCCAACAATGGTGCGCGCCGTCGAACCCGCGGCGCCGGCCGTCGGTTCGGGCGGCGGCCGGCCGACCGGAACGGCGATCGGCGTAGACGTGCCGGCGCCCGGCTGCAGGTCGAGCAGGCGCATCAGTTTCTGCAGGCCGGGCGGCTGGAAATAGAGGCCGACGAAGCCGCCGAAGGCGACCAGCAGCATCACAACGGGGATCACGCGCGCTCGGCGCAGCCAGCGTCGCCATGCCGGGATCCGCCGCCCATCGATCGCCACCGACTTCCGGTCGACGACGAGCCGCGGCAGGCCATCCGCGGCCGTGCCGGCGGAAACGCCGGTCGCGTCTGGCGACGACAGAGGTTCGGTGGCCATGGCTTCGATCCTGGAGCCGCCCGGCTCCTGTTGCTTTATAATGACTTTTAAGTCATTAGTGGATTTTGCAACGATCCGCAAGAGCCATGGACAGCGCCCTACAGCCCCCGCCGCCCAAGACCCGCCGCCGCCGCAAGGATGCTCGCCCCGCCGAGATTATCGACGCGGGACTGGCGGAGTTTGCCGAGCACGGCTTCGCTGGCACCAAACTGGAAGACGTGGCGCGTCGCGCCGGCATCGTGAAGGGCACGATCTACCGCTACTTCGACAGCAAGGACGCGCTGTTCGAGGCTGCCCTGAAAGCCAGGCTGACGCCGCTGATCGACGAGGTCGAGCAGCTCGTCGCGACCTTCCCCGGATCGTCCACCGAGCTACTGCGGCTGGCGATGCGCCTGGCCTACGGCCGCATGTTCCAGCCCGATGCGCAGGCCCTGATGCGGATCATCATCTCGGAGGGCCGGCGCTTTCCGGCGATCACCGAACTCTACCATCGCGAGACGGTGGCGAAGGGCCGGCGGATGATCGCGGCCATCGTTGCGCGCGGCGTGGCCCGTGGCGAGTTCCGCGCCGGCGCCGCCGCCGACCTGCCGATCGTGGTCATGGCGCCCGCCATCATGGCCGCGGTGTGGAAGATGACCTTCGAGCCGTTCGACCCGCTCGACCTCGAAAAATTCGCCGCTGCCCACGCCGACCTCGCCCTCGACGGCATTCTCACGCGGGGTGTCACCGCCCTTTGAAGTTTGCCTTCCTCTTTTCAAGAAAGGCGTTGAGTCCCTCGAAGTGATCGTCCGTCGCCGCACAGGCGGCGAGGCCTTCGGCTTCGCGATGGGAATGCTCGTCCCAGCTGTTGTCGAAGGAGTTGCGGATCAGGCTCTTGGCGACGCCCAGCGCAAAGGTCGGGCCGTCGGCGAGCTTGCGCGCCATCTTCGCGGTCTCGGCCACGAGCTGATCCTTCGGCACGATCCAATTCAGGATGTTGTTGTCCTTGGCCTCCTGCGCGCTGAACCGCTCGCCTAGAAGCGCGATCTCGAGCGCCTTCCGCTCGCCCACGACGCGCGGCAGGAAATAGGTGGCGCCGCCGTCGGCGCTGAGGCCGATGTGGCGGTAGGCGAGCGTGAAGAAGGAATCGTCGCTGGCGATGGCGAGGTCGCAGTTCAGGATCAGCGACAGGCCGAAGCCTGCGGCGGCGCCCTGCACCGAGGCCAGCACCGGCTTGTTCATGCGGCGGATCTGGTAGATCAGCTGATGCGCCCTGACCACGCGCATCTCGAAGCCGGCGAGGTGGGCCTCCTTCTCGGTCGTCAGCGACTTGTGGAAGCCGCGGATGTCGCCGCCCGCCATGAAGTGCGTGCCGGCGCCGCGGATCACCACGCAGCGCACGGCGGAATCCTTCTCGAACTTCGCGCTGTGCTCGATCAAGAGGTCGCGCATCTCCATCGACAGCGCATTCAACTGCTCCGGCCGGTTGAGCGTCAGCCAGCCAATGCCGTCTTTGACTTCGGCGAGAACGTGCGGTGCGGACATGCGGGCGGATCCTCCAAAACTCCTGTTGGCGTCCAGTCTGCCCGCTGGGAACGCGCAACTCCAGTCGTTCGCCTCCCTCTCCCCGTCGTCTCGACCGCAGCGCGAAGCGCGGAGTGGAGAGACCTCTCCTCAGCGCAAAGGCGAGGGTGTTGAAGCGAGGCCTCTCGACTTAACTTAACTTAGCTTCGCTCCGCTCGAGGCGACGAACTAGTCGGTCAGAACGCCTCGGCCGGCAGCGCCATCACAGTGGCCGCCCCCGCCTTGATCTGGTGGCTGAGGGCCGTCGTCTGCGGCAGCACGCGCGCCATGTAGAAGCGCGCGGTGGTGAGCTTGGCCTCGTAGAAGGCGTTGTCGTTGCCGGCGGCCAGTCCCTTGTGGGCGGCCACGACGATGCGGTTCCACATGAAGGCCATGGCGGTGAGCGCCATCAGGCGGAGAAGATCGGTCGCGGCGGCGCCCGCCTCGTCCGGGTTCTTCATGGCGTTCTGCAGCAGGAAGAGCGCGCTTTCCTGGACACGGCCCAGCGCCTTCTCCAGCGGCTCGACGAACTCCTTCATCTTGTCGTCGGCCTTGTGCTTGGCGACGAAGCTCGAAATCTCGCCCAGCAGACGCTGCGCGGCGGCGCCGCCCTTCATCGGCAGCTTGCGGCCGACGAGGTCGAGCGCCTGGATGCCGTTGGTGCCTTCGTAGAGCTGGGTGATGCGGGCATCGCGCACGAGCTGTTCGACGCCGTTCTCGCGGATGTAGCCGTGACCGCCGTAGGTCTGGACCGCGAGATTGGCGCACTCGCTGCCCATGTCGGTGAAGTGCGCCTTGATGATCGGCGTCAGCATTTGCACCAGATCGTCGGCAGCGTCGCGCTTGTCCTTGTCGGGATGGGAATGCGCCTCGTCGATCAGCAGGCCGACCCACAGCGACAGCGCGCGGGCGGCCTCGGTGAACGACTTCTGGATCATCAGCATGCGCCGCACGTCGGGATGCACGATGATCGAGTCGGCCGGGCCGTTGGCGTTCTTCGGACCGGTCAGCGAGCGGCCCTGCAGGCGGTCGCGCGCATAGGCGACGGCGCTTTGATAGGAGGTCTCGGCGATGCCGAGGCCCTGCATACCGACGCCGAGGCGGGCGGCGTTCATCATCACGAACATGGCGGGCATGCCGCGGTTGAGCTCGCCCACCAGCCAGCCCTTGGCGCCGTCGAGGTTCATGACGCAGGTGGCGTTGGCCTTGATGCCCATCTTGTGTTCGACGGCACCGCAGCGGATGCCGTTGCGCTCGCCTACGCTGCCGTCCGCCTTGGGAATGAACTTCGGCACGAGGAAGAGCGAGATGCCCTTGGTGCCGCCCGGCGCATCCGGCAGCCGCGCCAGCACGAGGTGGAGGATGTTTTCGGTGAGGTCATGCTCGCCGGCAGAGATGAAGATCTTGGTGCCGGTGATCGAATAGCTGCCGTCGGCCTGCAACTCGGCCCTGGTGCGGATCAGGCCCAGATCGGTGCCGCACTGGGGCTCGGTGAGGCACATGGTGCCCGCCCAGGTACCGTCGGTGAGCTTGGGCAGGTACTTCTTCTTGAGATCGTCGGAGCCGTGCCGCGACAGCGCCTCGTAGGCGCCGTGGCTGAGGCCGGGATACATCGCGAAGGCCTGGTTGGAGGCGGTGAACATTTCCTGCAGCGCGAAGCCCACCGTGGCGGGCAATCCCTGGCCGCCCCACTCGGGATCGCAGGTGACGGCGGTCCAGCCGCCCTCGCGGAACATGTCGTAGGCGTGCTTGAAACCCTTGGGCGTGCGCACGACGCCGTTCTCGTAGGTGCAGCCCTCTTCGTCGCCGGTGCGATTGAGCGGGAACAGCACGTTCTCGCAGAGCTTGGCCGCTTCCTCGATGATGGCGTGGATGGTGTCGGGCGTGGCGTCCTCGTAGCCCGGCAGCTTGGCGAGCTGCGAGACGTCGAGCACCTCGTTCAGCACGAACTGGATGTCCTTCAGCGGCGCCTTGTAGACGGCCATGGTTTCCTCCGTGAGTTTTCTTAATCGGTTGCCGGGTCGGCGCCGCGACGCTGCAGTTCAGCGGACACCTGGGTCTCGACGTCCTTGAATTCGCCGATCTGGGCATCGAGATCGGCCCGCCGGCGTTCAAGGTCTTGAATATGCAGCCGGCTGCGGCGCAGCAACTCGCGCATCTGCTGCAGGCCGGTGCGATCGACATGATAGAGGTCGAGCAGTTCCTTGATCTCGGAGAGCGTGAAACCCAACCGCTTGCCGCGGAGAATCCAGCCGAGCCGCGCGCGGTCGCCGACGCTGTAGAGCCGCTGCGTGCCCTGGCGGCGTGGCTTGATCAGCCCCTCGTCCTCGTAGAAGCGGATGGTGCGCGACGTCACCGCGAACTCGCGCGCCAGTTCGGCGATGCTATAGATGCGCTGCGTGTCGCGCGGCGCCGGGCTCTTGCCCGAGGGGGTGACGGCGACGGACATGGTAGGAACGTCATAGTTAACGTTTACGTAAACGTCAACGGCCGGAGCGGAGCAATGGGCGACGGCGCAACAAAGACGGTAGCTGCCCGGGACGGCCGCACGCTCGCCTATCTCGAAGTCGGAGATCCGAATGGGCCGCTCGTCCTTCACAATCACGGCGGACCCAGCAGCCGGCTAGAAGCTCGCCTCTTCGCACATTCAGCATCGAAGAACCGGTTGCGCCTCGTCTGCGTGGACCGGCCCGGCATTGGACAGTCCAGCCGACAGAAGACACGCACCTACTCTGGTTGGGCGGACGATCTGACGACGATCGCCGATGCGTTGGGATACCGCGCCTTCGGCGTGACCGGCTGGTCGGAGGGTGGCCCCTGGGCCCTTGCGGCCGCGGCCTACATCGATCCCCTGCGGCTGCGCCATGTCAGCAGCATCGCGGGCGGCAGCTACGGCGCGTTCGGTGACAATTGGGCGGCCGACCAGCTCTCCAAAGCCGATGCGATGGGCGGAACGCTCGCGCTGCGCTTTAAGCCCGGCTTCCGGCTCATGTACGCAGCCCTCGGCCTCACCGCCAAACGCTTCCGCAAATCCTACGTCGAGCAATTGCGCAAAGCCGTGAACGACTACGATCGACAGATTCTGCTTCGACCCGAGGTCGAAATCGCTTTCGCCGACACATCAGCCGAATGCTTTGCCCATGGCAGCGACGGGCTGGTGCGCGACAGCGAGTGCCTCTACCGGCGCTGGGCTTTCGACGTGACAAAAATCGAGCACCCGGTCCACATGTGGCAGGGAACGGATGACCGCCTGGTGCCGGCTTCGATCAACAAGACGGTGGCCGACCGGATGCCTGGAGCGCTATGGCATTCCGTCGAGGGGGCCGGTCATTTCGTGGCGGTCGGTTCAGCCGACGAAGTGTTTGCAATCGCGGCTCAGGAACTCTTGTAGTCTCGTCATCGAATTCCGGAGGAAGAATCAGGATATGGCAATCTATCAACTGGGCGACAAGAAGCCGGTCATCCCCGCGTCCTGCTACGTCTCGGAGGAGGCCACGATCATCGGCTCGGTCATCCTGGGCGAGCGGGTGAGCATTCTCTTTGGCGCCGTGCTGCGCGCCGACAACGAACCGATCACCATCGGCGACGACAGCAACGTGCAGGACAATTCGGTGCTGCACACCGACCCCGGCTGCCCGCTCACCATCGGCAAGGGCGTGACCATCGGCCATTGCGTGATGCTGCATGGCTGCACCATCGGCGACGGCGCGCTGATCGGCGTCGGCGCCGTGGTGCTTAACCATTCGGTGATCGGCAAGGACAGCCTGGTCGGCGCCGGCGCCGTGGTGACCGAAGGCAAGACCTTCCCCGACCGCGCCGTGATCTTCGGCTCGCCGGCCAAGGCGGCGCGCGAAGTGACTGAAGACAACGTCGAGCGCCTGCGCATGAGCGCCGCGAGCTACGTCCGGCGCGGCGCGCAGTACAAGAAAGACCTCAAGCGCATCGGCTGACGCGATGATCGACGCGCTCGACCATCTCGTCATCGGCGGTTCGGCGGCCGTCTACGAGACGCTGCTCGGCCGGCGCGCGAGCAATGGGCGCTTGCGCACCGGCAATGTCGGGCTTGCCTTCACGGGCGGCGCGGCGGGACTGCAGTCGATGGTGTTCGCGACAACGGACCTCGACAAGGCGGCGAAGCTGCTCGCGCGGCGCGCGGTGGCAACCACGCGCGCGGGCGAGGCGCTCGCATTCGAAGCTCATGGTGTGGCGATCGGGCTGGCTACGAAAGCGAACGAGGCTCCCTCGCCTCTGGCCGCCGACGAAGCGTCGTGCGTCTCCGCGCTCGACCATGTCGTGGTGCGCACACCCAATCCCGAGCGCGCCATCGCCTTCTACGCCGGCCGGCTGGGGCTCGACCTCCGGCTCGACCGCAGCAATCCGCAATGGGGCGCGCGACTGCTTTTCTTCCGCTGCGGCGACCTCGTGGTTGAGATCGCACATGACCTGAAGAAGGGCGTGTCGGACGCGCCCGACCAGCTCTGGGGATTGAGCTGGCGCGTGCCCGACGTCGCCAAGGCCCAGGCGCGCCTGAAAGCATCGGGCCTTGACGTCACCGAGCCGCGTGACGGCCGCCGGCCGGGCAGCCAGGTTTTCAGCGTAAAGGACAAGACCGAGGGCGTGCCGACCCTGGTGATCGGCGGCGTGGGGCGGTGGTAGAGGGGGCGCTGGTAAAGCCGCGGGACAGCATGCGATGCTGTCACAAAATCGTCATAAGCGGAGGAACCCCATGCGGCTCGCCACGATCGCTCTCGGTGCACTCGTCCTCGCCCTTCCCCTGGCCTCGCCCGCATCGGCGCAGGGCGTGGTCAACGTCTACTGCTCGGTGCAGGTCGAGTGGTGCACGCTCGCGGCCAACGAATTCCAGAAGGCGAGCGGCATAAAAGTTTCCATGACGCAGAAGGGCTCGGGCGAGACCATCGCGCAATTGAAGGCCGAGGCGCAGAACCCCAAGGGCGACGTGTGGTTCGGCGGCACCGGCGATCCGCACCTGCAGGCGGCCGAAGAGAATCTGACCGAGCCCTACAAGTCGCCCAGGATGGCCGAGCTGCATCCCTGGGCAGTGAAGCAGAACACCGACTCGGGCGGCAAGACGGTCGGCATCTATGCCGGCGCGCTGGGCTTCGGCTTCAACACCGAGCTGCTGGCCAAGAAGAACGTCAAGGCGCCGGCCTGCTGGGCCGATCTGCTGAAGCCGGAATTCAAGGCCGAGATCCAGATGGCCAATCCCAATTCGTCGGGCACCGCCTATGTGGCGATCGCCACGCTGGTGCAGCTGATGGGCGAGGAGAAGGCCTTCGAGTACCTGAAGAAGATGCACGCCAGCATCAACGCCTACACGCGCTCCGGCACGGCACCGATGAAGGCGGTGGCGCGCGGCGAGACCATGGTCTCGATCAGCTTCGTGCACGATGGCGTGACCGAGGCGCTGGCCGGCTTCCCGGTGAAGACGGCGACGCCCTGCGAAGGCACCGGCTACGAGATCGGCTCGATGAGCGTGGTCAAGGGCGCGCGCAATCTCGCCAACGCCAAGAAGTTCTACGACTGGGCGCTCTCGCCCGAGGCGCAGAAGCTCGGCGCCCAGGCCAAGCAGTTCCAGGTGCCGTCGAACAAGGCGACGCCGCTGCCGCCCGAGGCGCCCAAGTTCGCCGACATGAAGCTGATCGACTACGACCAGGCCAAGTACGGCAAGTCGGCCGAGCGCAAGCGGCTGATCGCGCGCTGGGACAGCGAAGTGGGCGCCTTGCCGAAGCCGTGATGTAGACGCACCGATGACCTCACGCGCGCCCCTGGCGTGGTCGGCGGCGGGCTTGCTCGCCGCTCTCGCGCTCCCCTGGTACGCGCTGCAGGAAGGCCTCGACTCAGGCGCCTGGCTGGCGGGCCTGTGGTCGTCGGAAGATTACGCAAGCGGCCTCGGCCAGATCGTCGAACACGGACGATGGTGGCTGGCGCCGGCGCTGTTGGCGCTCGTGGCCTGCCTCGCGGCCGCACTGGTGCCGGCGACGCGCCAGCGCCAGGGCACGCTGCTGCTGATCGCCGCCACCGCGGGGCTGCTGCTGTTCGCAGCCCAGGCGCTCGGCATCGGCCTGCGCGGCTGGACCGCAGGCTGGCTCACGACACTGTTCGGCGAACTTGATGTCCGCCAGGTAGGCCTCGGTGCCGGCGGCGCGGTGACGCTGGTGGCGCTGCTCTCGCTGCTGTCGATCGGACTGGCGCTGCGCGGCGCCTTCGGCGGCGATGCTTTCGTGGCCGGCGCCGTGACGACAGTGGCGGCCTCGATCGTGCTGTTCACCGCCTGGCCGATCCTGCGCATCCTGGTGCAGGCCTTTCAGGACGGCGACGGCGTGCTCGCACCGACGCTGCTGCTGGAGCGGCTGGCCACGGAAAAGATCTGGAGCCTGCGCTGCCTCTCTGGCGGCGGCCGCTGCGGCGTGGCCTGGAACACGCTGTTCCTGGCGATCGGCTGCGGCGTCGGCACGACGGTGCTGGGTCTTGCCTTTGCGCTCATCGTCACGCGGACCTCGTTCGGCTTCAAGAAGACATTGCGCGTGCTGACGGTGCTGCCGATCGTGACGCCGCCGTTCGTCATCGGGCTGGCGCTCATCCTGGTGTTCGGCCGCGCGGGCCTCGTCAACCAGTTCCTCGAATGGTCGATGGGCATCGAGCCGACGCGCTGGATCTACGGTTTCCACGGCGTGTTCCTGGCGCAGCTCTTCGCCTTCACGCCTGTCGCGTTCCTGGTCCTGATCGGCGTCGTCGAAGGCGTGAGCCCGACCCTGGAAGAAGCCTCGCAGACGCTGCGCGCCGACCGCTGGGCCACCTTCACCACGGTGTCGCTGCCGCTGATGCGGCCCGGCCTCGCCAACGCCTTCCTGGTCGGCTTCATCGAGAGCATCGCCGACTTCGGCAACCCCATCGTGCTGGGCGGCGACTATGGCGTGCTCTCGACCGAGATCTACTTCGCCGTGGTCGGCGCCCAACTCGACTACGGCCGCGCCGCGTCGCTCGCCCTGCTGCTGCTCGTCTTCGCCTTGGGCGCCTTCTTCCTGCAGCGCCGCATCGTCGGCACCGGCTCCTACGCCACCATCTCGGGCAAGGGCGACTCAGGGCTCCCGACGCCGTTGCCCGCCGCCGCGCGCCGCGCGGCCGCCTGCGTCGCGCTGCCGTGGGCCGCCTTCACGCTCATTCTCTACGGCTTCGCCTTCGTCGGCGGCTTCGTAAAGGTATGGGGCCGCGACTACACGCCGACACTCCACCACTACGCCAAGGCCTTCGCGGTCGAACAAACCGCCGACGGGCTGATCTGGACGGGAGCCGCCTGGAATTCGTTCTGGACGACGCTGAAGCTCGCCGCCATCGCGGCCCCTCTCACGGCAGCGCTCGGCCTGATCGCGGCCTGGCTGCTGGTGCGCCAGCGCTTTGCCGGCCGCTCCGCGCTCGAATTCGCCACCATGTTGTCGTTCGCCGTTCCCGGCACGGTGATCGGCGTGGCCTATGTGTTTGCCTTCAACGTGCCGCCGATCGAGATCACCGGCACGGCGATGATCATCGTGCTCTGCTTCATCTTCCGGAACATGCCGGTGGGCGTGCGCGCCGGCATGGCGGCGATGAGCCAGATCGATCGCAGCCTCGACGAGGCCTCGCTCACCCTGCGCGGTCGCGCGCCGCAGACGCTGTTCTATGTCGTGCTGCCGCTGCTGCGGCCGGCCCTCGTCGGCGCGCTGGTCTACGGCTTCGTCCGCGCGGTGACGACGGTGAGCGCCGTGGTGTTCCTGGTGACGGCCGAGTACGAGCTGGCCACCACCTACATCATCCTGCGCGTCATCAACGGCGACTATGGGCTCGCCATCGCCTACAGCTGCGCCCTGATCGTGCTGATGCTGGCGGTGATCCTGCTGATCCAGTTTGTGGTGGGCGAACGCCGGCTCGGGCGCCGCGCTGTGGTGCTGAAGGGAGGCCGCGCGTGAGCGTCCAGTTCCACAATGTCGTGAAACGCTACGGCGAGGCGACGGCCGTCGCCGGCATCTCCTTCACGGTCGAGGCCGGCACGCTGGTGACCCTGCTCGGCCCCTCGGGCTGCGGCAAGACGACGACACTGCGCATGATCGCCGGCCTCGAACTGCCGAACGAGGGCCGCATCTCGATCGCCGGCCGCGATGTCACGACGCTCGGCGCCACCCAGCGCGACGTCAGCATGGTGTTCCAGTCCTACGCCCTGTTCCCGCACATGAACGTGCTCGAGAACGTCTGCTACGGGCTCCGCCGCTCCGGCCAATCCCGGGAAGATGCGACCAAGCACGCGCGCGAAGGCCTGCTGCAGGTCGGGCTGGAGAGCTACGAACAGCGCCAGCCGTCGGAACTCTCGGGCGGCCAGCAGCAGCGCGTGGCGGTGGCGCGCGCCCTCGTCCTGAAGCCGTCGGTCCTTTTGTTCGACGAGCCGCTCAGCAACCTCGATGCCCGGCTGCGCCGTCAGATGCGCGAGGAGATCCGCGAGTTGCAGCTCCGGCTCGGCCTCACCGTGGTCTACGTCACGCACGACCAGCAGGAGGCGATGGCTGTCTCCGACCGGATCATCGTCATGAACGCCGGCCGCATCGAGCAGCAAGGCAACCCGCGCGACCTCTACGAACGACCGGCGACGCCGTTCCTGGCGCGCTTCATGGGCGAGTCCAATCCGGCGCGCGGCCTGTTGCGCCGCCTCGATCCCGCGACCGTGCGGATCAGGCTGGGCGCCTGCGAGATCGATGTCGTCAACGCCGCCGCCGCCGACGGCGAGGCCACCGTGGCGATCCGGCCCGAGGCGATCGCGGTCGACCGCCCAGACAACGACGGCGCCAATAGCCTGGCCGGCACGATCGCGAGAGCGAGCTATCTCGGCACGCACATGGAATATTCCATCGACACCGCGGCGGGCCTGCTGTTCGCCACCTGCCCGCAGGTCGAGCGGCCTCTTGTGGTGGGCGATCCCGTCGCGCTGCATCTGGCGCCCCGGGGGGGTGATCGTGGTTGAAAGCTGAAATGCGTCGCTTCGTGCTCCTCATTTTCCTGGTGCTTGCCGGCTGCGCCACCCAGACGGCGACGGCACCGGCGCCCAAGTCGGCGAAGGACCTGGCGCCGCTCGGCCCCTGCCCGCCCTCATCGTGGAAGCCCGACGCGCCGCCGCCGACGGCGAGCGCCAAGACGTCGATGGTCCTGCTGGCGGTCGGCGAATGGGCGCGCTTCGGCCGCCAGGTCACGATCTATTCGGTCGATAAGCCGCCGCGCACCGAGCAGCTCGGCGTCAAGGAGCGCGACGCGCCGCAGCGCATCGGTGACTACTGGGCCGCGGTCGACAAGAGCCTGTCCGGCCTCAACGACGTGCCGTGGTCGGCGGCGTTCATCTCCTGGGACATCGAGAGCGCGGGCGTGTCGCGCGATCTGTTCTGCCCCGACCAGCGCCATACGATCTATGTCGAGCGCATGGTCGAGCGGGCGAAGAAGCCTGGGGCCGTCTTCATCCCCCATGCACCGGACGGGTATGTGCCCAGGGTCGGCGATCTCATCTGTTCCTCGCGCGAAAGCAGCGGGACGACGCTGCAGAACCTGAACCGCGGCGCCGGGCACTGCGACATCGTGGTCGACGTCCGGCCGGGCGAGGTCGATGCCATCGGCGGCAACGTGGGCGACTCGGTCACACGCAGTGTCTTTCCACTGGACGGCGCCGGGTTTTTATCGCCCATTTCCGCCCGTCCGGTATTCACCGTGATTGAAAATCGCCTGCCCTAGGAAACGTCAAGGGAACGTCAATGTCTCGGCTGTCGCTCTACGACTATGTCATCGTTGGTGCCGGATCTGCCGGCTGCACCATGGCCCATCGGCTGGCCGCAAAAGATGGATTGCGGATCCTGGTGCTGGAGGCGGGCGGCCCCGACAAATCCTTCATGCTCAAGATGCCGGCGGGCTTCGCCAGCCTCGGCGAGAACAGCCCCTACAACTGGCGCTACGAGACCACGCCGCAGAAACACTGCAACGACCGGCGCATGTACTGGCCGCGCGGCAAGACACTGGGCGGCTCGTCTTCGATCAACGCCATGCTCTACGTCCGCGGCAATGCCTGGGACTACGACCAGTGGCGCCAGCTCGGCAACGAGGGCTGGAGCTACAACGACGTGCTGCCCTACTTCAAGCAGGCCGAGAACAACGAGCGCGGCAGCGACGATTTCCACGGCACCGGCGGGCCGCTCAACGTCGCCGACCAGGTCGATCCCAGCAAGCTCAACGAGGCGTTTCTCAAGGCCGGCGAGCAGGCCGGGCACAAGCGCGTCACCGACTTCAACGGCGCCGAGCAGGATGGCGTCGGCTACTACCAGGTGACGCAGAAGGACAAGGCGCGCTGGAGCACGGCCAGTGCCTATCTGCGGCCGGCGGTGGCGCGCGGCAATTCCCACCTCGAGATCATCACCAACGCGCTGGTCGAACGCATCATCTTCGACGGCACGCGTGCCATGGGCGTGCGCTACACGATCGACGGCCGCGACGAGGTGGCGCGTGCCAACCGCGAGATCATCCTGTGCGGCGGCGCGGTGAACTCACCGCAACTGCTGCAACTCTCCGGCGTCGGCCCGGCCGATCACATCAAATCGCTCGGCATCACGCCGGTGATCGACCTGCCCGGCGTCGGCGGCAACCTGCAGGATCATCTCGATGCGGCGCTGCTGCAGTTCTGCAAGACGCACGACACCTACGACACCGCCAACAAGCTGGTCTCGCTCTACCAGTACGTGGTCAACAAGAAGGGCCCGGGCACCTCGCCGATCGCCGAGTCGGGCGGCTTCCTGCGCACGCGCTCAGGCCTGGCGGCCCCCGACGTGCAACTCCATTTCCTGCCCGTGCTGGTGGTCGACCACGGCCGCACCAAGATGAAGCAGAACGGTTATAGCCTGCACGTCTGTGCGCTCCGGCCCGAGAGCACCGGCACGATCCGGCTGCGCAGCAAGAACCCCAAGGACACGCCGCTGATCGACGCCAATTATCTTGCCGAGCGGCGCGACCTCGACACGCTGATCCAGGGCGTGAAGATGGGCCGCGATATCTTCGCCCAATCCGGCCTCGACCCCTACCGCGCCGACGAATTCCAGCCCGGTGCGGCCGTGAAGACCGACGCCGAGCTGGAGCAGTGGATCCGCGCCAAGTGCGAGACGATCTATCACCCGGTCGGCACCTGCAAGATGGGCCCGGCCACCGACAGCATGGCCGTCGTCGACGACAAGCTGCTGGTGCATGGCGTGGAGGGGCTGCGCGTGGTCGATGCTTCGATCATGCCGACGCTGGTCGGCGGCAACACCAACGCCCCCACCATCATGATCGCCGAGCGGACCGCCGCCATCATGCACGCCGCCGGCCTCACGAACTGAGCGGACGTCCTGAGTCGTCGGGGGCGCCTAGCCGCGCTTCTCGACCACCAGCAGCCACGGCCGGCCGCCGACCGGCTGCAGCCGGCCCTTCGAGTCGACGGGATAGAGGCTCATGGTCACGCTGTTTTTCACGTTGCCGCCCACGGCATGGACGAAGCCGCCGCGCACGTCGGTGACGACGTCGCAGTGGTTCGCGGTGTTGTCGATGCGCCGGTGCGCGGTGCGCTGATCGGCGTGGCGCCAGGTCGGGCCCGCCGTGCCGGTGCACACGAGATCGCCCGGCTTGGGCGAATATTCGTTGGGCGCATGAAGGTAGAACGGTGCGCCTCGCTGCTTTTCGCGGTCGTAGAGCGCGGCGAGGTAGCTGCCGTGGCGACCGTCGCGCGGGAACTGCTGGGGCGTGTAGCCGGACTTGGCCATCACCCAGGACACGAACGCCCCCGACCACGGCTTGCCGGAGGTGCGGCCGTTCCAGTCCGGCTTGCCGCAGACACCCCAATAGTCGCCGACGCGGCTGGCCAGTGGCTCGCTGCGCTCGCTGACGCCGGTGCGGTTGGTGTAGCCGTTGGCCTGGCCGCCATAGACGACCGTGGAACGGCCAAACCTGGTCCACTCCTGCCACGCCGTGAGTGCGACGCGGTCGGTCGGCGGCCGTTCGCTATAACCGCCATTGAGCGAGCCGCTGCTGCCGCAAGCGGCCAGGAACAAGGCGAGCAGAAGGGTGAGGAGAAGAGTTGCTGGCAGTCGGTGACCGAACGCACGGGAGGAGAGCGCGGCGGGCGACTGCCAGCGAACACGAACGTCGACGAAGGGGCTGCCGGGGTTCATGTATAACTTGCAGGGGACAAAATAAGCGTTTGTTATTATTACTTTTTAAATTAACACGAATGCTGAACAATGTCACGTCCGGATGATCTTGCCGAAGTGCGTCGCCTGGAGGGGCTGGCCTTCCGGGGCTGGCCTGCCCTGGAGAACCAGGACCTCGCTGGCTGGCGCCAGCGCTTCTCTGGTGGTTACTCAAAAAGAGCCAATTCTATCAATGCCTTGGGGCTTCAGGCTGAGTGCAATCCTGAGATCGTGGCCGCCCTTGAGGCACCTTATCTCAAGCTTGGCCTGGTCCCGGCCTGGCGGTTAACGCCGCTGGCGCCACCGGCCATCCGCCCTCTCCTGGCCGCCCGCGGCTACCGGACGATCGAGCACAGCCTCCTGCAGGTCTGCCCGCTTCATGCGGGCTTCGCCGCCGACGCCCAGGTCCACATCTCGCCCCGGCCGTCACCCGCCTGGATCGAAGCCTTCTGCACCTACAGCCCGGTGCGGCCGCAGCACCGCGAGACGATGGAGCACATGCTGGCCGCAATCGCCGCGCCCGGCTTCGCCCTCGTCGAGGAAGCCGGCCAGCCGATGGCCATGGCGATCGGGGCGGTCGAGGGCGACCACATGGGCCTGTTCGACGTGCTGGTGATGCCGCATGCCCGCCGCCGCGGGCCTGGCGCGGCGGATCACCGAGAGCCTCTACGCCTGGGCGTGGGGCCACGGCGCGCGCTTCGCTTATCTGCAGGTGGTTGCCACCAACGAAGCCGCGCTGCCGCTCTATGCCGACCAGGGCTTTCGCACGGTCTACGGCTACGAGTATCTCCTGCCGCCTTGACCCCCCGCCGCCCGGCCTCACATAGTCGGCGCCGGGAGGAACCAAAAAATGTCGAACTATCCTTGGGAGAAGAGCTATCCGCCGGGCGTGAAGTGGGAGCTCGAGGTTCCGCGCAAGACCATCCACCAGACGTTCGAGGACAGCTGCGCCCAGTATGGCGACCGGCCGTTCACCGACTTCCTCGACAAGGTGATGACCTTCCGCGACTACAAGGAGGCGTCCGACCGGGCCGCCGCCGGCTTCCAGAAGCTGGGCGTGAAGCCCGGCGTCCATGTCGGCCTCTACCTGCCCAACACACCGCACTACATCGTGGCCTTCTTCGGCGTCCTCAAGGCCGGCGGCATCGTGGTCAACTACAGCCCGCTCGACGCCGCCCGCGAGCTCGAACACAAGATCAGCGATTCCGAGACCGACATCCTGGTGACGCTCGACGTCACCGCGCTCTACCCCAAGATGGCGGGGATGCGCGGCAAGACGCGCCTCAAGAAGCTGATCGTGGGCTCGATCGCTGACTATCTGCCGTGGCCCAAGAACTGGCTCTATCCGATCGCCAAGAAGAAGGATCTCTCGCCGTGGCCGCGCGACGAGTGGCACATGTCGTTCAAGGACCTGCTGGCCAACGACGGCAAGTACGCGGCCCACAAGCCCGCCAGTGAGAACCTGTGGGACGAGGTGGCGCTGTTGCAATACACCGGCGGCACCACGGGCCTCCCCAAGGCCGCGATGCTGACGCACGGCTGCGTGATGGCCGCGATGAGCCAGGGCATGGCCTGGACCAAGCCCTACACGACGCCTGGTACGGAAAAGGTCGTGTGCGTGCTGCCGCTGTTCCACATCTACGCGCTGTCGGGAATCATGCTGGGGGCGGTCGCCAACGGCAACCAGCTCATCCTCTATCCACGGCCCGACATCGACATGATCGTGGCCGATCTCTCGACCAAGAAGCCGACCTTCCTGCCCGGCGTGCCGACGCTCTACACCGCGATCCTGAAGCATCCCAAGGCGCAGGGCCTCGACCTCAAGTCGCTGAAGATCTGCATGTCGGGCGGCGCGCCGTTGCCGGTCGAGGTCCAGCAAAGTTTCGAGAAGCTGACCGGCGCCACCCTGATCGAGGGCTACGGCCTCACCGAGACCTCGCCGACCGGCGCGATCTGCCCGGTCGACAAGAGCGTGCGCCGCGTCGGCTCCTGCGGCCTGCCGATGCCGGGCACGATCATCGAGATCCGCGACATGGAGAACAAGGACCGCGTGCTGCCACCCGGCAAGGAGAATGTCGGCGAGGTCTGCATCATCGGCCCGCAGGTGATGAAGGGTTACTGGAAGAAGGTCGAGGAGACCGAGCAGGTCCTGTTCAGCCATCCCGCCAGCAACTGGAAGGGCCTGCGCACCGGCGACATGGGCTACATGGACGAGGACGGCTGGCTCTTCCTGGTCGACCGCTCCAAGGACCTGATCATCTCGTCGGGCTACAACGTCTATCCGCGCATGATCGAGGAAGCGATGTACGAGCATCCGTCGGTCGACGAGTGCATCGTGATCGGCATTGCCGATCCCTATCGCCAGGAAGCGCCCAAGGTGTTCGTGAAGCTGAAGCCTGGCACCTCGCTCACCTTCGAGGAGATGAAGGCGCATCTGGCCACCCGCGTCGGCAAGCACGAGATGCCGGTGGCGCTGGAAATCCGCGCCGAATTGCCCAAGACGCCGGTCGGCAAGCTCTCCAAGAAGGAACTCAAGGAGGAAGAGCGCGCCAAGGCGAAAGCCAAGGCGGCGTAACGAACGCATGGCAGGCCGACGCGTATTTCTTCTCGGCGGTGCCGGCCTCGTCCTCGGCGGCTGTTTCGATCGGCCGTGCCACGAGCGCAATCCGGCGCAGAAGGCGTTCCTCGACGGATTGTCGGTGCTGGCCAAGCCGGCGTTGAATTCTAAGAACCCGCTCGCCGTCGAGGAGGCGGCGCGACAGAGCGTGGCGCTGGCGGGCAAAGTCGGCGCCTTTTCCGACTGGTGCGGCACCATCCGCAAGATCGAGGGCACCGCCCAGACTGCCGCGGTCACCATCGAGGTCGGGCCGCAAGTTTCGCTCTACGCATTCAACGACTGGGCGCTGGCCTTCGCGGGCTCCGTGACCGACCTTTTCTCCACACGATCGCGTCAAACGCCGCCACCGGGCCTTTCCGACTCGGCCATCGCGGCGCTAAAAACACTGCGGCTCGGTGAACGCGTGACGCTCTCCGGACGGATGGGCGAAATCGCGGGCTCCGGCGTGTTCGATCTCTCCCGCCTGTTCGGCAAGAGCGACGCGGAACACCGCCAGTTCCTGCAGATGCCACGCTTCGTGGCGCGCATCGAGGCCCTCGCGGCATCGACGAAGACCTAGAAAGGACTCCGAGTGCCGTCTTTCAATTACGAGTTCCCCTACTCGACGAAGAAACTCCCGGTCTTCGCGGGCAACGTCGTAGCCTCGTCGCAGCATCTCGCGGCAACCGCGGGCCTGCGTATGATGGCCAAGGGCGGCAACGCCGTCGATGCGGCAATCGCCAGCGCCATCGCCATCACCGTGGTGGAGCCCACCATGAACGGCATCGGCGCCGACGCCTTCTGCATCCTGTGGGACGGCAGCAAGCTGGTCGGCCTCAACGCCTCGGGCCATTCGCCCGAGCTGATGACGCCCGATCAGTACAAGGGGCAGGACAAGATGCCCAATGTCGGTTGGGGCAGCGTGACCACGCCGGGGGCGGTGTCGCTCTGGATGGAACTGCACAAGCGCTACGGCAAGCTGCCCTTCGCCGATCTCTTTGAACCCGCGATCAAATACGCCAGCGACGGCTTTCGCGTCTCCTACATGATATCGCGCCAGTGGGACCGTGCCATCGACCGGCTGAAGGGCCAGGAGAGCTGGGTGAAGGCGTTCCTGCCGGACGGTCGTGCGCCCAAGCCGGGTGAGCTGTGGAAGTTCCCCGACCAGGCGCGGACCCTCACCAAGATTGCCGAGAGCAAGGGCGAGGCTTTTTATCGCGGCGAACTTGCCGAGGCGATGGACAAGTACGCCAAGGAAACCGGTGGCGCGCTGCGCAAGGAAGATCTCGCCGCCCACAAGCCCGACTGGGTCGATCCCATCGGCCTCAGCTATCGCGGCACGACGCTGCATGAGATCCCGCCGTCGGGCCAGGGGATCGCGGCCTGCATGGCGCTCGGCATCCTGGAGAATTTCGACGTCGCCGGTCACGATCCCGACGGCCCCGAGATGACGCATCTGCGCATCGAGGCAATGAAGCTCGCCTTCGCCGACATCTATCGCTACGTGGCCGACCCGCGCTTCATGGAAGTGACGCCCAAGCAGATGCTCGACAAGGGCTACCTGAAGAACCGCGCCAAGCTGATCGACCCGAAGAAGGCCAAGGACTTCGGCCCCGGCACGCCCAAGGACGGCGGCACGATCTATCTCGGCACTGCCGACGAGCAGGGCATGATGGTGTCGCTGATCCAGTCGAATTACACCGGCTTCGGCTCCGGCGTCGTCGTGCCGGGCACCGGCATTGCGCTGCAGAACCGTGCGACGGGGTTCGTCACGACCAAGGGCCATGCCAACGAGGTCGGCCCCAAGAAGCGGCCGTTCCACACCATCATCCCGGCCTTCATCACCAAGGACGGCCGCCCGGTCGCGACCTTCGGCCTGATGGGCGGCGCCATGCAGCCGCAGGGCCACATGCAGGTCTTCTCGCGCATCGTCGACTACGGCCAGAACCCGCAGGCCGCCATTGATGCGCCGCGTTGGCGCGTGCACGAGACCGACGGCACGGTCTGGACCGAGGAACACATGCCGGCCGACACCGCCACAGGACTCGAGGCGCGCGGCCACAAGCTCACGCGCACCAAGGCGCCGAGCTATGACTTCGGCTCGAGCCAGATCATCTGGCGCTATCCCGACGGCGGTCCCTACCTCGGCGCTTCCGAGAGCCGCCGCGACGGCGCCGCGGTCGGCTTCTAGGCATGGGCGGCACCGTCGTCTCGATCCAGGACGGCGGCTTTGTCCTCAACGGCCGCCCGACCTACGCCGGCCGGAGCTGGAAGGGCCATCGCATCGAGGGCCTGCTGTTCAACAGCCGCATGGCCAACGCCATCGCCGACGACGAGAACCCTTCTACGCGCGGCGGCTGGGCGTACGCCGACGGTGACTGGGATGCCGAGCGCAATACGGCCGAATTCATCGCAGCACTTCCCGCCTACCGAGCGCACGGCCTGCTCGCGGTCTGCCTCAATATCCAAGGCGGCAGTCCGCAGGGTTACTCGTGGCACCAGCCCTGGAAGATCTGCGGCTTCACCCCTGAAGGCACGCTGAAGCCTGCCTGGGCGGCGCGCCTGAGCGCGGTGATCGAGGCCTGCGACCGCAACGGCATGGTGGTGATCCTGGGCCTCTTCTACGGCAAGCAGAGCGGGACGCTGAAGGACGAAGGCGCCGTAAAAGCCGCCGTCACCAACACGGTCGACTGGCTGCTCGAAAAAGACGCGACCAACGTAATGATGGAGATCGGCAACGAGGTCGACCTCGAGAATGTCTGGGCCCATCCCATCATCGCCGCCGCGCGCTGCCATGAGCTGATCGAACTCGCGCAAAAGCGCAGCAAGGGAAAGTTGCTGGTGAGCACGAGCCTGATCGGGCTCGACGCGCCGCCCGCCAGGACCGTGGCGGCGGCAGACTTCCTGCTGCCGCACGGCAACCGCATCCACGGCCCCGACGGCGTGATGCAGCCGAGCCCGCATGGCATCCGCTTGCAGGTGTCGAACTGGCGCGCAGCATCGGGCTATCGCGGCCAGCCGATCGTCTACAACGAGGATGATCATTTCGAGTTCGACAAGCCCGACAACCATTTCGTGGCCGCCGTTGAAAGCGGCGCGAGCTGGGGCTTCTTCGACTACCGCCGCTCCCGGGAGCGTTTCGAGGACGGCTTCCAGTCGCTGCCGGTCGACTGGACGATCTCGTCGGTGCGCAAGCGAGGCTTCTTTGGATTGCTGAAGGAAATCACGGGATGAACTGGGGCACGATGAGCCGCGCCGATCGCGACGCGGCCTACAACAACTCGTTGGCGGTAAAGAACAGCCCGGACCTGAACGCCGCCCGCGAGGCCGCGTCCGCCGCTTTCCGCAAGGCCCATCCCCAGCATCTCGACCTGCGCTACGGGCCCAAGGAGCGCAACGCCTGGGACCTGTTCCCGGCTGCCGATCCGAAGGCGCCCTGCATCGTGTTCATCCACGGCGGCTACTGGCAGCGCAACAGCAAGGACGGTTTCGCCAACCTTATCTCCGGCCTCCATGCCCGCGGCTGGGCCGGCGCGCTCCCCGGCTACACGCTGGCGCCCGACGCCACGCTCACCGAAATCGTGGCCGAGATCAACGCGGCGCTGGACTGGCTTGCCGCCAACGGCCGGGCACACGGCATCGACGGCAAGGTGGTCCTCTCGGGCTGGTCGGCCGGAGGTCACCTGACCGCCATGTGCCT
>CAMARK010000080.1 GCA_945860205.1 Reyranella massiliensis 521 | reverse complement strand
TTCCAGCTCGCTCATGATTCATGAGCGAGCTGGAAGCTCGCGGTCCGGAAAAAGACTACTCCGCTGCCTGGGCGCGGGCCTGGAGCTTGGCGAGTTCCTCGGCGATCTGGACGGCGTTCCAGGCAGCACCCTTCAGGAGCTGGTCGCCGGCCACGAACAGCGCCAGGCCGTTCGGATTGGAAAGGTCGCTGCGGATACGGCCGACATGGATGTCGAGATCGCCGCTGGCCTCGAGCGGCATCGGGAAATGGTTGGCGGCGGCATCGTCGACGATCTTGATGCCCGGCGCCTTGCTCAGGATCTCGCGCGCCTCGGCGGGCGACAGCGGCCGCTCGAGTTCGAGCGAGATCGCCTCGGAGTGGGCGCGCAGCACCGGCACGCGGATGCAGGTCGGCAGGATCGCAAGCTCCGGCATGTGGAACATCTTGCGCGTCTCTTCGACGACCTTGTTCTCCTCCTCGTTGTAGCCGTTCTCGGCAACCTTGGTGTTGTGCGAGAAAACGTTGAAGGCGATCTGGTGCGGGAAGACGCTCCTGGTGACTTCCTTGCCCCCGGCGTGCTGCTGCACCTGGTCCTCGAGCTCCTGCATGGCGGCAGCACCGGCGCCGGAGGCCGACTGGTAGGTCGACACGACGATCTTCTTCACGCCGGCGGCCTGATGGATCGGCCACACCGCCGTGGCGAGGATCGCCGCCGTGCAGTTCGGGTTGGCGATCACGCCCTGATGCTTGGCGAGATCGCCCGGGTTGACCTCGGGCACGACCAGCGGCGTGTTGGGGTCCATGCGGAAGGCCGAGGAATTGTCGATCACGACGGCGCCCGCGGCCTTGGCGTGGGGCACGAACTCGCGGCTCCTCGTGGCGCCGGCGCTGAAGAAGGCGATGTCGACGCCCTTGAAGGCGGACGCGGTCAGCTCCTCGACCTTGTGCGGCTTGCCTTTGAACTCGAGGGTCTTGCCGACCGAGCGGGCCGAGGCGAGCAGCTTCAGGGAAGCGACGGGGAAGTTCCGTCGCTCGAGGACGCGGAGGATTTCAACTCCGACCGCGCCGGTGGCGCCAACGATGGCAATATTCTGGGCATTCATGATGGATGTCAGGATACAGGAGCAGCGGCAGCGCGAAAAGACCGCTAGTCCGCGGCCTTCTCATGTTTCTTAATGGCCGGCATTAGCCCCGTTGGGTCAACCAGCTTGCCGTGCGCCAGCATGTTGTGCGCATGCGCGAGGTGATGAAGCGCAAACGAAGTCTGCATCGCGCCCACCCTGCCCTGCGCATCCTGGGCGGCGTTGATGGCCTGCTTCACCAGCTTCAGCGCGAACAGAGGCTTCTGGGCGATGCGCTCGGCCATTGCCATGCCGAAGGAATCGAGCTCGGCCCGCGGGACGACGTGGTTCACCATGCCCAGCCGGTGCGCCTCGGCCGCCTTGATCCAGTCGGCGGTGAACAGGAACTCCTTGGCCTTGCGGATGCCCATCTCCCAGGGATGGGCGAAGAACTCCGCGCCGCCCACGCCCATCGCCACCGAATGGTCGAGGAACTCGGCGTCCTCGGAACAGACGATGAGGTCGCACGGCCACATCAGCATCAGGCCGCCGATCATCACCTTGCCATGGACCAGGGCCAGCGTCGGCTTGGGAATATTGCGCCAACGCTCGCAGAAGCCGAGGTAGATCTCCTGCTCGCGCGCGTACTGGGCCTCGGCGCCGGGCTTGCCGAAACCGCCCCAGGTACCGATGGTTTCGTGCTTGGCCATGTTGCCGTGGCCATCGGCCTCGCGCAGGTCATGGCCAGAGGAAAAATGCGGCCCGTTGGCCGACAGCACGATCACCTTCACGGTGTCGTCGTGGGCCGCCCGGTCGAACGCGTCATTCAGCGCATAAAGGAATGCCGTGTCCTGGGCGTTGCGCGTCTCGGGACGGTTGAGGACGATGCGCGCGATGCCGCTCGGCAGCGTCTCGTAAAGAATGGGCGAAGGCGTCATGGCAGGCTCCCGGGTATGTGGGAGCCTACCGTATTGGACGTTCGGCGTCGCTCAGGCGTGCGCGGCCGACGGCTGGGCCCCCGGCTGAGTGGTCGGCTTGGCGGCGGCCTCGACCACCATGTTCTTCATCGCCTTCTGCAGCTTGTCGAAGGCGCGCACCTCGATCTGGCGCACGCGCTCGCGGCTGATGCCGTACCTGGCGCTGAGGTCCTCGAGCGTCTTGGGCTCGTCGACCAGGCGCCGCTCGACGATGATGTGCTTCTCACGATCGGTGAGCTGCCGCAGCGCCGCCGCCAGCATCTGCTTGCGCTGGCCCAGCTCCTGGCTTTCGCCAAGACGCACTTCCTGGTTCGGGCTGTCGTCGACCAGCCAATCCTGCCACTCCATGTCGCCCTCGGCCTTGACCGAGGCGTTGAGCGAGGAGTCGGGGCCGGCGAGGCGGCGGTTCATGTTGACCACCTCCTCCTCGGGCACGCCGAGGCGGGTCGCGATCTTGGTCACCTGCTCGGGCGTCAGATCGCCCTCCTCGATGGCCTGCATCTGGCTCTTGAGCTTGCGCAGGTTGAAGAACAGCTTCTTCTGCGCCGCCGTCGTGCCCATCTTCACCAGCGACCAGCTGTGCAGGATGTATTCCTGGATAGAGGCGCGAATCCACCACATGGCATAGGTGGCGAGGCGAAAGCCGCGGTCCGGGTCGAACCGCTTGACTGCCTGCATCATGCCGACGTTGCCCTCGGAGATCAGCTCGGCCACCGGCAGGCCATAGCCGCGATAGCCCATGGCGATCTTGGCCACGAGGCGCAGATGGCTGGTGACGAGCTGATGGGCGGCCTTGGTGTCGCCGTGCTCGCGCCAGCTCTTGGCCAGCATGAACTCCTGCTGCGGCTCGAGCAGGGGGAACTTCCGGATTTCCTGGAGGTAGCGGCTGAGGTTGCCTTCCGGCGTCAGGGACGACGGGAGCGAGGGAAGGTTGGCGGTGGCTGCTGCACTCATGGCGGCTCTCTTTCGTACTCCAGACTGGTGTGAACGGGCGTTTAGCACTCTCACCCATCGACTGCTAAGTCCGAGCTTAGAAGTCGGATACCTGTCGGGTCAATCTAAATCCTACTAATCCACTCAGGTACTGCGGGTATTACTTAACGCTGTTCAGCGATGCCACCAACCTCTTGAAGTCTTGAGGCAATTCTGTGGCAAAGCTCATCACCTTGTGGGTAGTCGGATGGCGGAAGGCGAGAACCGCCGCGTGCAGAGCCTGCCGTTCGAAGGTTTTCAACGCCTCCGGCCCGCCCGTGTTCCGCTTGCGGCCGTAGACCGGATCGCCCACGACCGGACAGCCGATATGGGAGAGATGCACCCTGACCTGATGGGTCCGGCCGGTCTGGAGCTTGGCCCCGACCAGGCTGGCGATCGGCGACAAAGCCGGACCGAAGCTCTTCTCGACCCAGTATTCGGTCACCGCCTGGCGGCCGCTGGTCTTGCGGACGGTCATCCGCTTGCGGTCGACGGGATGGCGGCCGATGGCCGCCTCGATGGTCCCCGACTTGGGTTTCGGCTGCCCCCAGACCAGCGCCTGGTAGATGCGCGTGAGATCATGGGCGGCAAAGAGCTTCGATAAAGCCTGATGGGCCCGGTCGTTCTTGGCCACGACCATGACGCCGGAGGTGTTCTTGTCGAGGCGGTGGACGATGCCGGGCCGGCGGACGCCGCCGATGCCCGAGAGGCTGTCGCCGCAATGGGCCAGCAGGGCGTTCACCAAAGTGTGGTCGGGGTTGCCGGGCGCCGGATGAACGACCAGCCCCGCGGCCTTGTTCAGCACCAGCAGGTCGGAATCTTCATGGAGGATGTCCAGATCCAGGGCCTGCGGCAGCGGAATCGCGGGCTCGGGCTTGGGAATATCGACCACGAAGCGATCGCCTGTTTTGACCTTGCGGGACGGCTCTTCTATCGTCGTGCCATCGGCCAGCGTCACGCGGCGGCCCTCGATCAGCGCCTTTACGCGGCTTCGCGTGAGGGCCGGCAAGGCGATGGCCAGCGCGCGGTCCAGCCGCTCGCCGGAGGCGCTTTCATCGAAGGTCACGACGTGGCGGGCGGCATCGCTCATGGAGTTGTTTTGACGTCCCCTGCTCAGGCCTCCGCACCGCTCTGGCTGAAGGTGTTGGTTATCGTGATGGGCCTGCTGATCGTGGCCGGTTTCGTCGTCGTCGCGGCCGAAATCGCCCGGCGCATGTCTACGCCCAACGCCGCCCGGCCGCCAGCGTCCGGCCCGGCGGGTGGTGGGGCGAGCGGCTTCACCGAGCGCATCGCGCTGCCGTCGGGCGCGCGCGTGGTGTCGATGAACGCCGTCGGCGACCGCCTGGTCGTCCATGTCGAGACCCAGGGCGGACCGTCGGCGGCCTATATCCTGGACCCGCGCAACGGCGCGCTGATCGGGACCGTCGAATTCCCGCCCGGGGTCGCGCGCTAACTCATGTTCGACCATCTGTCGATCACGACGACCGACCTCGACCGGGCCCAGCGGTTCTACGACGCCGTGCTGGGCACCCTCGGGATTCCGCGTGTAAACCGCCGCGAGCGCTCGGTGGGCTACGGCGAGCGCCACGGGATCGACGGCGCTCCCTGCTATCTTTCAGTCTATCTCAGCACCGACCAGCTCGTGGCCGACAATCGGCATTGGTGCTTCCGCGCGCCGGGCCGCGTCGCCGTGCGGGCCTTCCATGACGCTGCACTGGCAAACGGCGGCAGCGATGACGGCCCGCCCGGCATCCGCGATGTCTACGGCCCCGACTACTACGCAGCATTCGTGCGCGATCCCGATGGCAACCGTATAGAAGCCGTTACGCGCCGGCCCGAGGAACAGGAATGAATTTCCGCAGCGACAACGAAGTCGGCGCCCATCCCGCCATCATCGAGGCCGTGAGCCGCGCCTTTTCCGCCGGCCCCGTCCACTCCTATGGCGCGGACGAGTGGACGCGGAGAGTTGAGCAACGGCTGCGCGACCTCTTCGAGAAGCCCGACCTGGTGGCCTTCCCGGTCGCGACCGGAACCGCGGCCAATGGGCTGGCTCTGGCCTGCTGCACGCCACCATGGGGTTCGATCTTTTGCCAGCCCAACGCCCACATCGCCGCGGAAGAAACCAACGCGCCTGAGTTCTTCACCTCGGGCGCCAGGCTGTTCCGCATCGAAGGTCCGGCCGGCAAGGTCGACCCACGCAAGCTCGCCGAGGCATTGGCCCAGCCGGTCTACGGCGTGGTTCACTTTCCCCAGCCGTCGGCCGTCAGCATCACGCAGGCGACGGAATGCGGTACGGTTTACGGGCCCGAGGAAATCGCCGCCATCGCCACCTCCGCCCATCGCCATGGGCTCAAGCTTCACATGGACGGTGCGCGCTTCGCGAACGCACTCTCCTTTGTCGGCTGCACGCCGGCCGAATTGTCGTGGAAGGCCGGCGTCGACGTGCTGAGCTTCGGCGCCACCAAGAACGGCGCCATGGCGGCCGAAGCGGTCGTCTTCTTCAATGCCGACCTCGCCCGCGAGTTCGAGTTCCGCCGCAAGCGCGGCGGCCACCTGCTGTCCAAGATGCGGCTTCTCTCGGCGCAGCTCGACGCCTATCTGACCGACGGGCTGTGGCTGGCCAACGCCCGCCATGCCAACGCCATGGCCCGCCACCTCGTGGCCGGGCTGACGGCGCTCAAGGGCACGCAGCTTCTCTATCCCGTGGACGCCAACGAGATCTTCGTCGTCCTGCCCGCGCGCATGCATGATGCGCTTGAAGCGGGCGGGGCGCAGTATCACCCTTGGCCATCGGACCGCCCCGGCGAACGGGCCTTTAGGCTGGTCACGGCGTTCGATACCAATCCGGCGGACGTCGATCGCTTCCTCTCCATCGCCAAGGCGGCCTGAGCATGACCCATCAGCGTACCCTGACCGCCGCCCACTGGGGCGTCTACGAGGTCGAATACGACGACAAGGGCCAGGCGACGAAGCTCCATCCCTTCTCGAAGGATCCCGATCCTTCGCCGATCGGCCTGCACATGCTGTCCGACGAAGTGGCGCGCCTGCGCGTCCGTCGGCCGGCCTTCCGCAAGAGCTGGCTGGAAAAGGGCCCGGGCGCCGCGACCGACAAGCGCGGACAGGAGCCGTTCATCGAGCTGCCGTGGGACGAGGCGCTCGATCGCGTTGCCGCCGAGCTGAAGCGCGTGAAGGACGCGCACTCCAACCGCGCCATCTTCGGCGGCTCCTACGGCTGGTCGAGCGCCGGCCGCTTCCATCACGCGCAGAGCCAGGTCCATCGCTTCCTGAATGCGCTCGGCGGCTACGTCCGCCACCAGGATTCCTACAGCCTGGGGGCGGCGCGCGTGCTGATGCCGCACATCGTGGCCAGCATGGAAGACCTGATGGCGATGCACACGACGTGGGAAGTGCTGGCCGAACACTGCAAGCTGTTCGTCACCTTCGGCGGCGCACCGCACAAGAACGCGCAGATCAATGCCGGCGGTGCGATGGTGCATCGCCTCAAGGACGGCCTCTACGGCATGCGCGCCAAGGGTGTGCGCTTCGTCAACATCACGCCGACCGCCGAGGACCTCGACACCGGCGGCGATATCGAATGGCTGGCGATTCGGCCGAACACCGATGCCGCGATGATCCTGGCGCTCTGCCACGTTCTCTACACCGAGAATCTCTACGATCGGGAATTCCTCGACCGCTGCACGGTCGGCTTCGACAAGTTCGCGCCCTCGCTGGCCGACAAGACGCCGGAATGGGCCGAGACGATTACCGGCATCAGCGCCCACCGCATCCGCGCGCTGGCGCGCGAGATGGCGGCGACCCGCACGACGGTGAACATCAATTGGTCGCTGCAGCGCTCGCATCACGGCGAGCAGCCCTTCTGGGCGCTGGTGACCCTGGCCAGCATGCTGGGCCAGATCGGACTGCCGGGCGGCGGCTTCGGCGCGAGCTACGGCCCGACCAACATCATGGGCGGCAGCAGCCCGCTATTTTCCGGGCCGACGCTGTCCCAAGGCACCAACAAAGTGCCCGACTTCATCCCGGTCGCGCGCTTCACCGACATGCTGCTCAATCCGGGGACCAAGATTCCGTACAACGGGCAGGAGATCACTTACCCCGAAATCCGCCTGATCTACTGGGCGGGCGGCAATCCATTCCACCACCACCAAGACCTCAATCGCCTGAGGATGGCGTGGCAAAGGCCCGAGACCATCATCTTCAACGAGCAGTTCTGGACGCCGGCCGCGAAGATGGCCGACATCGTGCTGCCCGCGACCACCGGTCTCGAACGCGACGATATCGGCTACGCGCGGCGCGAGCCCTTCCTGATCGCGATGAAGAAGGCGCGCGAGCCGATCGGCGAGGCGCGCGACGACTACTGGATCTTCTCGGAGATTACGCGTCGTCTCGATGCCGACGATGTCTATACCGAGGGACGCGACACGATGCAGTGGCTCGCCCATATGCACGAAGAAGGCCGCCAGAAGTCGGCCAAGGTTGGCGTGCCCTTTCCCTCGTTCGAGGAATTCTGGGAAGCCGGCATCGCCGAGGCCAGGGGCGAGAATCGCGAGCCGGTGATGCTGGCGACGTTCCGCGCCGATCCGGCGGCGAATCCACTCAAGACGCCGTCGGGCAAGATCGAGATCTTCTCCGAGAAGATCGCCTCGTTCGGCTACGACGACTGCCCGGGCCACGCGACCTGGATGGAGCCAATCGAATGGCTGGGCTCGAAGAAGGCCGAGCGCTATCCGCTGCACATGCTGTCGGATCAACCGACCGACAAGCTGCACAGCCAGCTCGACCACAGTCCGCATGCCAAATCGACCAAGGTAAAGGGCCGTCAGCCGGTCACCCTGCATCCGGAAGACGCCGCAGCGCGCGGCATCGCCGAGGGTGACATGCTGCGCGTCTTCAACGACCGCGGCGCCTGCCTCGCGGCGGCCCAGCTTTCAGACCGCATCCGCCGCGGCGTGGTGCGCCTCTCGACCGGCGCCTGGTTCGATCCCGAGGACCAGGGCTCCAACCGGCCGCTGGAGAAGCACGGCAACCCCAACGCGCTCACCCTCGATATCGGCGCCTCGAAGCTCAGCCAGGGCTGCATCGCTCAGACCTGCCTGGTCGAGATCGAACGCTTCGACGGTCCGGCGCCGGCGGTGACGGCTCACACGCTGCCGGCGTTCGAGGCGCGATCCCGCTAGCGGCGGGCCAGCTAGAGTCTTTCCGACTGACACAAACCCACCTCACCCTGAGGAGGCGCGTAGCGCCGTCTCGAAGGGTGGGATCAATGGTGCTGTCGCCCATGCTTCGAGACGGCCACTGCGTGGCCTCCTCAGCATGAGGTTATTTTTGTCAGTCGACTTGGATGTTTCGATACTGAGCGGAAAGACTCTAGCCGCGAGCAGCGACCTCGCGCGCCTCGCTCGGCGTCATGCTGTAGCGGCGCTTGAACATGCGGGTGAAGGTCGGAAGTTCTCTGAAGCCGCAACGCATAGCGATGTCGGAAATCAGCAGGCCGGCACCGTCGGCCAGAGTCAGCATGCGCCAGGCGCGTTCGGTTCTGATCGACCAGATGGTGGCCGCGACGCTCTCGCCACGCTTCGCGAACAACCGATAGAGCGAGGCACGCGAACAACCCAGTATGAGGGCCACCCGCTCCGGGGTCAGGTCGGGGTCGGGACAGCGGTGATCCATCAGGCGTCGGGCGGCGCGATAGAAGCCGTCGCCGAACTGCTCGACGTCGGCCGTCCCAAAGCGGCCGGCCTGGAGGACGGCAAGCGTCATGTCGGCCGCGGCGTTGACGGCGAGCACGCGTTCCTGCGGCGACATCCACGGAGCCTCGTCGAGCGTCGTCAGCAGATGGTGCCGCAGCACGGCGGTCATGCCGCGTGCCTCGAGACTGCTGCCGGCCAGCGAATCGACATCGTCGCCCATTGCCTCGCGAACGCGGCCTCGCGGCAGGATCAAGCCAATCGCGGCGTGCCGCGATCGCCGGACCGCGATCGGCTGGGCATAGTCGACGACGCAGATGTCCCCGGGTCGCAAGAGCCGCTCACCCCGGTGGTCGATCGACGCCGTCTGGCAGTGCCGCATGACGTCGATGGAGATGTCGTCGCAGCCGTCGATGCGGCGGCGCGCGGCCGAGCGCAGGGCGACAACCGAATCGGAGGTGTGCTCCACGAGTTCCGCGCCGTCGACCGAGATACGCCGTAGACGAGCCCGGAACGGGCCTTTGGCCTCCGAAGCCGCCGTCGGCTCCATGCGCTTGAGGACACCGTCGCGCCAGAACGCCAACCGCTGCGCCGCCGGCACGCCGTCGGTTGACAATTCAACCAGCCGGCCCGGCCCATGAGATGCAGGGTGAGACGCAGGATCAACTACAGAATGGCCGCTTTGAGACATCTGACGCTCACCATCGAAGGCAGGCATGAGTCAATATTATCGACGCAGCGCGGCGCTGGGGAGGGGTTTCGCGATATCGGTGCAGGATTCCGGGGGATTTTGGAAGAAATCATCACGTCGGCGCGATGGTGCGTCCATCGAGTTTGAGTGTCGCCAAGATGTGCTGGAAGCGCGGCTCACCGTGGAGGCCGCGAAAGTACGGGTTCTGCGCCGTAAAGCAGAGGTAAGTGGTGCGCGCCTTGAGGCAATGTTCGAGCGCATCGAGCGCGCGCTCCGGCTCGCCGACGGCCATCCATTGCATCGCGGCGCCCTCCCATCGATTGGTCCGCTCGAGCAGACCGATCCACACATGCATCGCCTCCCGCCAGCCCTTGCTGCGCAAGAGCATTTCCACGTGCTCGGCCAGACCTTGTGCGACGCTGAGCCCCCTCAGCGTGGAAAGACGCTCCGCCATCGCCTCGTCGTGGCGGCCGAGCTGGTCGAGAATCATCATGCGGCCGTATTGCCCGCGAACCGAATCCGTCGCGAGCGCCAGACTTTCCTGCACGACCTCGAGCGCCCGGTCGGCCTCGCCAGCCATCCAATAGGCGATGCCGAGATGCTGGAGAGTCTCGACTCGCCGCGGGTCGAGCCCCCGCGCCTGCTCCATCGCCTCGATCGCTTCATCATGGCGGCCCATCGCGCTCAGGAACTGGCCGAATGTGGCGAGCGCTTCGACCGAACTGGGATTGAGGGCGATGGCATGCGCCAGATCGGCTTCGGCGCCCTCCCAATCCCAGTCGTATTCCATCTTCACGCGGCCGAGGACGGCCCATGCCTCGGCCAGGTTCTCGTCGAGGGCGAGCGCCCGCTCGGCGGCGCGGCGCGCCATCGGCATCGCCTCGTCCACCTGCAGCGGCCGCAACATCGCCGTCGACGCCATGCGCAGATAGGCCGATCCCAGCCCGGCGTGGGCCTCGGCATAGTCGGGATCAAGCACCAGCGCCTGCTCGAAGAGGGTGAGCGCCTTCAGCAGCGGCAGGCGCGTAAAGGGCTTGAGGTGGGCTCGCGCCTCGAGTTGCAGGAAATACGCCTCGGTCGCCCGGGGACGATAGCTGTGCAAGCCATGGTCGGTGGCCAACCATTGCGGAAGCGAGGTCGCGACCCTAGTGGCGATGGCGTCCTGCAAGGCGGCGCCCTCCATCTGGGACTGCTCGAAGCGTTCGCTCCACTCCGTGCGCCCGCTCGCCACAGCGATCAGGCGTGCCGACACATGGAGTTTGTCGGCCTCGCGCCGCACGGCACCCTCGAGCATATGCGCCAGCCCGAGCGTGCGCGCACCGGCGAGATCCTCCACGGCGCCGACCGGCGATACGGTCAGGCCAGGCAGAGTGCCCAGGACAGTGGTCACCGCGTCGGCGATGCCAACCCCGAGATAGGTGTCGGCTTCGGCAAGGTCGGCGGTCGAAAAGGTCCGCACCGCGAGCAGCCTGGCGTCGGCCATCGGCGGCCCGCCGGCCGTCCGCGGCGGCAGGTCGGCTTTGGACAATGCACGCACAGGCACGGCCAGCCGATAGCCTGCTCCGGCCACCGTCTCGATAATGTCCGCGGTTGGACCGGTTCCGAGTGCCTTGCGCAGCGTCGACATATGGACGGTGAGCGTGCGGTCCTCGACCACGACGTTGGGCCAGAGTTTCGTCCGGAACGTCTCGTGCGGCACCAGCCGACCGCCAGCCTCGGCCAGCAGCAGCAGGATCTGCCAAGCCTTCCTCGGAACGGCCAAAGGCCGGCCGGCGCGTGCCAGGCGCCGCTCGGCAGGGTCGAGGACGAAGGGACCGAACGCATAGGTCAGCATCGCGTTGTTTATACCCTGCCCGTGCCAAATCTTGACCATTTCTTGACCGGCGGAGGCACGCGGCCTGGCGCAGGATGCGCCCGTCCCATCCACGGCACGTGGGGCTCTGCGGGGGCAGCCCGATGGCGTTGAGTGGTCGTTTTACATGGCAAACTACATGGCAAATTACACGGCAAAAGCCGTCCATTCGCGATCGCGCCTCCATCGCCTGGCTTGCCGCGCTTTGCGGGGCGGCGCTCCTGGTCGGCGGAACTGCGGGAGCTCAAAGCCCGTCGCCGCCCGCCGACGCGCCGCACCCCAAAGAGAAACTCGCCGCCGTCAGCGGCAACCCGGCAGCCACGACATATTCAACCGGCTCCGGCTGGCTTGGCCGCACGCTCGGACTGCGCGACGAATGGGGCATCCGGCTGGGAGGCCTCTGGCTCGCGGACACCAACGTCGTGGCCGCGGGTGGCGCCAATCCGGGCGGATGGACCAACAACAGCGCACTTTTCATCGGCCTCGAGATCGACGCCCAGAAGCTCGTCGGCTGGACGGGTGCCTCATTCGGCGTCGAGTACCTGCAGTTCAACGGCGCGGACACCAACGCCGATGCCGGCAGCGTCGCCGGCTACAACGGCATTGTCGGCCTGCCGCCCTTCAATCGCTCGGAACTCTTCAAGGCCTGGTATGCACAGGAGATCGTCAAGGACACCCTGAAAGTCCGCATCGGTCGCATGGACCCGACCCTGGACTTCGGCAACGTCCTGCGTCCGGTCATTTTCGAAGACGAGACCCAAAACATTCCGGCGGTGAGCGGCCTGCTCTGGTCCCCTGTTTTCGCCAACGCCTCGATGATTGGCGCCGTTCCCGGCTACTACAATGTCGCCAACGGCGCGACCACCACCTTCACGCCGACCAAGTCCTTCTACGTCAGCGTCGGCGCCTATGACAGCAATCGAGCGCAGGGCGTCCAGACGGGTCTCAACCCGCCGTTGTTCAACGGCTATTATTTCGGCATCGGGGAAATCGGCACGAACTGGACGCTCGGGGATGGCAATCATCCCGGCCAGTTCGGCATCGGCCTGTGGCGTCAGACAGGCGTCGTCTCCTTCGGTGGCGTTACGGAGAACGGCTTCGGCGGCTTCTATCTCTTCGGCTCGCAGCGGATCGCCCACGGCGTCAATGAACGCGTTCCATCCTCGGCGATCACGATGTTCTATCAATTCGGCGCCAACAGCTCCCAAACCCTCCCCATTCGCCAGTACTACGGCGCGGGTATCACGGGGTTCGGATTGGTCGGAAACCGGGAACGCGATTCCATGGGCCTGGGCGTCGGCCTGTCGCGGCTCAACCCGAATCTATTCGCCCGTCAGAGCGAATTAATGTTCCAGATCTACTATCAGGCGCATCTGTTCGCCACGACCTTCCTGCAGCCCACCGTGTCGTACATTCCGACGCCGGGCGTGTCGCCCAATCTGGCCGGTGCCCTGGCGACAACGCTCCGGCTCACTGTGCTTTTCTAGGATTGAGGACTCAATGAGACGCTGGATCAAATGCTGCCGCGGAATCCGGGCGATTGGCAGTTGCCACGCCGGGTTTTTGACTGGACCTTACAACACCGGAACGGGCAGGGTTCCGAGGGGACTGGGTATTGGGGGGAGACACGCATGAGTGAGGAATCACGGCGGGCAAGAGCCTCGGGGCGGAGCTTGATCAAAACCGGGATGTCACGGCGCGGCCTGCTGAACGGCGGCACGGCGCTGGGCGCGTATTTCCTCATCCCGCGCTCGGCCGGTGCCCAGCACCAGGGCCACGATCATTCGAAAATGGGCCTCGATCCCGGCCCGATCGTCCAGGCGGCGGCGGCTTCCGTGGATCAGCCGCTGCTCGAGCCCGAGGTCCGGAGCTCGGTCAACGGCGTGCTCAACACGACGCTCTCCTGCCGCTACGCCTACAAGGACATCGGCGGGCAGAAGCTCTATCTCCGGAGCTATGAGGGCACGAGCCACGGCCCGACACTGCGCATGAAACCCGGCGAGACGCTGAAGATCAGGCTGTCGAACGACTTTCCGCCCAACCGCGATCCGATGCCGCAGAACATGGCGCTGCCGCACCAGTTCAACAACACGAACTTCCACTTCCACGGCGCGCACTGCAGCCCGAGCGGCATCGCCGACAACGTCATGCGCTCGATGGTGCCGGGCAAGAAGTACGACATCGAGATCACGCTGCCCAAGGACCACACGATGGGCACCTATTGGTACCATCCGCATCATCACGGCGGCGCCGATGTGCAGATCGCCAGTGGCATGGCGGGCGCCATCATCGTCGAGGGCGATTTCGCCGGTGTGCCCGAGATCACCAATGCGAAAGAGCGCGTCATGCTCATGTCGCAGGTCGTCTTCGACGCCTTCGGCATGATCGAGAATTTCTCGACGCTGTTTCCCGAGACCGCGACGCGCTTCCTGGCGATCAACGGCCAGCGCCGGCCGACGATCACGATGCGTCCCGGCGAAGTGCAGCGCTGGCGGCTGGTCGGCTCGCAGTACCAGGACGACTTCTTCCTGGAACTGGAGAAGCACAATCTTAACGTCATCGCCTACGACGGCATCCCGCTCCGGAGCATGCAGGAACTCAAGACCCTGCTGTTCGCGCCGGGCCAGCGCGCCGACATCCTCGTGCAGGCCGGTGCACCCGGCACCTACGAGTTCCGGGCGCTGCCCTACGACCAGGGCCATCCCTCGCCGGTCGGGCCGCTGGCTCGCCTCATTGTGGCGGGCGATCCGATGCCGATGAAGCTGCCGGCCGCCCTGCCCAAGCCGCCGTTCGAGGACATCAGGGACAGCGAGATCACCGGCAGGCGCACGATCACCTTCTCGGCCACCGCCCCGGAGGCCGATGCCGCCGGCCACTGGCAGGAATTCACCTTCCTGGTCGACGGCAAGACGTTCAATCCGAACCGCATCGACCAGCGCGTCAAGCTGGGCGCCGTCGAGGAATGGACGATCGTCAACACCCACTTTCACGACGACCATGTCTTCCACATCCACACCAACCCGTTCCAGGTCACGCAGTTGGATGGAAAGCGGCCAGCCGACCTGGTGTGGCGCGACTCGGTCATCGTGACGCGCAACGGTGGCAGCACCGTCTTCCGCTCCCGCTTCCTCGACTACACCGGCGTCTTCATGCTGCACTGTCACATGATGAACCACGAGGAGATGGGCATGATGCAGACCGTCGAGGTCTACAAGGATTGACCTCGGGGCCGACATGAACCTGAACACAATCGTCGAAGTAAAGCGTCCCAGTTCATCGGACCAGATCGGCCAATGGCGCGATGGCTATGCCTGGCTGGCCGGCGGCACGTGGCTGTTCTCGGAACCGCAGGTCGCCACCAGCACCTTGATCGATCTCGACGGTCTTGGCTGGGCACCGCTCACCGCCACGGCGGACGGACTCGAGATCGCCGCGACCTGCCGCGTCGCCGACCTTCATGCCTTCAAGGGCCCGCCCGCGTGGCGGGCCGTTCCCCTGTTCAATCGTTGCATCGATGCGTTCCTGATGTCGTTCAAGATCTGGAATGCCGCCACCATCGGCGGCAATGTCTGCATGTCGCTCCCGGCCGGCGCCATGATCTCGCTCACCGCGGCGCTCGAGGGCGTCTGCACCCTGTGGCCGCGTGACGGCCAACCGCGCGAGGTGCCGGTCGTCGACTTCGTCACCGGCAACCACAAGAACGTGCTGCAGAAGGGCGAGCTGCTGCGCTCGATCCGCCTGCCGGCCTCGGCGCTCACCAAGCGCCACGCGATGCGGCAGATGTCGCTCACCCATCTCGGACGCTCGGCGGCGCTGATCATCGGCACCGCCAACGATAAAGGCGCCGACTTCCTGCTGACGATCACCGCCTCGACACCGCGCCCGGTGCAGTTGCGCTTCGCCAAGATGCCGTCGGCCGAAGAGTTGCGCCACGCCATCAACGATCAGCTGCCGGGCGACGGCTACTTCGAGGATGTCCACGGCTCGGCGCGCTACAAGCGCCACCTCACCTACTACTTCGCCGAACAGATACGCGCGGAACTGGCATGAGCAAATTCGAAGTCAACGGTCATCTCTATTCGGCCGAGCCGCGGCCCGGCCAATGCCTGCGCACCTTCCTGCGCGACCTTGAAGTGTTCGGCGTCAAGAAGGGCTGCGACGCGGGCGACTGCGGCGCCTGCACGGTGTGGCTCGACGGCAAGCCGTTCCACTCCTGCCTGGTCCCGGCCTTTCGCGGCGAGGGCCGCAAGATCACGACCATCGAGGGCCTCGCCAAGGACGGCAAGCTCCATCCCGTGCAGCAGGCGTTCCACGATGCCCAGGCCTTCCAGTGCGGCTACTGCGCCGCCGGCATGATCATGACGACGGCCTCGGCCGCCTTCGACGAGGCGCACAAGGCCGACCTGCCGCATGCGCTAAAAGGCAATCTCTGTCGCTGCACCGGCTACCGCTCGATCGACGATGCCCTGCACGGCAGGAGCAACATCGAGGAGGACGTCGCCGGCAAGGCCTGCGGTGCCAGCCTGCCCAATCCCTTCACCGACGCCATCCTGACCGGCAAGGCGCGCTACACGATGGACATCGCGATCGAGGGATTGCTGCACATGAAGGTGCTGCGCTCGCCGCACGCCCATGCGCGCCTCACGCGCATCGACCGGACCAAGGCGCTGGCCGTACCGGGCGTGGTCGCCGTCTACACCTGGGAAGACCTGCCGCGCCGCCTCTACAGCACCGCGCTGCACGAGGACCATCTCGTCGATCCCGACGATACATACATGCTGGACAACGTCGCCCGCTTCGCAGGCCAGCGCATCGCCATGGTCGTCGGCGAAACCGAAGCCGCAGCCGAAGCCGGCGTTCGCGCCCTCGAGGTCGAGTACGAAATCCTGCCGGCGGTCTTCGATCCGGTCGCCGCCATGGAGCCCGGCGCGCCGCGGCTGCACGACAAGAACGATGTCGTCACCCAGAACGACAACATCTTCTGCACGCTCCAGGGCGAGATCGGCGACGTGGCGAAAGGCTTCAAGGAAGCCGACGCCATCCACGAAATGACCTACTCGACGTCGCGCGTGCAGCACGTGCATCTCGAAACCCACGGCTCTATCGCCTGGAAGGGCGACGACGGCCGCTGGCACGTGCGCACCAGTTCGCAGGGCCCCTTCTCTGTCCGGACGAAACTGGCCTACCTGATGGGCGTGCCGGCGCACGAAATCCATGTCTTCACCGAGCGGGTCGGCGGCGGCTTCGGCGGCAAGCAGGAGATGATGTCGGAGGATCTTCCGTTGTTCGCCACCATGAAGCTCGGCCGCCCCGTTAAATGGGAGTGGACCCGTGAAGACGAGTTCATCGGCGCCTCGACGCGGCATCAGATGATGGCCAAGATCAGGATCGGCGCCCGCAAGGACGGCACGCTGACCGCGCTCGACGCCCATGTCGTGTCCAACACCGGCGCCTACGGCAACCACGCCAGCGAGACCCTGGCCGCCGCGATGGCCAGCCCGTTCGCGGCCTATCGCTGCCCGAACAAGAAGGGTGTCGGCCACGTCGTCTACACCAACATGATCCCGGGCGGAGGCTTCAGGGGCTATGGCGCCTCGCAGACGACCTTCGCGATGGAATGCGCGATGGACGAGCTGGCGGGCCTGCTGGGCATCGATCCGATCGAGATGCGGCGCAAGAACGTCGTGCGCCCCGGCGACAACATCGAATCGATCTGGAAGGAACCGAGCGACGCGAGCTTCGGCAGCCACGGCATCGACCAGTGCCTCGACATCGTCGAGGTGGAGCTCAAGAAGGGCAATGGAGTCGCCAAGCCCGATGGCGACGATTGGGCCGAGGGAACCGGCGTGGCGCTGGCCATGCTCGAATGCGGTCCTCCGACCGAGCACCGCTCGGGCGCCGAGATGAAGCTGCTGCCCGATGGTACCTATCACCTGGCCTGCGGCTCGTCCGAGATGGGCAACGGCATCACCACGGCGCACAAGCAGATCGCCGCCTCCATCGTCGGCGTGCGCGCCCTCGACGTCGACATCATCAACGCCGACACCGACCGTACGCCCTACGATACCGGCACTTTCGCCAGCACTGGCACGGTCGTGGCGGGCAAGGCCGTCCACATCACCGCCCTGGCGATGCGCGACGACATCCTCGATTTCGCCGCCCGCCACAGTGGCGTCGATCGCGACAAGTGCCGGCTCGACAAGGACGCCGTCGTCTGCGGCAACAGGCGGATCCTGCTCGCCGAACTCCATGCCGCCGGCACCAAGGTCAATCATCGCTTCACGGTCAGCCGCAGGGCCTACCTGTCGCCGCGCACCATCGCCTTCAACGTGCAGGGCGTGCGCCTCGCGGTCCATCGGGTGACCGGCGAGATCCGCGTCCTGCACAGCGTGCACGCCGCCGACATCGGCGTGCCGATCAACCCCATGCAGTGCCGCGGCCAGCTCGATGGCGCCGTCGCCATGGGCTACGGCTGGGCGCTGACCGAGAACATGGTCCATGACGAGGGCCACATGGTGAACCCGCAGTTGCGCAACTATCGCATCCCGGCCTTTGCCGACACGCCGCACACCGACATCTTCTTCGCCGATACGGTCGACACGATCGGACCGCTGGGCGCCAAGTCCCAGGGCGAGTGCGGCATCAATCCCGTGGCGCCGGCTGTCTCCAACGCGCTGGCCGCCGCGACCGGCGTGCGCTTTGCCCACCTGCCCTTCACCCCGGACCGGCTCTACGCCAAGCTCCCGGCGAAGCCATGAGCGTCAGCATCGTGACGCAGACCTGCGTGCGGCCGGAAAAGGCCGAGGACTTCGCCCGCTGGCAGGGCGAGACCAGCACCTTCATTGCCAATTTCCCGGGCTTCATCGAGCAGCGGCTGACGCCGCCCAAGCCGCCGCTGCAGGTCGACTGGGTCATCCTGCAGCGCTTCAGCAGCCTCGACGCCGCACGGGCCTGGCTCGTCTCCCCCGAGCGGCAGGTCCGCATCGAAGGCGCCGCGCCGATGCTGGTCGGCCGCGACGACGTGCACATCGTCCAGGACGAGGCGGAAGGCATCAAGCCCTCGCCGGCATCGGTGATGATCAGCACCCGCGTCCTGCCGGGCAAGGAAGGCGAATACCTTACCTGGGAACGCAAGATCGCGGCCGCCCAGTCCAAGGCCCCCGGCCTGCAGGGCTACCGCTTCGAACCGCCGGTGCCCGGCGTGCAGGAGGATTTCGTCGCCATCCTGCGCTTCGACAGCGACGCCAACCTGCAAGCCTGGCTCGACTCGCCGGTGCGCAAGAAGCTCATTGAGGAGGCAGCTCCCCTCACCGAGGAATTCCACACGCGCATGGCGCGCACCGGCTTCGACCAGTGGTTCAGGGAGGCCGCCGGACCCGGCAACGCACCGCTGCCGGTGTGGAAGATGGACATGCTGGTCCTGCTGATGCTGTACCCCATCGTTTTCATATGGAGCATCTTCATCGGCGCGCCTCTTTTGGGCGAGAAGCTCGGCATGTCCTTTGCCGTCTCCCTGTTCATCGGCAACATCGTGAGCGTCGGTCTGACCGGCTTTCTCGTGCCCTGGGTCGCCGGGCGTTTCGGCTGGTGGCTCAATCCGGCGTCGGCCAAGGAGGCGCTAAAAACCCATATCCTGGGCGCCGCCGTCATCCTGGCCCTGTATGCCGCCATGGTCTTCGTCTTCTGGCGCTTCTTCTGAAGACCCGACGAACTTGCTAGACTGGCCCGTGGAGGATCCCATGGCCAAGCGTCTCAGCACCGAAGCGGTCGCCCAGTACCGCCGCGACGGTTTCCATTTCCCCGTCCGAGTCATGTCGGCGGAAGAAGCACGCTCGTATCGCGACCGGCTGGAAGCGGCCGAACGAGCGGCCGGCGGCCCGCTGGCCGGAGACCGGCGCCAAAAGGTCCACCTGCTCTACACCTGGGCCAACGAACTGACGCGCCATCCAGCCATTCTCGACGCGGTCGAGGATGTGATCGGACCCAATATTCTGTGCTGGGGCACCACCTTCTTCACCAAGGAGGCGCGTTCGTCCTCGTTCGTCTCGTGGCACCAGGATGCGACCTACTGGGGACTGAGCACCGACGACGTGATCACCGCCTGGGTGGCCTTCGCCGACGCGCCCGTCGCCAGCGGTGCCATGAAGTTCTGGCCGGGCAGCCACCTCAAGAACCAGCTCGAGCACCGCGATACCTTCGACACGGACAATCTCCTGACCCGCGGCCAGGAGATCGCCATCGAGGTGCCCGACGGCGCCGGTGTCGACGTGGCGCTGCGGGCCGGCGAGATGTCGCTGCACCACGTGCTGCTGGCGCATGGATCGGGGCCCAACACGACCGACGACCGGCGCATCGGCTTCGCCATCCGCTACATCCCGCCCCATGTGCGCCAACTCAAGATGCGCGACTCCGCCACGCTGGTGCGGGGCCGCGACACATACGGAAACTTCGATCCCGAACCCGTGCCCCGGGCCGATCTCGATCCGGCCGCCATCGCTGCCCATCGCGATGCCGTCGAACGCTCGGCCAAGGCGCTCTATTCGGGGACCGACCGCAAGCAGTTCCGCGCCTAGGCGATTTCTACCAGGAGATCCTGAAGCCGGCCGATATCGAGTGGCTGTCGGTGCCCAAACCGACCTCGCCGTCGTAGCGAAGGTAGAGCTGCGTGCTATCGGCAACCGCCGTGCTGGCGGAGAAACCCACGACAGCGCTGTCGCGCTGCGGTGCCGCGCCGAACACGGTGAAGTTGTTGCCGGGTGAGCCGACGAAGGTCGCCGTCACGGGCCTCGAGGTGTCGGCATATTCGTGCACCCAGCCCAGTCGAAGCTGCAGCCCCAGCTTCTCGCGCCAGGGTGCGTTGACGGTGCCCGCCAGCTCGACGCCGAGCGTGCCGCGCATCGACTTGGTCGTCTGCTGGGCCACGTTGAGGTTGAGCGAATTGGCGCCGGTCTCGGTGAAATTCGCCTGGGTCACCGTGGAAGTCTGGAAGCGCGCGAACGGCGTCAGCGTTGCAGCCGCCGGAGCGTAGATGCCGATCTTGTAGCCGGTCTCGACCTGGGCCAGGAACTGGTCGGCGCCGGTCTGGCCCCTCGCGGTGCGCGGCTGCAGGCCGGGGATGGAAATCATGCGGCTCATCTGGTTTTCGTTGTAGCCATAGCCTGCCACGGCATCGACGTAGAACGCCGCCTCGGTGAAGGAGACGTAGACGCTGCCCTGGTAGCTGTTGGTCGTGCCGCGGCTGTTGAAACCGTTGACCCATTGGTTGCCGCTGGCGAAGCCCAGCCCGACCCCGACCCGGAAACGCGGATCGGCGCGAAAGTCGATGCCGGTCGCGAAGCCGCCGGCGTTGTAGGTCAGGGTGGAGGAGTTGCCGTTGCCCGCGACGCTGCCGGTGCCACCCAGCGCACTGCCCCACAGGCTCCACGGGCTCGGTCCTTCATCCTCGCAGGCGACATCGCAGGCCTGGGCCAGGGCAACGCGCCCGCCGGCGCCGCCGCTGCTGCGGGCCGCCGCCATCTGCTGGCCGACGACGTTCATGAACAGTAGGCCGTTGGCGATGTTGGCGGTGCCGAAGCCTGAATATTGCTGGCCGCTGATCGCGTCGAGCGCCGCCGGGCCTTGCGCGGTGCTGAGGCCCACCAGCGCGCCCAGCACGTCGGAAAAGTCGCCGGTGGCCGTCGGGAAGGACTGGTCGAGGACCATGCCGACGGCCCGTTGGTTGCCCGTCTGCGCGCCTGATGCGAAAGCGCTGCTGTTCAGGAACAGGGTGAGGAAGACGTTGTTGGCATCGTAGCTGAGCGAGGGCGTCAGGAAGGCGAAGTTGCTGGTGACGTTCGTGTAGGTTCCGGTCACGCCGCCGGTCGCGTTGAGGATGGTGTAGGTCGTGTTGCGCCCGTAGCTGCCGGACTGGGCCAGGACGGCGACCGTGCCGCCGTTGATCGTGGCCGTGCCCGGCGCGCCGGTGACGTTGATCCTGTCGCTCTGGCCCGCGGCATTGACCTCGACCTGGTAGGTACTGCCGGCGGCCTGGGTGTAGGACCCGTTGACGTTGAGGGTGCCGATCGAGTTGCCCGGCGCCACGATGCCGTTGTTCGTCACGGTGGCATTGATGGTGCCACTGCCGCCGAGATTGCCACCGGCATCGACCGTGACGTTGCTGACGATGCTGCCGTTGACGGCAAGCCGACCGCTCGAGACCGTGGTCGCGCCGGTGTAGGTGTTGGTGCCGGAAAGGATCGTCGTGCCGCCACCGCTCTGGGTGACTGATCCCGTTCCCGAGATCGTGCCTGTGTAGGTCGACGACGTGGGATTGTCGAAGGTGACGGTGGTGTTGTTCACGATGTTGCTGGTGACCGTGCCGCCGGTGCTGCCGTTGCCGATCTGCAGGTTGCCCGCCAGGATCGTCGTCGTGCCCGTATATGTGTTGTTGCCGGTGAGGATCGTGGTGCCGGCGCCGGCCTGGACGATGGAGCCCGTCCCCGAAATGCCGCTCGCAACGGTCAGCGTATCGGAGCGGTTGAACCTCAGGATGCCGTTATTGGTGGTGGCGCCGGTGCCCAACGCACCCGTCGTGCCGCCATTGCCGATTTCGAGCGTACCACCGGCAATGGTGGTGGTGCCGCTGTAGGTGTTGGCGCCCGTCAACGTCAGGGTATTCGCGCCGAGCTTGCTGAGCCCGCCGGTGCCGGAAATGGCATTGGCGATGGCGATGTTGTCGGATCGGCTAAAGGCGAGCATGCCGTTGTTGGTGACGTTACCGGAACTCAGCGTGCCTGAAGTGCCGCCATTGCCGATCTGCAGCGTGCCCGACGAGATGGTGGTGCCGCCACTATAAGTGTTGGCACCCGTCAGGATGGTCGTGCCGGTGCCGTTCTGAGCCAGCGAGCCGCTGCCCGACACGACATTGCCGAAGGTCACCGTATCGGAGCGGTTGAAGCCAAGCGTGCTGTTGTTGGTGACGTTGCCCGTGATTGATGTACCCCTTCGGCGAGTACCGCGGACTATGTTCTTTACGCCGCCATCGCGTCGTGAACGGCGTCTGCCTTGCGCCAGTTCCAGGGCAGCAGCTCGTCGATTCGGCTGGCGGGATGTCCGGCAATGCGGGCCAGCACGTCGGCCAGCCAG
>CAMARK010000079.1 GCA_945860205.1 Reyranella massiliensis 521 | reverse complement strand
CGGAGCTTGCCTGCCTGCACGTGCGGCCAGGCGCTCGGCATGTTGTCGAACATGATCTGGGTTGCGCCCGAGAGCAGGTCCTGCAGCGCCGGCGCGCTGCCCTTGTAGGGCACGTGCACCATGTCGGTGCCGGTCAGCTGCTTGAACATCTCGCCCGCGAGATGGATCGTCGTGCCCGAGCCCGACGAGGCCATGTTGTACTTGCCGGGATTGGCCTTCAGCAGCGCGATCAGCTCCGGCACCGTCTTCACGGGAAGGCTCGGATGCACCACCAGCATGTTGGGCCACACCGCCATGCCGGCCATCGGCGTGTAATCCTTCACCGAATCGTAGGGCAGTTTTTCATAGAGCGCCGGCGCCATGGTGAACATGGAGACCGTGACCAGGCCGATCGTGTAGCCGTCGGGTGCCGCCTTGGCGATGGCGTCGGTGCCGATGGTGCCGCCGCCGCCCGCCCTGTTGTCGATCATGACCTGCTGGCCCAGCAGCTCCGACATCTTCGCGGTGATGATGCGCGAGATATTGTCGGTGGCGCCGCCCGGCGTCCACGGCACGATGAATTTTATAGGCTTGTTCGGAAAAGCGTCCTGGGCGCGGGCAACGCCCGGCAACAGGAGAGCGGCGGACGCGCCCGCGAGCACGGCGCGGCGGCGGATGGATGTGTCGAACATGTTGTTTCCTCCGGACAGGGCTTCTTGATCTTGCCCGGACGCTAACAGCCGGGCCGCGCCGCGTCACGAGAGGCCATTCGCGGAGCGAACACCCTTCCACCTTTGTCGTCGGCGGAGCTAAACTCCGGCGCCGCCGCATTGGAGTGAGACGCAATGAAAGACAAGGTCGATGTCCTGATCGTCGGTTCCGGGGCGTCGGGGGCCGCGGTGGCGTGGAGCCTGGCGGACACCAGGATGCGGATCCTCTGCCTGGAGCAGGGCGACTGGGTGAAGCCGACCGACTATCCCAGCAACGGCCGCGACTGGGAGGCGCGACTGTTCAGCGACTTCGCCATCAACCCGAACCGCCGCGCCCGCGAGACCGACTATCCGATCAACGACGCCAACTCGCCCATAAAAGTGGTGAACTTCAACGGCGTCGGCGGCAGCACCATCATGTACACGGCGCACTATCCGCGCCTAAAACCCAGCGACTTCAAGGTGAAGACGCTGGACGGCGTGGCCGACGACTGGCCCATCGACTACGCCACGCTCGAACCCTTCTTCGCCGAGAACGACCGCATGACCGGCGTCTCGGGCCTCGCCGGCGATCCCGCCTATCCGCCCAAGCAGCCGCCCATGCCGCCGATCCCGATGGGCAAGTCGGGCCAGGTGCTGGCCAAGGCGATGAACCAACTCGGCTGGCACTGGTGGCCCTCGGACACGTCCATCGCCACGGTCGACTACGACGGACGCGGCCGCTGCCTCAACCTCGGCCACTGCACGCCGGGCTGTGCTCAAGGAGCAAAAGCCAGCACCGACATCACCTACTGGCCCGCGGCGCTGCGTGCCGGCGTCGAGTTGCGCACCCGCGCCCGCGTGCGCGAGATCACCATCGACAGCAACGGCATGGCGACCGGCGTGGTCTACTACGACGAGAAGGGCGTCGAACATTTCCAGCCGGCCGAGATGGTGATCCTGGCCTGCAACGGCGTCGGCACGCCGCGCCTGATGCTGAATTCGCAGTCGGGCAAGTTCGCCAGCGGCATCGCCAATTCGAGCGGCCAGGTCGGCCGGAACCTGATGTTCCATCCCTATGCTTTTACCTACGGCTATGTCGATGAGCCGCTGGACGGCAATCACGGCCCGCCGCTCTGCCTGTGGAGCCACGAATTCTACGAAACCGACAAGGCGCGCGATTTCGTGCGCGGCTACATCTTCCAGTTCGGCCGCGGCACCGGCTCGATCGTGGAAGCCATCACCAGCACCGCCAACGGCCGGCTACCGTGGGGCGAGGACCATCACAAGGTCTATCGCGGCCTGCTCAACCGCCGCATCTACCTTGCCGCCATCTGCGAGGACCTGCCGGAGGAGCACAACCGCGTGACGCTCGACCCGGCGATCAAGGACAGCAACGGCATCCCCGCGCCGAAAATCGACTACACGGTGAGCGCCAACAGCCGCAAGATGATGGACCACGCGCACGCGCGCGCGACCGAGGCGCTGAAGGCCGCCGGCGCCCACACCATCGCCATCGACGACGTGCCCAACAGCGGCTGGCACCTTTTAGGCACCGCCCGCATGGGCACCGACCCCGACCGCTCGGTGGTGAACGAATGGGGCCGCTGCCACGACGTGAAAAACCTGTTCATCGTCGACGGCAGCATCTGGGTGACCAGCGGCGGCGTGAACCCGACCTCGACCATCCAGGCGCTGGCCCTCTACATCGCCGACGCCATCAAGCAGCGGTTGGCCAATGCGACCTTGTTCGATTGATGACCTTCATCCGGACCGCGAGCCTCCGGCTCGCTCATCCGTCCGAGCGAGCCGGAGGCTCGCGGTCCGGAAGAACATGACAGTGAAGAAGAGATTAATGGTTCACCCACCCCGTCGTCCCGAGCGAAGCGCCGAAGGCGCGCAGTCGAGGGACCTCCTCCCAGCGAAAAGCCGCCAACCTATTGGAGCAAGGTCTCTCCGCTACGCGCTACGCGCTTCGGTCGAGACGACGGAAATAGGTAACTGAAATGCCAACCACCCCCACCCTCACCGACGCCGAAGCCCGCGACCTGCGCGCGCTGGCGGGCCTCATGATCCCCGCCAGCGCGGCCTACAAGGTGCCCGGCGCCGACGACGATCTGATCTTCGCCGACATCGTAAAAAACCTCGAGCGCGACACCGAGGACACGCGCACCGCCCTCGCCCATCTGGCGCGGCTGGCCGGCGGCGCCTTCGCGGACCTGCCCGAGGACCGCCGCCGCGACCTGGCCGCGACTTTCAAGAAGGAAGGCGGCGCGCCGCTGTTCGCGCTCAACCGCGTGGTGCTGCTCTGCTACTACCGCGACGACCGGGTGATGCGCTCGCTCGGCCAGGAACCGCGATCGCCGTTCCCGAAGGGACACGACGTCGAACAAGGGGACTGGTCGCTGCTCGATCCGGTGAAGAAGCGGGCGCCGATGTGGCGAAGGGTGACGTAGCGAGGCGGCAGCATACTAAAGCATTATGCTTGATTACGGTCATCGTGATCAGGGTAGGGCACCGAAGAGAGATCTACGAATGAGCAGACAGATCATCACCCAGGGCGGCAAGCCCGCCTTCGTCGTCATCCCCATCGAGGAATGGCGGCGCATCGAGGCGACGCTGGAGGACCGCGCCGACGGCGCGGCCGTGCGAGCCTTCCTGAAGTCTCCGACCGAGACTTTCCCCGACGCCGTCGTGGCCGCCATTCTGGACGGCACGCCGCCGCTCAAGGCGTTGCGCGAGCACCGTGGCCTCACCCAGGCCGGGCTCGCGAAGGCCTGCGCCACCAGCGCCGTCTATGTTTCCCAGATCGAACGCGGCACGCGACGGGCCGGCCGCAAGCTCTCGGCAAAACTCGGCAAGGCCCTGGGCGTCGAGGCGAGGCTGTTGCAGGACGATTAGCGCAGGGATCTGGTGACAGGCCGAGGCCCGCCGTTCCCGAAGGGCCATGTCGTCGAGCAGGGGGACTGGTCCCTGCTCGAGCCGGTGAAGAAGCGGGCGCCGATCTGGTGGTGGGTGCCGTAAGGCTCCGGGCCCGGCGCCGACCGCGGCGTCGTCTTCCAGAGCTACACGCTGTTTCCATGGCTGAACGTGCGCCAGAACATCTGCTTCGGCCTGCGCGAAAAGGGCCTGCCCGCCGTGGAGCAGCGCGAGATCAGCGAGCGTTTCATTGCCCAGGTGGGCCTGCGCGGCTTCGAGGAGCATTTCCCCAAGCAGCTCTCCGGCGGCATGCAGCAACGCGTGGCCATCGCCCGCGCACTGGCCAACGACCCCAAGATCCTGCTGCTCGACGAGCCGTTCGGCGCGCTCGACAATCAGACGCGCGTGCTGATGCAGGAGCTGCTGCTCGGCATCTGGGAGCGCGCGCGCAAGACCGTGCTGTTTGTGACCCACGATATCGACGAGGCCATCTTCATGGCCAACCGCGTCGTGGTCTTCAGCGCGCGGCCGGGCCGGATCAAGGCCGAGGTCGCGACCGACCTGCCGCATCCGCGCCACTACACGATAAAAACGTCGCCGGAGTTCGTGGCGCTGAAGGCGCGCCTTACCGAGGAGATCCGGGTCGAGGCGCTGCAGGCGCAGCACTGATCTTCTCGTCGTCCCGAGCGAAGCGCCGAAGGTGCGCAGTCGAGGGACCTCCTCTCAGCGACTAGTCCCCTATGTGTAGAAGCGGGGACCCACGGCAGAGTTTACCCAAGGTATTTCGAAAGCCTCGGAACGGCGGATAGGCATTCATTTACATGACCTCGCCGCCAACGAAGCCCGCGGCCTGCGGCGAGGACAACCCCGCACCGCCCGCCCGCCCATCTGCGGGGCTAGCCAGCCGAGCCTTCCGCTGACCTGTCCGAGGGCCATCGCCGCGACGAAGCCACAGCCTTCAAGGCGGCACGTCGCCGTTCGCGCTCAATTGTGTATCGCTACTCCGCTGCTACCGCGACGACTAGGTGATGCGTTCACTCAGCCGAGAACTGCGCGCTCCGTTGCCGAAGCGGCGTGCTGTCGAGTAGGCGGGCCGGTCGTTACTTGGTCCGGTGAAGAGGCGGGCGCCGACTTGGCGGCGAATCTCGCCTAACCCTTAATCCCGCCCGGGCAGCGCTCCACATTACGGCTCCGCATATCGGCAGGTGTCCATTGAGGCTCAAGTCGATCGAAGAGAGTTTGCATTGTAAGCGAATAGTCGTGTCGGATCCTGACAGCGAAATAGAAGTTCCTCGATGGACCAAGAACGTGACTGTGCGCCTCATATCGACAGATACGTGCATCCTGGTCGGGTGTTTGATTGGCGCCGACGGCGAGACAGAATTTACACTGGGCAAGATGCACCAGGTCGACCCCGGGCATGTTCCTGCTTTTGAGGGGACGCTTAAAACGCCCAACCACAAGATCTCGCTGGAATCGGTAGATGGCCATACGGTCCTCGAAGCGCCCGTCCTGCAACGGGAAACGAAGTTCGAATCTGGACGAATCACGAAAGCGAGCCAGACAAAGTGATCGTCGGATTCGAATAGTCTTCGCCCGATCCATTGGAGGCGGTACGAGCGGCCAACATCGATTCCACCCCGGTGCTGTTTACAGCGCCATTGGGGATCGCGCGGTCGCTCCTGTCCTCGCGCTGATCTGAAGATCGGCGCTTGAACCTTTGGCCATGCCCCGGCCGGCGCGCCCGCCGGGTACGATCCCTGGAGGATGAGGGGCCGTCCCGCGGCACGTGCGCAACACGGAGGGCGTCGTGCAGTTTCCCGACATGACGCACATTTATCGACACTCAGGTGTCGGAAAACGTCCGGCGAAAAGCCTTTCAGGTCAACGCTTTGAATTTTCCGACACGATTTTCTCGACACGAAGGTGTCGGGCAAACGACTCTAGACCGCCGTGTAAGGCTCGCCCCAACGGTCCTGGTAGACGATCTCGTTGAGCGGGCCGCGGCCGACCGGGCCGAACTTGCCCATCGGATAGCCGATCGGGAGGATGGCGTAGGAGTGCACGCCCTCGGGCAGGCCGAGCGCGGCGTCGGCTTCCTTCTCGTGGAGCATGTGCCGCGTGGTGAGGGTGGTGCCGAGGCCGAGCGCGCGGGTCGCCAGCACCATGTTCTGGACCGCCGGATAGATCGAGGAGCCGGCCATGCGGTTGGGGGTCGGGCCGTCTTCCAGGCAGGCCACGATCCAGACCGGCGCCTCGGCGTAGTGGTCGGTGAGGTACTCCACCGCGGCCACCTGGCGGAGGTAGCGTTCCTTGGTGACGCCGGGCGGCGGCTCGCTGGTGCGATAGCGCGGGCCGATGGTCTCGTCGAAGGCCTTCTTGTACCAGACCGCGACCGCGTCCTTGATCTTGCGGTCCTTGATCACGAGGAAGCGCCACTTCTGGGTATTGCCGCCGTTGGGCGCGCAGCTGCCGGCGCGCAGGATCCTGGCGATCAGCTCGTCGGGCACGGGATCGGGCTTCAGGCGCCGCATGGCGCGACAGGATTCGATGATCTCGAACAGATCAGGCATGGGTGTCTCCGCTTGTCAGGCTTTGAGCAGGATGGGCAGCGCCTGCTGATAGGCGATCTCGGCCCGGGCCTTCAGTTCGGCCAGGGTGCAGCTGCCGATGGGGTGCTGCACCGTCAGGAAGGGATAGTCGGGCAGGCCGAGCACGCGGGCGATGTTGCGGGCCGTGACCTCAAACGGCGTGGTGCAGAGCACCACCGCGCGCTTGCCGAGTTGTTCGAAGCTGATGCCGTCGTGCAGACTGCACGTTGAGCAGGAGCCTCAATCCCCGAGGCCGGTGAGCAGGAAGTCGACCTCCTGCGCGACCGTGACCAGGGTGTTGGCCGGCGCCGGGGCGCTGGCGTTGCGCTTGGAGGCAAGCGTGCGGATGGTGCAGCCGTTGCGCTGGACGAAGAGCTGGGCCACCTCGTTCAGCATCTCCTCGGCATTGAGCTTGCCGTTCTCGAGGATGCCGAGCCGGAGCCCGTCGATGCTGGCCAGCACCGGGGCGCGGAAGGCCTGGCGGGTGGGAGTCGTGGAGGTGGGCGCGTAGAGCTGCATGCGAACTAACTCCTCTTGATCGGGGCGTGCTGCAGGAGCGAGCCGCGACCGCGGCTCCACGACGGGATGAAGCACGAATGGCCGCCGGCATCGCCGCCGCCCATGGTGATCAGGATATCCTGCGGCGAGAGTCCGCGATGCACGAAGCCCGCCTCGGCCAGCGCATGGGCGCCGTCGCCGTGCTGGGTGTCGTACTCACGGTCGCGGTACTTGCCGACGCCCTTCATGCCCTCGACCGAGCGCTTGGCGTGGGCAAAGAGAAAATCCTGCGCCCGCTCGCGCGTCCAGCCGGCGCCGCCGACGATGGCCATGTGCTCGGGCGCCAGGATCACCACGCTTTGGCCCAAGGTGATGCAGCCGTAATTGGCCATGGCATCGGCGACCGAGCCCAGGATCTGCTCCGGCGTGTTGCCGCCGTGGTTCTCGACATTGCAGAAGCCGCCGCCGGCGAAGACGGTGACGCTGGAGGTGCCCCGGGGGTAGCCCTGCGCCGCAGAGAGCAGTGGCCACGGATTGCCGCGCGAACGCTCGGCGATGCAGAAACTGTATTTGCCCGGGTTGCCCTGGGTCGACTTGTCGGAGATGCCGGGGATCATCTGGAAGACGTTGCGCAGGATCAGCCGCACCGCGCGGCCGATCGTCGAGTTGGCGCGATTGCCAGGGCCGAACAGGTTCACGTCGGCGTTCATGCCTATCTCGTCGGCGTAAGGACCGCTCACGATGAGCAGCGGCGCCGAGCCGCCGGTGCTGGCGGTCGAGCCGTGGAAATTGAACTCCGGCCGGTCCATGGCCTCGAAGGCCGCGACCAGCACGGGGAAATGCTCCGGCAGGCAGCCCGCCATGACGGCATTGACCGCCGCCGAATGCAGCGAGAGGTCGAGGCCGGTCGCGGGATGGTGGGAGATCACGGTCTCGGCCGGCCTGCTGTCGGCGGCCAGCATGGCTTTCACGCGATCGACCTGGGGCGGGACGACCGGCAGGCCGTCGGTCCAGCCCTGCTCGTAGCAGTAGTCGATGGCGGCGAGCAGGTCGTCCGGCGCCTCGTGGATGCGGGGAGCGACGGCCGGCATTGCCTAAAGGTACTTGGCCGGCCGGATGATCGCCCGCCACATGTGCGCGACCGGGCTGTTGTCGAAGCCGAGACCCTGGCTGGGCTGGCGGAAGTTGCGGCCGATGATGTCGGTGAACTCGTCCAGCCCGACATGCACGTTGGGATCGAAGGAGTAGATGTCGTTCACCGTGATCATGCGGCCCGACATGTACCACTTGTGATTCTTCATCCGCTTGTAGTCTTCGTCGATGTAGGGGTCGGTCTCGTAATCGGCACCGAACAGCGTGACGTAGGCCTCGGGATATTCGTATCCGACCGATTCGTCGGCATAGAAGCGCAGCACCTGATGGGCACGGATCGCCCAAGCCACTTCCTCGTCGACGTAAGGCTCGACGAGCTGGGCGCCCCAGTAGCCGTGGTCGCCGCGGATGAAACCGACGCCGGCAATATCGTGCAACAGGCAGGCCAGCACCATCTTCTCGGGCAGCCCGTTCTTCACCGCATGCCGCGCGCTCTGCAGCAGGTGCGCCGAGGGACCGAAGCGATACTTGAAGAAATCGATCAGCGTCGGCTTCTCCGGCATCGCCGGCAGGCGCGGATCGTCGCCCATCAGCACGCGCGCATTGGGATTGGCTTTTAGCTGCGGCACGACACTGCCCGGCGGGCTCATGTCACCCTCGGCCCAGCTGTGAAGGCGCGACTTCACGACGATGTAGTCGAGGTCGCGCGCCATCTTCTCTTCGAGTGCGTCGGCGCGCTGCGACAGGGTCATGGTACCGGTCATGGCGATCTCCTCGATGGGCCTCTTGGAGGGCTGCCGTCAGCCTAGCACAGTTTCTCGACCGCTCGCCTCAGCCGTTCCAGGCCGAGCTTCATCTTCAATGCGCCAGCAGGAGAGGGACAGGACAGGAAGCGATCACCTTCGCGGTGGCGCCGCCCAACCCCAGGAAGTTCGTCAACCCGCCATGGCCGTAGGCGCCCATCACGAGGAGGTCGGCGCCTTTATCTTTGGTGTACTCCAGCAGAGCACGACCGCGGGCGCGGCCGGTGATGTCGCCATGATCCATGGTCTCCACGGTGGCATTGACGCCGTGGCGGCCGAGCGTGCGCAGCAGAAAAGGCATGCCGAGTTCGTCGGACGATGCATCGGCGACCAGGATCGTGACCTTGGCTGCCTTGGCGAGGAACGGCAGGGCAAAGCCCGCCGCCCGCGACGCCTGGGCGCTGCCGTTCCAGGCGACCACGGCGGACGAGAACCCGCCCTCGCCCACATTGGGTGGCGCCACGACGACCGGACCTGCACAATCGTAGATCGCTGCCTTCACCGTCTCCGGCGCGATGTTCTCTGCATCGAAACTCGGCCGGCCGACCAGCACGAGGTTGGCGAACCTTCCCATGCGGACGAGCTGGTCGCGCGTGACGGCATGGCCGCCGGTGAAGGTGGCGCCCGCCAGCGGCGCGAGCAGCTCCTTGTAGGCGCGCTCGGACTCCCGCGCGCGGGAGTTCAGGCGATCGTCGGTGACGCGCTTGAGGAACGGCATGGCTTGCGCGGCGATATCGGCATCGCCGGGATGGGTCTCCGAGTAATGGACCGCATCCACGGTGCCACCGAACATCGACGCGATCCTGTGGGCGAGCCGGAAGGAAATCGCTGCTTCGGGTCCGCCCTCGGAGATCGCGAGTATCGACTTGTACATCAGACCTTCTCGACCTCGCCGCCGGCATCGACCCAACCCTTGAAGCCGCCGAGGTTGCGCACGTTGGTGTAACCCATGTCCTTCAGCGTCTTGCCGACCAGAGCCGAGCGGCCACCGGAGGCGCAATAGGTCACGACCGTCTTGGATTTGTCGAAGGCGTTGTCATGCATGGGCGACGCGGAATCGGCGCGGAACTCGACGAGGCCGCGCGGCACGGCGACGGCACCCGGCACCTTGCCCGAGGTCGCGACCTCGGCCGGCTCGCGGACGTCGAGGAACAGCACGTCGGCACGGCCGACCAGCCCCTTGGCTTCGTCGGGGCTGATGCGCGGCACGGCGGCGTCGGCTTCGGCCAGCATCGCTTGGACGGTCTTCATCGGGCTTTCTCCTGATTGAACATCAACTCAAAAATCCGCCATCGACCACCAGCGGGCTGCCGATCATAGCGGAAGCAGCGTCCGAGCAAAGGAAGAGCACCGCGTTGGCGACTTCGTCGGGTGAGGCGATTTTTCCGCGCGGAGTCATGCCAGTGATCGTGGCGGCGAACTTCGGATCGGCCTTCATCCATTCGGCGATGGGCGGCGTCTCGACCCAACCCGGCGTGACCGCCGTGATGCGCACACCGCTCGCGGCATACTGGCGGGCGGCGCTGTTGGTGAGGCCCAGCACGCCGTGCTTGGCCGCGGCATAGGCGCCGCCGCCCGGGATGGAATGGCCGCGCAGTCCATAGATCGACGACATGTTGACGACGACGCCGCTCTTGGCCGCCAGCATTGGCGGCAGCTGATGACGCATGCAGAGGAAGACCGACGTCAGATAGCCGTCGATGGTCCGGCGCCAGCTTTCTTCGCTCATCTCGGCGATCGGAGCGATGTCCTCACCGCCGATGCTGCCGCCATTGTTGAAGGCGTAGTCGAGGCGGCCGTGGCGCTCGATGATCGTCTGGACCATGCGCGCCACCGACTTGCCATCGGAAGTGTCGCTGGCGATCCACGAGGCCGACGTGCCGCCTTCAAACGTCTTGAGTGCCGCCTGCGCGCGCTTCTCATTGCGGCTGGTGAGCACGACAGTGGCGCCCTCGCGGGCAAAGCCCTGGGCTGCCGCGAGCCCAATGCCGCTGGTGCCGCCGGTCACGAGGGCGACCCTGCCCTTCATTTCCGGGTAGCGGCGAACCTGCTGGCTAGCAGTTGTCATCGCTCAACGCCCGGCGCGGCGGGCGGCGCGGAACCGGAAGACGATGAAGGCAGCCGTGCCCGCTGCTATGGCGTAGTTCAGATAGATGTAATACGGCGTGAACCTGCCCATGCTGTAGAATCGGCGATCCAGCTCCACCAGCAACAAGGCCCCCAGACTGGCGGCGAAGAGCACCAGCACCCATCGCGGGACGGACTTGTCGATCGTCTGGCAGGTGAGCCGGACGTCCGCCAGCAGGCGCGTGGTATCGAGCTTCATAGTTCCTCCCGGGTATCCAGGCCGGGAGTTTATCTCCCTGGCGACCGGATCGGCCAGAGATCTTCGCCAAGGGCCCAGCGCGGTTGTTCCGGCTGCCATGATGTTCCAGTCTCGGCCAATAGAAGCGTGATCGGGGGAAACGATGAAGGTCAAAGCGTACGAAGTCTTCCAGTGCGACGCCGGCTGGCGGACCTTCTCCTTTCTCAAATTGGTCAACGATGATGGAATCGTCGGCTGGTCGGAATACAACGAGAGTTTCGGCAGTCCCGGCCTGTCGGCGGTGATCGAGGTGTTGATGCCGAACGTGATCGGCATGGACCCGATGGGGCTCGAGCTGATCAACGCCGTTCTCGCCACCAAGTCGACCCAGTCGCGGGGCGGCGTCGTGCGCCAGGCGATTGCGGCGATCGAGAACGCGCTGCTCGACATCAAGGGCAAGGCGCTGGGCGTTCCGGTCTACCAGCTGTTCGGCGGCAAGCTGCGCGACCGCATCCCGGTCTACTGGTCGCACTGCGGCTCGTACCGGATGCGCAATGCCGAGCTGGTCGGCACGCCACCGGTCCGGACCTACGACGACATGACCGCGGTCGGCCGCGAAGTGAAGGCCCGCGGCTTTTCGGCGCTGAAAACCAACATCGCCATCGAGATGGACGGCCAGATCAGCGCCTACCGGCCGGGCTTCGTCGTGGGCCGAGGCTTTCCTGAGCGCAACTGGGACGCCTTCATCGCCCGCAGCGCGGCCAAGACCGTGGAGGCGTTCCGCAAGGGCTGCGGACCCGATGTCGGCATCATGCTCGACCTCAACTTCCACTTCCGCACCGAAGGTTTTAGGCGGATCGCCGAAGCCGTCGCGCCGACCAAACTCACCTGGCTGGAACTGGATGCGCATGATCCGAAGTCGATCGCGCTCATCCGCCGTGACGCGCCCTGCTCGATCGCCTCGGGCGAGACGCTGCTCGAGCGCCGCGACTTCCGGCCCTACTTCGAGGCCTATGCCTTCGACACCGCCATCGTCGATGTCATCTGGAACGGCTTCTACGAGTCGCTGAAGATCGCGGCCATGGCGGAGGTCTACGAGGTCAACGTGGCACCACACAATTTCTACGGCCATCTCGCCAGCGCCATCAGTGCGCACTTCTGCGCCGCAGTCCCCAACTTGCGCATCATGGAAATCGACATCGACAGCGTGACGTGGCGCGACGATTTCGTGAAAACCCCACCCGTCATCGAGAATGGCGACTACATTCTGCCGACCGGTCCGGGCTGGGGTGTCGAGGTCGACGAAGCCGGACTGCGGGCACACCCCGTCAAGCAGCGTGGGTGAGAATCAGCGCTGCAGGCTGCAACCCTTCTTGCGGGCGCCTTCGGCGATGGCCACGCGAATGTCGCGCAATTCGGCCAGGTTCTCCCGCGCGTCCGAGTTGTCGTCCCAGGTGAAGAAGCCAAAGCCCAGAACGGCGAAGGCGGCTATCCCGGCGACGTTGGCTGCCGCCGTGCCGGCGGTGGATTGCCGGATCTGGGCCTCCGCTTCCTTCTCTGCGGCGGAATAGTTCCGGTACTCCCGAACGATTTCCTCGCAGCTCGCGGCATCGATGAGTTTCTGGTCCTCCGGGTCGATACGCGACCAGGCCTCGTGTCCGAACAGGATCAACGGCGCCGCAAGCGTCAGGCAGGCGAAAGATCTTGGGCTGCGCTTCATGGAAACTCCGCTGCAAGGCCAAGCCGAGACTGTATCGGCTCGGGGCCGATTTACATACCCCGAAGAGGGTCTCGTGCTTCTGGTGGGTAGCGGTCTGGGCGGCACAGCCTCGGTTCGCTGCCATAGATGTGCCACAGAAATCGCGCGTCCTGTCGCGTGTGTACACCCTTGGTGCTGACAACTTAACGGAGCGATCGGCCATGGCGAGATACTCCGCCGAAGAGAAGCAAGAAGTGCATGTGGCATTCGCGGCGATCCTCGATCAGCTCGAGGCCTTGCAGCGCCAACCCGACAGCTGGGAAGAGAGCTGCCTGGTCCACGCGTTGAGCTATATGGAGGCAGGGATCTACGATCGCGCGAGGACGGCGCTGGGCGATTGCGTCGCGCCAGTGGCTGAACGCTCGACCTGGCGCGTTGCTCAGCTCGAGCGGAATCCGCCCCGTTACCAGATCACACGGCTCCGGCAACGGCTCGAGAACGTGAAAGCCGAAGCCCGACAAAGATGATGCCTCTCACCACACGCCGAAGAAGATCCCATGCTTCTTGTGCGTGGCGGTGCGGGCCTCGACGTAGGCATCGTCGACCGTGACCCTGGTCTTGCGCGCCTTCAGCCAGGCGTCGAGGCGACCTTCCATCTCGCGGCGGACATGGGCATAGGCCTCGTAAGCGCCGAGGTCGCGTCGCTCCTGCGGATCGTTGGCGAGATCGAACAGCATCGGCCTGAAATCCTGCCACCACACGTATTTCCAGCGATCGGTCCGGACCATGATGGCGCGGCATTCGCTGGGCTTGCGCTTCAGGAGCAGGCGCGCCTCGCGGAAGGAGTAGTCGAGTTCCGAGAAGACCGCATCGCGCCAGGTTTCGGTCTTGCCGCCGCGCAGCAGCGGCAGCAGCGAGCGACCCTCGACAAGATGGTCGTTGGGCGGCAGGCCCAGCGCCTCTAGCATGGTCGGCACGACATCGATCGCTTCGGCGAAGCGTTCGTCCACCGAGCCGCGTGTCAGGTCAGCCTCGGGAGCGGGATCGACGACGATGAAGGGCACCCGCAGCGCCTCCTCGTAGAACATCTCCTTCTCGCCCAGCCAATGATCGCCCAGGAAATCGCCATGGTCGGCGGTGAAGAAGATCAACGTGTCGTCGAGGCGGCCACTGCTCTCCATGTGTGCGAACAGGCGGCCCAGCCAGTCGTCGATCTGACGGATCAGGCCCATGTAGGCCGGGCGCACGATGCCAGGGGCCTCGGGGCGGGAAAAGGAGATCGATTCCTCGTGCTCGCGATAGGCGGCCAGCACGGGATGCTCGTCCGTCCGCTCCTGCTCGTCGCGGTTCAGCGGCAGCATGTCGGCGACGCCGTACATGTTGTGATAGGGCGCGGGCGCCATGTAGGGCCAGTGCGGTTTCACGTAGGAGAGATGCAGGCACCAGGGCTTGTCGCCCTGCTCGTCCATGAAGCGCATGGCTTCGCGCGTCATGTACGCGGTCTCGGAATGCTCTTCCTTGACACGCGCCGGGAGGTGGACGTTGCGCATATTCCAGCCGGAAAGCTTGTCGCCATTCGGCCCGTCGGCCGCGATCACGTAGTCGCTCCAGGGATCGTTGGAGTTGTAGCCGTTCTTTCGGAGATAGTCGGCGTAGCCACTCTCCTTACCGGGCGGATGATGCCCGTCGTAACGATCGATCTCCTCGAAACGGCCAGCGCGCAGCAGCGCGTCGAGCGCGGAGCCACCCTCGATGCCGTAGCGCTCCAGCCCTTCAAGATCGGGCATGACATGCGTTTTGCCGGCCAACGCCACTTTTATGCCGGCCGGGGCGAGGAAGTCGCCGATGGTCTTTTCGCGCAAGCTGAGCGGCACGCGGTTCCAGGTGGCGCCGTGGGAGAACATGTAACGGCCGGTGTAGTAGCTCATGCGCGAAGGCCCGCAGACACCCGATTGCACATAGGCGCGCGGGAAGCGCACGCCCCGGGCGGCCAGAGCGTCGATGGCGGGCGTCTGCAGATGCGGATGGCCGGCACACGACAGGTGATCGGCGCGCAGCTGGTCGCACATGATGAAGAGAACATTCCTGACCTTGCCCACGCGGACTTTCCTCCCCGGCCATCTTGGGCTTATCTAAAGCCTATGACCGACACCCCGTCCATCCGCGACATCCTCGACTTCTGGTTTCTGCCGCTTTCCGACCCCGATCACGGCAAGCCGCGGGAGATCTGGTGGCAAAGCACCCCGGCATTCGACGCCGAGACCGTGGGACGGTTCGGCGCTGCAATCGAGCGGGCGGTGGCCGGCGGCCTCGATCCCTGGAAGACCTCGCCCGAAGGGGCCCTGGCGCTGATCCTTCTGTGCGACCAGTTCCCGCGCAACTGCTTCCGCCGCACGGCCCGCGCCTTCAACGGCGACACCAAGGCGCTCGAGATAGCGCGGTTTTCGCTCGCCTGCTTCTATCCCGTTGCCTTTGGGCTGAACCAGCGGCTCTTCTTCTATATGCCGTTCGGCCACAGCGAAGCCCTGGCCGACCAGCATCTCGCCTGCGCGCTGTTCGACACGATCGGCGGTGAGGACAATCTCCGCTCCGCGGCCGAGCATCGCGATGTCATCGCCCGTTTCGGCCGCTTCCCGCATCGTAACGAGGTGCTGGGGCGGGTGAGTACGGCGGAAGAGCTCGACTATCTCCGGGACGCTAAGCGGTACGGGCAGTAATCTCGCGATAAAGGTCCGCCGTGCCGGCGTCGAAGCAGCAGAAGATGATGCGCTCGGGCACGGCGATCATGCTGGCTTCGCGCACGGCGATCTCGGCAGCGGGTTCCTTGGGATAGCCGTAGACGCCGGTCGAGATGGCCGGAAAGGCGATGCTGTGCAGGCCGTGCGCAACGGCGAGTGCCAGGCTGTTGCGGTAGCAGCGCGCAAGCAGCCCGGGTTCGCTAGAAGCGCCACCGCGCCACACCGGCCCGACAGTGTGAATCACATGACGCGCTTTGAGTCGGTAGCCTTGGGTAATTCTCGCTTCGCCGGTGGGACAGCCGCCCAGCGTGCGGCATTCGGCAAGCAACTCGAGGCCCGCGGCGCGATGGATCGCGCCGTCCACGCCGCCGCCACCCAAAAGGCTTTCGTTGGCGGCGTTGACGATAGCATCGACGTCGAGGCGCGTGATGTCGCCCTCGACGATCTCGATGCCGCTCATTGTTGCTGGAGCGGACTTACCAGTACCGAACGGGACCGGTGTCGAGGTGGACAAACCCGGAGCGCGGATAGAAGCCGACGCCGCCCATGTTGAGCGACCGCGCGGCCTGGCGGATCTTGAACACCGCCACGCCTGGGAAGCGAATGTCCATGGCGTTGCCGTTCATGTGCTGGCTGTCGCGCGCCACGCCGCGACTGACGCTGGCCAGCCAGGCGTTGGTGGAGGGCGAACGGAAGGCCGACAGCACCTCGATCGAGCCGCCGTAACCCACGATCTGCATCGTGTGCCACAGCACGTCGAACAGCAGCGGATCCATCTCGGTCTTCAGATTGTCGCGGCTGTCGCGGAGAAAGTGGTTCAGCTTGTCGAGCGCGTCGCGGTGATAGGCGCCGTTTGACCAATAGGTGACGGTGATTGTCTCCTGGGTGTTGAAGCTGACCAAGCTGAGGCTGCGCGGGCTTACCGTGTCGAGCGGCGGCGGCGGGTCGGGCTGCGGCGCTGGCGCGAAGCCGCCGTAACGGGCGGCGCGCAAGGTCTCCGGAGTTGCCCGTTGCGTCGTGCTGCGCTGCGCCGTCGGCGCAACAGCGGCTTTCTGGACAGTGACTTTGTTGGCGGGTGCTGCCGTCTTCGCGCCGGCCGGCGTCTTCTTCTTCGTATCAGGATCGGCCGACGTGCCGCGCAGGACCTCAGGCGTGACCGATCCCGCGGGATTGGTCTGGGCGGCGCTGGTGCCGGCAAATGCCAGCACGGCCGCTAGGCTCAATACATAAAACCGCATCCCCGCCCCGGGTTGTTGCATTTTTATCACAGACGCTCTTATCAGAGACCTACCCGCGACTCAAAGTGAAATTCCCGGGCTTTGGCGACCGCCAAGCCCACCACTTCACCCACCATACAGAGCGTCGGTCCCTGCAAACGCGCCCGCAGCGCCTGACGCTCGATTGTGGCGAGTGTGCCGACGACTCGGCGTTCGCTGTCGGTCGTGCCGTTCTCGATCAAGGCGACCGGCGTCGAGGACGACAGGCCGTGGGCGATAAGCTGGCTCGCTATCGCCGGCAACGCGTTCGCGCCCATATAGATGACGACCGTCTGCCGCGGTCGCGCCAGCATCGGCCAGTCGAGATCGACGCTGCCATTCTTGAGATGGCCGGTCACAAAGACACAAGCCTGGGCGTGATCGCGATGCGTCAGTGGAATGCCGGCGCAAGCAGCAGGCAAGAGCGGACGAACACGAACGGATCGCCGCCCTTCAGACCCTTGGCGCGATCAAGGTCCTTGCGTTTGGAGTGATATCGACTGAAGTGCGTGATCGCGACGTCGACGACCGACTACACGCGATCCTGCGCCGAGCCCTCCACGGCATCGGTCGATACACCGGCTTTCATGCCGGCCGCAATCGTCGCCGGATCCGAACGGTCGGCGAACAGGGCGATCGGTCGCGGCGGCTTTTCGGTTGTTCGGCGGAGATCTTCGATGGCGTCGCGGCTGGGACTGTCGATGCTGACGACAATCACATCAGGCTTCAACGCATCGACGCGCGCCAACAGATCGTAGGTGCCCTCCAGGCGCTCGAGCAGCACGTAGCCCGCGTCCCGCAGCCCCGACTCGACGATCTCGGCACGGGCAGGATTGTCATCGATCAGAAGGACGGACAGGGCTTTGGTCACAGGGGCCGGTCAGGTTGGTTGCAGGCCTTGGCCGCAACTTCCATGCCATCGCCCTCAAGGCGTTGAATCGACGAGCTTTCCGTCTTCCCACAGGCCCGAGCGCATCTTGCCGTCGGCGCCCGTCACCTGGCCGTAACCTTGCCGCCGGCTGGCGCGAAAGCCGCCCTCGTAGCGTTCGCGAGCGCCGATCGTCTCCACACCCGGCCCATCGAGCATGTCGGCGTGAAATTCGCCAGACTGCACGATGGTGGGTTCCGTCAGCGCCCAACGAACGCCCAGGCCCTCCAGGCGCCCGGCGACGAAATTGCCCTCGGTCCGCTCGATACCAGGCTTCTCGCGAACGCCCAGCCCCGTCGACTGGCCGTCATTCCATTGGCCGGCATAGCGCGAGTCGTCGCGCAGGCGCACGATGCCGAGACCATCCAGGCGATCGGCGTCCCAGTCGCCGGCCTGTCGCTCGCCGTTTGCGAGTTCGGCGACACCCAGGCCCTGCCGCTTGCCGCCCACGACTTGGCCGATGTAGCTCGCGCCGCCGTCGTACGACAGCCGTTCGGCGTTCTCGAGGTCGGGGCGCGCCGCGCGGGCGGCCACGATGCGCGCCTCGCCGGCCATCGAGCGGGCGACTTTGGAGGCTTCGTCGGCGCGATCGAGCATGGTGCGGGCCTCAGTCGCCGCGCGCTGAGCCTGGTCGATGAGGGCCTTCTGAGCCGACTGATCGGGCACGACAGGCGGTGGCGCGGACGGCGCTGCGACAGGTGGTGATGGCGTCGGTGCGGTTGCCGGCGGTTGAGCCACTTCCGGACGCGATGGCGTTTCCGGCACCGTTGGACTTGAAGGTGAAGTGCTCGCCAGCAGTCCGCGAAGCTCCGGCTGATATCGCCAGAGCACGGCGACCGCTACGGCGATCAGAACGACGATCATCCAAACGCCTGCCTTCGATCTCGGCCGCTCGTGTGACGCGGTCATCGAAACAGGCTCGAGGTGTTCGCGACTGACGCCGCTCAGCCGAGGCGCCGTGGTCGCCCCCGGCAGGCGCTGCGTCGGCGCATCGTCGACCTGCGGCAAGGCTGTGCCGAATTGCACACTCCAGTCGGCGACGGTCTGCGGTCTCTCGTCTGGGGCGAACGCCAATCCACTGTCGATCGCCGCCAGCAACGTCTGGTCGAAGCGATCGGCCTGCGTCACCGCCAGCGGCCGATACGGATCCGTGCCGACGCGGCTCACGGCTTCGGGCGGCGGGCTGCCGGCGACGGCATGATGCAGGACGGCCGCTGCGGAATAGATGTCGCTCCACGGGCCCTGCTTGCCGTCGAGGGCGTACTGTTCGATGGGCGCATACTGCGGGGTCAGGATGCTGGTGAGCGTGCGCGTGCGGCCGCCCATTGCCTGACGCGCCGCGCCGAAGTCGATGAGGATCGGGACGCCATCATGCCGGACGATGATATTCGACGGCTTGATGTCGCGATGAAGAAAGCCTTGGGCATGAACGGCGCGAAGCCCGCTCAGCAATCCCTCGGCCAGCCGGCGCACCTCATCGGGCTGCAGGCGGCGGTTGGGCGCACGCAGGAGCTGCGCCACGCTGCGGCCATCCTCGAACTCCATGACCGTGTAAGCCGTGCCGTTGGCTTCGAAGTAGCGGAGCACCGGGACGATGTGGACGTGCCGGAACCGCGCCAGGGCACGCGCTTCGTCGAGAAAGCGTTCGCGACCCCAGACGAAATCATCGGTGAAGCGTGTCCCGCGCGCCCCGACCTCGCCGTCGGGCCGGCGCACGGCGAACTCGACCGGAAAGTACTCCTTGATGGCGACGAACTTGGCGAGCTGGGTGTCAAAGGCACGGTAAGTGATACCGAACCCGCCATGCCCGATGATCGCATCGAGTCGATAGTCGCCGAGCCGCGTACCGAGCGACAGGGCCTGATCGTTTTCGGATGATGTGGGCACGCGCAACCTGGCGCCTTAAATGCGCGTTCCCGAGCGGGCGCACAAGCGCCCCGGTGGTTAGCGTGCGCCGGCAACGACGGTGGCAGGCACTCGGCTGGAGGTCATGTCCCGGATATCGGGTACGAGCTGCATGACGATGATCATCGCGCAAAGACCAATGGCGGTCAGCATTGTGGCGGGGCGTGTCTTCAAGAGAGGCGTCGGCGCGTGCGCTTGGCGTTCGTCCGGCATGGCGAACCACTCCAAAATTGCTTCGTCAAAAATAACGGCCTGCTGCCCGAAATGGTGGGCTAGGCCTAAGGGGAATCTAGCGGAAGGGCTCTTACACCTCAAGGAAAATGTTTCAATCACAATGAGTTAACAGACGATGTAACCATATCACTAAAAGACACAACAGGTCGCGGTACCATTCGCCGCCGGCCACTTCCTGTAGGCTGCAACATCGGCCGCGATAATGACATCGAGGCAGAGTAAGATCGCCTTTCACTCCGTTGGGAATCGAATCCGCCATGAAGCCCGCGACCCAGTACGACAATGCCCGCACCCTGGTCCTCACCGGGGCCAGCCGCGGCATCGGGCATGCGACCGTAAAGAAATTCAGCGCCGGCGGCTGGCGGGTGATCACCGTCTCGCGTCAGCCCTTCAGCGTGCTCTGCCCGTGGCCAGGCGGCGACAAGAACCACGTGCAGATCGACCTGGCGAAGGCAGACGATGTCAGCCGCGGCATCGACGATATCCGCGAGCGTCTGGGCGGCGGACGGCTCGATGCGCTGGTCAACAATGCCGCGATCTCGCCCAAGGACGAGACCGGCGGGCGACTGGGCGCCATCGATACGCCCTTCGATCTCTGGCAGCGAGTATTCAACGTCAACTTTTTCGCCCCCGTCGCGTTGGCGCGCGGCTTGATGACGGAACTGGCCGAAGCACGCGGCTGCGTCGTCAACGTCACCTCGATCGCTGGCAGCCGCGTCCATCCCTTCGCTGGTTCGGCCTATGCCACCTCGAAGGCCGCGCTGGCGGCGCTGACCCGCGAGATGGCGCATGATTTCGGGCCGCGCGGCATTCGCGTGAACGCGATCGCGCCGGGCGAGATCGACACCGCGATTCTTTCGCCAGGGACCGAGCAGATCGTCGAAGAGCAGATTCCGATGCGCCGCCTGGGCACGCCAGACGAAGTGGCCGACGTCATCCACTTCCTCTGCGAGAAGGGGGCAAGCTACGTATCCGGCGCCGAGATCCAGATCAACGGCGGCCAACACGTTTAAGGCGTACGTCTAGGAGACCGATATGGATACGATGACCAGCTTCAAGGGCGAGACCGGCCGCGACGCGCGGCGCCGTATCCGCGGCGGCACCAATCTCGCGCCGACCTCGGGCATGGCGCCGGGCTATGTGCAGGGCAATCTCGCTATCCTGCCCCGCGAACTCGCCGCCGACTTCGCGCGCTTCTGCCAGCTCAACCCCAAGCCCTGTCCCCTGCTCGCTTCCTCCGAGCCCGGCGACTGGCGCCTACCGACCTTGGGCGAGGATCTCGATATCCGCACCGACATCCCGCTCTACCGCGTCTGGAAGAACGGCGTGATGGTCGAGGAAATCACCGACCTCAAGAAAGTCTGGCGCGACGATCTCGTCTCCTTCGTGCTGGGTTGCTCCTTCTCCTTCGAGGAGGCGCTGGTCGAAGCTGGCCTCGAGATTCGCCACCAGACCTGCAACGTCAACGTGCCGATGTACCGGACCAACATCGAGTGCAAGCCGAGTGGCCCGTTTCATGGACCGATGGTCGTCTCGATGCGCCCGTTCAAGCCGGCCGATGCCATCCGCGCGGTGCAGGTGACGACGCGCTTCCCCTCGGTGCACGGCGCGCCGGTGCATCTCGGCAAGCCCGAGCTGATCGGCATCAAGGACATCGCCAAGCCCGACTATGGCGACGCCGTGCCGGTGCGCGACGACGAGTTCCCGGTGTTCTGGGCCTGCGGTGTCACCCCGCAATCGGTCGTGGCGACGGTGAAACCCGAGTTCTGCATCACCCATGCCCCCGGCTACATGCTGGTGACCGACCTCCTGAATTCGCAGCTCGCCGTTCTCTGACGATGGCGCGGCTGGAATTCGAGGGCCGCGCCAAGGGCGCGGTGGAGAAGGTCGCTGTCGACATCAAGGATCTGGTGATCGCCGGCTGGACCGGCCGCGATGTCGCCGCCCTCAACCATCACATCGAGGAGCTGAAGGCGATCGGTGTCCAGCCGCCGTCGCAGGTGCCGATCTATTATCGTGCCGCCGCGCAGATGCTGACCCAGGCCGACAGCATCCAGGTGCTGGGCGACGACAGTTCGGGCGAGGTCGAGCCGGTGCTGATCGGCGCCGCAAACCGGCTCTGGGTCACAGTCGGCGCCGACCACACCGACCGTAAGGTCGAGAGCTACGGTATCGCCATTTCCAAGCAGATGTGCGCCAAGCCGATTGGCCGCGCGGCCTGGCGCTTCGAGGAAGTCGAACCGCACTGGGACCTACTGATGCTGCGCAGCTTCATCGAGGAGGACGGCAAGCGCGTCCTCTATCAGGAAGGCCCTCTCGCCAAAATCCGCGATCCACGCGAGTTGATCTTCGGCTGGCGCGACGATAAGCGCCTGCCGATGGGTGCCGTCATGTTCTGCGGCACCATGCCCGCCATCGGCGCGATCCGGCCATCGCCTCGCTTCGAGATGGAACTCGACGACCCCGTGCTAGGCCGCAAGATTTCTCACACCTACGAAATCGAGACCCTTCCCATCGTGGCCTGAGCCGGCGACGAAGTTTGCGATCGCCGTCACCACGGCCTTGTCGGCGAGCAGGCGATTGTGGCCGAGACCGCGCGTCACCATCAGCTCTGCCGTTGGCAACGCGTGAGCCGAGCGGGTGGCTTCCGCGACGGGGATCTGGCGGTCGTTCTGATCGTGGATCAGCAGCACAGGCAGGTCGAACTTGCCGGCGATGTGGCGGACGTCGAAGTCCGTAGCCGGCCGGCCGACACGATTTTCGACCGAGGCAATGAAAGCCGCAGTGCCGCGCACGGAAAGCCCGACACCGCCGGCGAAGCGGCGCAATTCGCGATGGAGGGCCGATGGCGCCGATACGAGCG
>CAMARK010000078.1 GCA_945860205.1 Reyranella massiliensis 521 | reverse complement strand
AGCGCCACTGGAGTGGCGCGCTCCCAGCCATGAGACGGGGGCTGATGCCTAAACGATCGCCGGGTGCTTCTTGTCGCTGCCCGACGCCCGCTCCCATCCCCGTGCCACCTGGAACAGCGTCGCCTCGTCGAAGTAGCGGCCGACGAACTGGACCGAGAGCGGCAGGCCGCCCGCCGAGACGCCGGCCAACATGGCGATCGCCGGATGGCCGGTGACGTTGAACGGCGTGCGCGCCTGGCGCGGATAGGTGCGCTCGATGTCGGCCGGACTGTCGATGCGGCAGGCCGGGTCCATCGAGCTGGCGCACAGCAGCACGTCGACATCGCGCAATACCTCCTCGACGGCGGCGATCATTTCCAGCCGCCGGCGCTGGGCCTGCACGTAATCGCCGGCGCCGAAGAACGCGCCAGCCATCAGGCGGCGGCGCGCGAGCTGGCCATAGTCGCCGGGACGCTTGCGCAGCCAAGGGGCGTGGATCGCCCAGGCCTCGCTTTGCAGGATCACGCGGTTGACCGCGCCGAATTCCTCCAGCGTCGGCAGATGGACGTCGCGGATCTCCGCTCCTTCGAGCTGCAGCGTGCGCGCAACATGGGCCAGCGCCGCCGTCACCTCGGGATCGGCCGGCATGTCGATCTCGTGGAAGTGCCGGACGAAGCCGACGCGCAGGCCGCGCACGTCGCGGTCGACGCCGGCCGAGTAGTGGCCGCTCACGACCGCGGCGCTGCCGGGATCGTGGACGTCGTGGCCGGCCAGCACCTCCAGCATCAGGGCGTTGTCGGCCACGGTGCGCGTCATCGGCCCGATGTGATCGAGGGTGAAGGACAGCGGGAAGACGCCGCGGCGCGATACCAGGCCATAGGTCGGTTTCAGGCCGACGATGCCGCAGCAGCTCGCCGGGTTGCGCACGCTGCCGCCGGTATCGGAGCCCAGCGCCATCGGAAACAGGCCGGCCGCGACACCCGAGCCCGAGCCCGACGACGAGCCGCCGGGGTGATGGTCGGTGTTCCAGGGATTGCGCGCCGGCGGCCACGGCAGGTCATGGCTCGGCCCGCCGATGGCGAACTCGTGAGTCGAGAGCTTGCCCAGCACGATGGCGCCGGCGCCGCGCAGCTTCGAAACGCAGACCGCGTCCGAGGTGGCGAGACTGTCGGCCAGGATCCTGGAATGGCAGGTCGTGGGCAGGCCCGCGACGTCAATGATGTCCTTTATGCCGACGGGCACGCCGTGCAGCGGGCCGCGACTCCGGCCCGACGCGATCTCGGCCTCGGCGGTGCGCGCGGCGGCCATGGCCGCATCGCCGTCGATGCGGATGAAGGCGTTGAGCCTGGGGTCGAGCCGCTCGATGCGGGTGAGCAGCGCCGCCGTGAGCTCGACCGGCGAGAGTTCCCTTGAGGCAATCGCCTTGGCCGCGGCGGCGGCCGTCATCCAGTGCAGGTCGGTCATGTCCAGAATCTCACAAACCGCTGCCGGGGCACATGGGCGGCCACGGTTCGGCGCGCGGATCGGCCGGCGCCTTGATCTTGCGGGCAACATCGGCGGCCTGCTTCGCCGCAGCAGCGACATCCTCGGGATGTTCGGCCAACGCCTTGTCGAGGCCGGCGCGGCGCGCCAGCAGTTCCATCATCTGCTTGTCCATCTTCGATATCCTTACGCTCAGTTCAGCCGTTCCAGTTTGGTGATCTCCTGCGGTGGCAGCTCGGAGAGGTAGAGATTGCCGTCAGCATCACCGGAAAGACCGTGCGCCCCGTTGATCGCGCCACGGCAGCGGCCCATCAGCTTGCCGTCGGGCGAGAGCAGGCTGATGCGCGGGATCTGGTCGGTCACGAACACGAAGTCGCGGTCGTCCACCCAGATCTGCATGGGATGATAGAAATCGCCCCAGACGGCAAGGAATGCGCCGTCACGGTCGAACACTTGCAGTCGGTTGTTCTCGCGATCGCCCACCAGCACCTTGCCGAAGCGGTCGACCCACACGGCGTGCGGCGTGGTGAAGGCACCGTCGCCGGATCCGGGGCCACCCCAGGTCGCGATCAACGTGCCATCGGCGGCGAAGCGATGAACGCTGGAATTGCCGTAGCCATCGGCGACATAGATCTCGCCATCGGGTGCCTGCGCGGCGGCCGTCGGATGATTGAACGGCGCGTCGAGCGAGGGCCAGTGACGCTTGCCCAGGGCCTGGACGAGCCGGCCCGAGAGATCGAAGCGAAGCACCTGATGGGCGTCGCGATCGGCCACCAGGATCGTGCCATCAGGGGCGGCATTGAGATAGTGCGGTTCGGCGAGCTGGCCCTCTCCCCACGACCCGATCAGTCTGCCGTCGCGATCGAACACCAGCACGGGCTGCTCGGTGCCGCGCTGCGCGACGTGGACGCGACCCTCGCTGTCCACCATCAGGTCGGACAGGAAGCCGAAGCTATTGCCGGTCGGCAGCCGCGCCCATTTGCGGTGGATGGCGTAGCGGCGATCGCCCAGAACCACGGTGTAGCGTTCGTCGGACATCCTGCCCTCCCACTTCGTTCGCTATTTCGCTGGCCCCGCCCCCGGCCGGCTGGTGGCGTAGATGTAGTTGCGGATCTTCCAGGCGCCGGCCTCGCGCCGGAAGATGACGACCAGGTTGAAGGCTTCCGCAGTTTCCATGCCAGTCGCGAGAACCTTGATGCGGCCGGACGAGGTCGCCCGCAGCCAGGCCATGTCGCCCGCGACCTCGGTCTCCTGGATGGTGAAGCTGAGATCGACCTTGAGGGTGGCGAAGACCTCGCGATAGGCCGCCCGCAGCGCCTCGCGGCCGACGACCGCCGGCATGTTGTCGCGCATGAACACGCCGTTGGACGTGTAGAGCTCAACCAGGGCCTCGACATTGTTTGTGCGCAAGGCGGCAGCGTAGCTGTCCATGATCGCAACGAGACGGGCAGGATCGTCTGTTCCCTGCGCCCGGACGTTGCCGATGACGGAGAACACCGCTGCCGCCGCGAGCAGGCCCCGGCGCGAGGGAAGGGAGACGTGAGCAGGCATGATGAAATCCTCGTGGCGAGTCAGGTCGGCAGATATTTGGAAATCCAGTAGTCCGTCGGATTGTCGGAACATTCGAACGGCCCGCACAGCAGGAAGCTGTTGGCGACATTGGCGAGGGTTGCGGCGATCAGCAGGTAGGCCGCCAGGCGATAGACGCCGCGAAAGCGCAGCGCCGCCTGGTGATCGGTGTTGTGGTGCTCGGGCCGCGCGGAGAACATCATCAGTAGGGCCACGAGGACGATCACGGCAAGGCACAGCAGAAGCGCCCAGGTGTAGAGATGCAGGCCGAGCAGCGGCGATCCGTAGGCGCTGCCGCCGGGCGCGATGTGCAGCAGCACCTGACGGCCGGAGACAGCCAGGCCAAACAACGCGCCCAGCAGGGTGAGCGCATAGTGCAGCGGTTGCGCGCCGAAGCGCAGGTTGAGCAGGAAGCCGAAGCCGCACAGGACGAAGGCGACGCGCTGGAGATTGCAGAGCGGGCACGGCAATTCTTTTAGGCCGAACTGCAAACCGAAGGCGACCAGCAGGATGGTGGCCATGCCGGCCGCAGCGGCCGCGTTTCCCAGGCGAAGGAAAGGTCCCATGCGGCGGTCCTAGAGCGACAGGCTCAGGGGATCGGTCATGTGGCGGTCGAACCACAGGACCGCGCCGACGAAGCTCACGCCGAACAAGCCGATGGCGACGCCGCGATAGCCGGCCAGAGCCGTCATCATGGCTATGGCCGCCACCAGAAAGATCAGCCCGGTCATGAGGCAACCCTCGCGAGGAGGCACCTATGTTACGGCCTGGGGCGCCATGTGCCAATGGCAGGGCAGGCCGGCGGGCTGCGCTATGCCTTGGGACGGCCGAACACGTCGCGCCAGCCCCGCGCGACACCCAGCGTCGCAGCGTTGTAAATGCCGCGCGCCACGGCGCGGGCCAGGCAGTCGGCGGCCAGCGTGCCGAGCTCCGCCAGCGCCAGCGGATCGTCGCCGAGCTCCCGCTTGCCGGTCGCAATGGCGAAGACCGTGTCGCCATCCTGCGGCGTATGCACCGGCCGAATAGCGCGGGCGAGCCCATCCTGCGCCATCACGGCCAGCCGCTTGGCCGAGGCCTTGTCGAGCACGGCGTTGGTCGCCACCACGGCGATGGTGGTGTTGCCGCGCGGATCGCTGCGCGCGGCATCCGCCGGATCATGAGTGAGATCGGCCTTCGCGTGTGACACCGGTAGCGCGAGCCCACGCGGCGGCGGCGGCAGGCCGCCGAATTCGCCGTTCTGTTCCAGCGCCCAGGCCCAGAACTGGGGCATGTCGCCCATGGTCGTGTAGCCGCGCGCGTTGACCGCCACGAGGGCGCCGACCTGCAGGCCCGTCGCCGGATCGACCGCCGAGGCACTGCCCAAGCCGCCTTTCAGATTGCCCGCCTTGGCGCCGAGCCCGGCGCCGATGTTGCCGAGCGCAAAAACTTGGCCGGCGCGGCCCGTGGCGTCATAGCCAAGCTCGCGATAGGGCGGCCAGTCCCAGCCTTTGTCGCCGCCGTTCAGCAAATCGAAGAGGATGGCCGTGGGCACGATCGGAACGACCACATCGGCAATGGCGACGCCGCGGCCGCGTTCCTTCAGCCAGCGCATGACGCCATCGGCGGCAGAGAGTCCAAACGCCGAGCCGCCGGAGAGACAGACGGCATCGATGCGGTCGACGCGGCACGAGGGATCGAGCAGGTCGGTTTCGCGCGTGCCGGGCGCGCCGCCGCGCACATCGACCGACGCTGTCGACGGCGTCTCGCACAACACGACGCTGACGCCGGAGCGGACCCGCTGGTCCTCGGCGTTGCCGACCAGGATGCCGTCGACGTCGGTGATGAGGTTGCGCGCGCCGACTTGAAACATATCAGTCGATCTGCAGGGTCATCGCCTTCAGGTAGGCGGTCTCGGGCAGGCCGGGATGCACCGGATGATCGAGCGCCGCACCGGCGCTGCGCAAGATGCGGGCGTTGCGGCCGGCGTCGCGCAGGCCGCGACGTACCTGCTCGCCGAACAGCGGCGGCTCGACCAGATGAGAGCACGAGGCCACGAACAGGAAGCCGCCGGGCGCCACCAGGGGCGCCGCCAGCCGCACCATCTTGCGATAGCCCTGGACGCCCACCTTGATGTCCTTGCGGCTCTTCACGAAGGCCGGCGGGTCGCAGATCACGACGTCGAAGTTGCGGCCGTTGGGCTCCAGCTTCTCCAGCGTGTCGAAGACCTCGCCCTTCTGGAAGGTGACGATGTCGCTGACGCCGTTGAGCGCCGCCGCCTTGGCGGCTGAATCGAGCGCGGGCTGCGAGCGGTCGAGGCAGGTGACCGACTTGGCGCCATGCCTGGCCGCCAGCACGCCGAAGCCGCCGCTATAACAATAGGCGTCGAGCACGCGCGCATCCTTGGCGAAGCGCGCCATGAAGCGGCGGTTGTCGCGCTGGTCGTAGAACCAGCCGGTTTTCTGCCCCCCGGACAAGTCGGCCACGAACTTGGCGTCGTTCTCGACCAGCTCGATCGGCCCGTCGAGCTCGCCCTTGGCGATCACCGTCTCGCGCTTCAGGCCTTCGAGTTCGCGCACCGGCGAATCGTTCTTGAGCACGATGACGCGCGGCGACAGTTCGGCCTCGATGGCTTCCAGCAGGACCGGCGTCAGATGATCCATGCCGACGGAATTCACCTGCATGACCACGGCATCGCCGAAACGGTCGATGATCACGCCGGGCAAGCCGTCGGCCTCGGCGTGGATAAGGCGATAGTAGGGAACGCCGACCAGCCGGTCGCGCAGCGCCATGGCATTGGCAAGCTTGCGGCCAAAGAACAGCGCGTCGATCGTGGCTTCGGGATTCGAGGTCAGCAACCGCGCCGCGATCAGCGAATGCGGATTGAAGGTGGCGACGCCCAGCGCCTCGCCGCCCGGCGTGCGCAGGATCACCAGCGAGCCCGGCGGCAGCGCCTTGGTCTCGGGGTCCATCAGGATCTCGTTGGAGAAGGCCCAGGGATGACCCGACCGGACGCGGCGATCCTCGCCGGCCCGCAGCAGGACACTCGGCAGTTTCTTGGCGGCCACACTATTCTCCTCGGGAGACGCCATCGCGACGGGGATCGGCACCGCCGTCCCACCCGTCGCCCGACCGGCGAATGCCGGCGAGGCCACCCTCATGCACGCGGACTTGTACTTGATGGCCCATGGCGCGCAAGCGGTCTGCCAGGTCGGCCAGCGGCGTGGCCACCTCCAGTTCCGTCGCGCCGTTGCGGTTGTTCACCCTGGGTTGCGCGAGGGCTGCAGCAACCGGCAGGTCCCAGTCGAGCATGCCGATCACGGCATGAAGCGCGTCGCCGATGATACGCGATCCGCCCGCCGAGCCCACGGCCACGACGAAGCGGCGGTCGCGGTCGAGCACCAGGGTCGGCGACATCGAGGAGCGCGGCCGCTTGCCCGGCTCGACCCGGTTGGCGACCGGCTTGCCGCCGGCCTCGGGCTCCGGCGCAAAATCGGTCAGCTCGTTGTTGAGCAGAAAGCCGCGCAGCATGATCTGGGCGCCGAATGGCGCCTCGATGGTCGTGGTGTAGGCGACGCCATTGCCCCAGCGATCGACGATACTCATGTGGCTGGTGCCGCGCTCGACATAGCCCGGCGGCACGCCGGGCCCGATGGTGCCCATGCTGCGGTCCGTCGACATCAGCCAGCGGCGCTCCGCGAGATAGGCCGGTGACAGCAGGCCCGCCGTCGGCACGTTCACGAAGGCGGGATCGGCGACGTAGCGGTCGCGGTCGGCGAAGGCGAGCCGGCTCGCCTCGGCGATGAGATGGACCGGGCGCAGGCTGTTGGGCGCGTCGCGCCAGATCTGGAACGGTTCGAGCAGCGCCAGCACCTGCAGGATCGCAATGCCGCCCGACGACGGCGGCGGCGCACCGCAGACGATCCAGAGGCGATAGGGCCCACACACCGGCTCGCGCTTGATCGGGCGATAATCGGCCAGGTCGGCGAGCGAGAGTGTGCCCGGCCTCACGTGATTGCGCACGCGCTCGACCATCTCGGCCGCAATTGCGCCCTGATAGAAAACACCTGCCCCGCCGTCGGCGATCAGGCGCATCGTGGCGGCAAGATGGGGATTGGCGATGCGGTCGCCGACTTTCTTGGGCGAACCGTCCGCATTGAAATAGAGCGCGCGGATGGCGGGCTCATCCTTCAGTCCCGGCATACGGTTAAGCCAATTGGCAAGTCGTGGCGCCACGGCGAAGCCGTCGCGGGCGGCGGCGATGGCCGGCTCGAACAGGTCGCGCCAGGCGAGCTTGCCGTGTTCCTTGTGCGCGAGTTCCAGCATCGCCAGCACGCCGGGTACGCCGACGGAAATGCCGGACGCGACGGCCTCGCGATAGCCGAGCGGTTTGCCGTCGCTTCCGAGGAACATCGCTGGCGTGGCGCCCGCCGGCGCCGCCTCGCGACCGTCATAGACGGCGATGGCCCGGCTCGTATTGTCGTAGTTCAACAGGAAGCCGCCGCCACCGATTCCCGAAGCATGCGGCTCGACCACGCCCAGCATCATCTGCACGGCAATCGCCGCATCGACGGCCGAGCCGCCGCGCCGGAGCATTTCCAACCCGGCTTCGACCGCCAGCGGATGAGCGGCCGCCACCATTGTCTGCGGCGCCGCCAGGCAAGCCGGCACGCGGCAGCCTGCCAGCAGCAGTACCGCGACGGCAATGAGGCGGCGGCCCGGTCTCATGCGCGGCGCGCCACGATGAACAACCGGCGGAAGGGGAAGATGGTAATGCCGTCGGCCCGCGTCGGATAGGCCTTGGCGAGCAGCGCCGCATAGGTGTCGTAGAATTCCGTGCGTTCCGGCTCAGCCAGCAGATCGAGGAACGGACGCAGGCCGGTACTGGACGTGAACTGCGCCACCGGATCCTTTCCGGTGAGCGGCTGCTGGTAGAGCGTCTCCCAGATTTCGAGATCTGAGCACAGCGGCTTCAGCACATCGTAGTAGCGCGCCGGCTCCAGCACCGGCCGGATGGTGCGCACCTGGGCGAGCTTGTCGCGCCACGGCCCCGCCTCGGCCGCCGTGCGCATCAGGGCGTGCGACGGCGCTTCATGATTACGCGGCATCTGGATCGCAAGCTGGCCACCTGACGGCAGCAACTTCATCAGGCCGGGAAACATATCGATATGTCCCTCCAGCCAGTGATAGGCGGCGTTGCTGTAGAGAATGCCCGGCGGCTTGCCCGGCTTGAACTGCGTGAGGTCGCCTTTTGCGAAGCTCACTCGGCCATCGGTCGTCAGCGTACGCGCCTTGGCCAGCATCTCCTCCGACGAATCGATGCCGACGATCTCGGCAGACGGAAAGCGTTCGGCCAGGATGCGCGAGATGTTGCCGGCACCACAGCCGAGATCGTAGATCGCGTGGCCCCGCCGTGCGCCGTTGGCCGGATCGAGCCGGCCCATCAGGTCGAGCGCGGGCCGCACGCGATGGTCGGCGAACTTCAGGTAGAGGTTGGCATCCCAGACCATCATTTCTCCTCGAACGCGGCATCGATCGGCACACGATATCCGGTCGCGATCTTGTTGCCCTTCTGCGCCGCCAGGACGACCGCCATGAATTCGCTGAACATCTCCTCGTTCATGCCCTTCTGGCGCGCCATGTAGCCGTGCGAATTGATGCAGTAGTCGCACTGGTTGGCGACCGACACGGCAAGATAGATCAGCTCCTTGGTGAGCCCGTCGAGCTTGCCCGGCGCCATCACCGCCTTCATCTCGACCGCGAAGCGCTCCATCACGTCGGGATGGCGGGCGAGCGCCTTCCACACATTGTTGATGCCGGCTGGGTCGGTGCCGCGTGCCTGGGCGATGCCCTCGACCACCGCCTTGGCGCGCGGGCCCATGTCCTTGTACTCGGTCAATTTGGCCATTGGTCACTCCCGCAGAACAAAAAAGGGCCGGCATGACGCCGGCCCCATCATGGCGCTTATCGGCCGATTGTCAGTACATATGCTGGCCGCCGTTGATCGACAGCGTCGAGCCGGTGATGAAGCCCGCGTCGTCGGCGATCAGGAACATCACGCCTCGGCCGATTTCCTCGGCCTTGCCAAGCCGGCCGACCGGGATCTTGGCCACGATCTTCTCCAGCACGTTGGCCGGCACGGCCGCGACCATATCGGTCTCGGTGTAGCCCGGCGCGATGGCGTTCACGGTGATGCCCTTGGACGCACCTTCCTGCGCCAGCGCCTTGGTGAAGCCGTGGATGCCCGACTTGGCGGCGGCATAGTTGACCTGGCCGTACTGGCCGCCCTGGCCGTTGATCGAGCCGATGTTGACGATACGGCCGAAGCCCCGCGTGTTCATGCCTTCCCACACCGCCTTCGACATGTTGAAGCAGGAGCCGAGATTTGTGTCGATGACGGCATCCCACATGTCGCGCGTCAGTCGGCGCATGGTCGAGTCGCGGGTGATGCCGGCATTGTTCACCAGCACGTCGACCGGCCCCAGATCCTTCTCGATCTGTGTGATCACCGTCTGGCAGGCGGCGAAGTCGCCGACATCGAACTTGTAGACCGCGATGCTGGTCTCGCCCTTGAATTTCTGGGCGGCGTCCTCATTGCCGGCGTAGGTCGCGGCAACCTTGTAACCCTTGTCCTTCAGCATGCGCGAAATGGCGCCGCCGATGCCGCGCGTTCCGCCCGTTACCACTGCAACTCTTTGAGCCATTTTTTCCTCCCAAGACGTGCCGCCCACGCACTCTAGCCGGTTCCATCCGAATTCACAGCCGGTGCCGGATAGAGACGAAAATTTGCCGGTCTTAGAACCGTCCCCATGAAACCCTTTACCGCCCTCCTCGGCGCCGCCGCCGGAACCCACGCCGCTGATCAGCTGGCCCTCGCAACCCTGCCCTTGACGGCGACCTTGGTCCTGGGCGCCGGACCCGACGTGCTCGGCCTGCTGGTCGCGGCCCAGAGCGCCGCCTGGTTGCTGGTCTCGCTGCCGGCCGGCGCCTGGGTCGACCGCCTGCCGCGCCGCCAATTGCTGATCGTAGCCCTTGGCCTCGGCCTGCTGGCCTCGGTGATCGCCGTGGTCGCCGCCGCGACTGGGGCTGCGAGCCTGCTCGGGGTCGCAGCCTTCGCGGGCGCGTCGGGAACCGTCGTCTATGTGCTGACCGCGGTGTCGCTGTTGCCTAGCCTCGTGCCCTCGAACGACCTGCCGCGGGCCAACGCACGGCTGGAGCTGGCGCGCGCCATCGTCAGTCTCGCCGCCCCCTTCGTGACGGGTCTTCTTGCGCAGCATCTGTCGCCGACCTGGGGCTATGCGCTGGCAGCACTCGGCGCCGCACTGGCGCTCGCCTGTGTTCTCGCCCTTCCCCGCGTGCCGGCACCTTCCGCCGGCACCGCGCGACCCTCGTTCCTGGTCGCCATCCGCACCGGCGCGCGCTTCGTGATCCATCATGAACTGCTGCGCGGCATCAGCCTCTGCGCGATCTTCTGGAACTTCGCCTTCTTCGCGCTGCTGGCGATCTGGGCGCCGCTGGCACTGGGCCCGCTCGGCCTCGATCCCGCGAGCATGGGCCTCGCGCAATCCGCCTATGGCGCCGGCCTGATCCTGGGCGCGCTGGTGACACCGATTTCCTCGCGACGCCTGCCGCCGCTCGCGACGCTCATCTTCGGACCGGCCGTGTCGGTCGTGGCGGCGGGCCTGTTCCTGGCAGCCCCCACGCACGGCGGCACGACCACAGGCTTTGCGCTCGCCGCCGCCGGTTACTTCCTGGTGGGCTTCGGGCCGATGCTGTGGCTGATCTGCCAGACCACGGTGCGCCAGCTCGTGACGCCGCTGTCGCTGATGGGCCGGGTCAACGCCACGGTGCAGACGGCGATCTACGGCGTTCGCCCGCTCGGCGCCCTGGCCGGCGGCTTGCTGGCGGCCCAGGCTGGCCTGCAGAGCGCCCTGGTGCTGATCGCCGTGGCCTTCGCCCTGTCGGCGCTGGCGATCGTGCTGTCGCCGCTGGCCCGGCTGCGGACGATGCCCGCACCCGCCTGCGCCGCTTGACCGCGAAGCGCCGCCGTCGGACGCTGGCGGCGGAGGGTGTTTCATGAAGAAGTCTTTGATTGCCGCTGCCTTGACCCTGTCGGTCGCCGCCTGCAGCCCCGGTGCCGGGTCGGAATGGCAGAAGTCCTACGGCAAGACGTTTTACGAGCCGAACGAGGGGATGGCCGCGCTCTACATCATCCGCGACGAACCCGGTTCGGACGCCTCACCGATCGGTATCACGAAGGATCAGTATCCCGTCGGCAGCCTCGCTGGCCTCACCTGGATGCGCCTCGACCTGCCGCCGTCGCTCTACGACCTGAGGGCTTACGGCACGCAGGGCAGCACGGAACTCATCGTCACGGTCAACGCCGGACAGAGCCGATTCCTCGTGGTCGAGCCCAAGGCGACCGGCAATGCCCAGCTCCGGGAGATTCTCCAGCCCGAGGGCCGCCAACTGGTACGCAAGGGCCAGGCAGTCGCCAGCAGCCCCTGAACAAACTCACCTCACCCTGAGCGGCCGTAGGCCGCGTCTCGAAGGGTGGCCAGCAGTCGTCATGTTGCCATGCTTCGAGACGGCGCTACGCGCCTCCTCAGCATGAGGCCTCTTAGTCGCGCTGGACGCACATGGCGATGCCCATGCCGCCGCCGATGCACAGTGTTGCGAGGCCCTTCTTGGCATCGCGCTTCTGCATCTCGAACAGCAGCGTCGTCAGCACGCGGGCGCCCGAGGCGCCGATCGGATGGCCCAAGGCGATCGCGCCGCCGTTGACGTTGAGCTTGGTCGGATCGAGGCCGAGTTCCTTGCCGACGGCCAGTGCCTGGGCGGCAAACGCCTCGTTGGCCTCGACGAGGTCGAGATCCTTCACGGTCCAGCCGGCCTTCTTCAGCGCCGCCTGCGAGGCGGTCACCGGACCGATGCCCATGACCTTGGGATCGACGCCCGTGGTTGCCCACGACACGATCTTGGCGAGCGGCTTGATGCCACGCTTCTTGGCCTCGTCGGCGCTCATCAGCACCAGAGCGGCCGCGCCGTCGTTGATGCCCGAGGCATTGCCGGCCGTGACCGAACCGCCTTCCTTGGTGAAGGCCGGGCGCAGCTTGGCGAGCGACTCGGCCGTCGTGCCGTGGCGCGGGAACTCGTCAGTGTCGACCACGACGTCGCCTTTGCGGGTCTTGACGGTGACCGGAACGATCTCGTCCTTGAAGCGGCCGGACTTCTGCGCCGCCTCGGCCTTGTTCTGCGAGGACGCGGCAAACGCATCCTGCTCGAGGCGGGTGATCTGGTATTTCTGCGCCACGTTCTCGGCGGTGTTGCCCATGTGGTAGCCGTTGAAGGCGTCCCACAGCCCGTCCTTGATCATCGAGTCGACCATTTTTAGGTCGCCCATCTTGGTGCCGTCGCGCATGTGGGCGACGTGCGGCGCCTGGCTCATGCTCTCCTGGCCGCCGACCACCATGATGCTGGCGTCGCCGTTGCGGATCGCCTGCCAGCCGAAAGCGACGGCGCGCAGACCGGAGCCGCAGAGCTGGTTGATGCCGAGCGCGGTCTTCTCGACCGGGATGCCGGAATTGACGGCGGCCTGACGGGCCGGGTTCTGGCCCTGACCGCCAGTCAGGATCTGACCCATGATGACTTCGTCGACTTCTTCCGGCTTCACATGGGCGCGTTCCAGCGCACCCTTGATCGCGGCCTTGCCGAGGTCGTGGGCCGGGACGGCGCCGAACGCGCCGTTGAACGAACCGATGGGCGTGCGCGCCGCGCTCGCGATGACGATATCCGTGCTCATGAAATCCTCCTTGAGGCCGCCCTACCGGCTATTTACGGCGCGCCGTAGGGCGGGGCAAGGACCGCCGCCTGCCCGCCAGGCGATGCGGATCCCGCGTTCGTCAGAGCCCGTTCCGGTCCAGGGCCGCCCTGATTCCAAGCAAGGCATGAGGAATCGCAGAGTTCAGGACGCTGTCCTCGAGGTCCAATGTCTGCAGGGCGGGCGACTGCAGGATACCGGCCAAGCCATGCATCGACGCCCAGACGAACAGCGCGTCGAGTTCCGAGAGTGTGTCTGCCGGCCGTCCATGCAGACGCGCAACGCCGTCGAGGAGTATCGCAAACGCATGCTTCGCCTGCTTCATCATCCCGGGATGCTGGTGGAGGTCGGGAAGCGGCGTGCTGAACATGAGCCGGTAGTGCAACGGATTGGCGCGCGCAAACGCGAGATAGGCCAGCCCCAGCTGCGCGAGATCTTCCATCGGGTCGGCACTGCGCGTCCTGGAGTCGAGGTGCTGGGCAAACCCGCCAAAGGCGCGGCCCACGACCTCGGCAAGAATATGGTCGCGGCTCGGGAAGTGCTTGTACGGCGCCTGGTGGGACACGTGCAGGCGGCGAGCGACTTCTCTCAGGCTGAGCGCCTCCAGGCCGGACTCGCCCACGATCGCCAAGGCTTCTGCGACACAGGCCTCACGCAAGTCATCGGGCCTGCTCTTTCGCCTCGCCCTTGCGTCCTTCTTTTTCGCCATCCTGATGACTCGTCATGCCGCGCACTACCTGACCCAATATCCGGGCTCGCGCCCAGCGTGGCAACCCGATGAGCGAGGCTTCGAGGACCTTCGCCAGCCATCCCGGCCGAACGACGGACCGCCGGCCAAGGGCAGCCAGCGTGGCGCACGCCACCTCGCCGGGTTGCGCGGCCATGCTCATGCGCATGTTGGCACGTTCGGCAAAGCCGCTTTGAACAGGCCTCTGGCAACGACGTCCACGCCGTGAGGCGCGAGCTCGATTCGCAGACCTTCCGCCAGGGACTGTACATACGCCTTGGTCGCCGCGTAGTTGGCCGCGCGCGGCACGCCCTGAAAGGCGAATAGCGAACTCATCAGGATCAGCCCGCCACGACGACGATGGGCGAAGCGGCGGCCGAAATGGCTGGCGGTCGAAAGCACCGCCCGGCAATTGACGTCGACCATGCGCAGTTCATCGGCGATGTCGGAGTCGATCAGCGGTCCCGACCTGCCGTAGCCGGCCGCGGCCACGACGAGGCCGACGTCCAGAGCCGAGGTGATATCGGCCAACGCGTCCGGGCCACCGGGTTCGGACAGGTCCGCAACCAACACCCTGGTGTCGATACCGTGCTCGGAGGCATAGCGATCCGCCATCTCGTCGAGAATCGCGCCGCGCCGCGCCACGAGGACGAGGTTCAATCGACGTTGGGCCAGGCAATCGGCGAATGCACGACCGATACCGTCGGTCGGTCCCGTCACGACGGCCCAGGGACCATCGCGATTGCGGAAAAGCGCTTCGGCGCGCGTCGCGACCATCGGCGTCGGAGCCGTCATTTGGCCACCCGCACGTCGATCGTGACCGACTGTCCGCCGACGACCTTGAACGCCGCTTCGTCGAAACGCGGCGCCCGCATCGCTGGCCGCGCATTGTTCGACACGCCCCAGGCTTCGGTCGGGATGCCCAGGAAGTTAGTGTCGGTCCGGCGATTGCCGTTCAGGTCATGCGAGACCGAGACGGCATAGGTGCCGTCGGGCAGGTCGGCGTATTGGCAACTCACGCCTTTGGGATCGGCGGGCAGCCAAAGAGCCTTGGCCCCGGAATTGTCCATGGGAAAGCCGCGGCTGTCGGGAAACCGAGCGAAGCCGATCGCCCCTCGGGCGTCGCTGATGCCGGTGACGTTGACCACGACGTCAGCCGCGAGAGCGCCACTCTGCGCGGCCAAGGACAACACAATGGCGCTCAGAGACAGTCGGAAGCAGGTGCGCGGGAACATGAAGCACCTCATCGCGTGAGAGGAAACCGGTCGGTTCAGGAAGATCGCTTGTTGACAGTATCTACTAAACATAGTTCGGTAGGTAGACGCCGTCAACTTTGATTTGAGGATTCCGGAAACATGCAGATCCCGCTGCCATTGGATGCCTTGTTCAGCGCCGCCAACAGCCTCGCCCTGCTGTCGTGGACGGGCTTGATCGCGCTGCCCCGCTGGTTCGCCATTCGACGCGCCATTCAGGTCTTCATCGTCGCCGGGCTGTGCGTGCTGTACGCCGTCCTGATTCAGGGCTTCTTCTTCAGCGTCGAGGGTGGCGGATTCTTCAGCCTGCCTGCCGTTCAGAAGCTGTTCACCTCGCGCGAAGTCGCGCTGGCGGGGTGGGTGCACTACCTGGCCTTCGATCTCTTCGTCGGACTGTGGATCGCCGGGCGGGCCGACGAAATCGGCATGTCGCGCTGGCTTCAGGCGCCAATCCTGTTCACGACCTTCATGTTCGGCCCGGCGGGCCTGCTGATCTTCGCGGTGGCAATCGTCACGCGGCGCACCGTCGAGAAGTTATCCGGCGTCACGTCCCTGAGATCGGCATGACCATGCGGACCGCCCGGCTCGCCCCCATGACGGAACATTTGGATGTGGCGCAACGCACGGCACTCGACGCTGCAACGATCTGCGTGGGGCTGTTCCTGCCGACGGCGCTGATCGCCTTGGCCGACGCGCGCACGCTCGACGGCGCCAACATCTGGGCCAAGCCCCTGAAGTTCCAGTTCTCGCTCGGGCTGCACTGGCTCACCGTGGCGATGCTGCTGAGCTTCCTGGCGACAGGCGTTCGGCAACGCGCCTCGACTCTTGTTCCGTTGCACCTGGCCGCACTCTGCACGGTGGTGGAAGTGCTCTACATCACGCTGCAGGCGGCGCGTGGCAGGCACTCCCACTTCAATTTCGAGACCAGACTCGAGACGCTGCTGTACTATGGCGTCATGGGTCCCGCGGCGGTGGCGATCGTGGCCGTCGCCGCATGGCTTGGTTGGCTCATCTGGCGGCATCCGGCCCCGCATCGTCGGCCTGGTCTCGTGCTCGGCGCCTCACTTGGATTGATGCTCGGCAGCATTGCGACGCTGGTTGTCACCGCTCCGCTTGCGGCCGGTGCGATTGACGGACCGGGACATTGGGTCGGCGGCCTCAGGAGCGACGCGCGCGGTTGGCCGCTTTTCGGATGGTCGACCACGGGCGGCGATCTGCGCGTACCGCATTTTTTTGCCACTCATCTGCTGCAGGCTTTGCCGCTCGTCGGCTGGCTTGCCGACTGGATCGCCCCGCAGCATGCGCGTGCCACCGTTTGGGCAGCGGCTGCTGTCGGGCTGCTGGTGACGGCCCTCGCGCTGGCGCAAGCGGTCAGAGGTAACCCCTTTCTATGAACTCTTGCCTCAGCCGGCCGATCGGACGATCACGCTGGGGCCTGCGTTCTTCATGCCGAACAGCGGTCGCAGGAACCAGGTTGGCCGGATGAGGCCGAAATACAGCGCAGCCGTTCCGAAGAACGTCCCCAGCACCGCCAGAAAGAAGCCCGGGACGGGCTGCACGCCCAGGGTCAGGAGCCAGTAGACGGCGATCACCGTCACGGTCTGGTGCAGCAGATAGAATGGATAGACGGCGTCGGTCGCCTCCGCGAGGAACTCCGGCCGCGCGGTCAGATGTCGATGCGCGAAACCCAGGATCGCGAACAGCCAGGCCATGGTGTTGATCGCCGACAGAAACGCGAAGGCAGGCCGCGCCTCGGGCGAGATCACGGGCCTTACCGTTCCCTCGAAAAAACCAACGTAGAGCACGGCATAGGCCGCGATGCCGATGGCCAGCGAGAGCCGTCGCTGACGCTGGAGCGCATTCAGCAGGTCGGTCGAACCGAAGAGGAAGGCGCCGTAGAGTAGCAGCACGCCGTAGTAGACGAGCCCGTGCCAGTCGCCGACCAAGCCGTTGATGTTGTGCGAGATCGGCACCAGCCACAGGATCGACGCGGCGAGCGGCAACACCATCAGCCACTGCAGACCGAAGCGGGCGGCCGTCCGGCCGGCATGCTCGACTGTGTCGCGTCCCGTCGGCGATCGTGCCCACAGGAAGACCGGCAGCAGCACCAATGTCAGCACCAGCACGTAGGTCAGGAACCAGAGATGGTGCCAGCTCAGGTTCCCGTTCGGGTAGGCACCGCCGGAGAAGGCCTGCGGCAGCCAATCGAGGAACGAGCCCGTGAACTGGCCGCGATAGAGGCGCTCGAGGTAGACCTGCGGCGGCACGATCACCAGCATGCCGAAGACCAGCGGCAGGAGAAGCCGCTTCAGGCGGTCGACGACGAAGCCATCGGAGGAGCGGTCGCCGAGCGCCAGCATGATGGCCGCACCCGACACCAGGAACAGCAGCGGCATGCGCCAGCGGTTCAGGAACCGCATCGCCTCGCGCAGCCACTCCATGCTGTCGGGGCTGGTGACGTGCCAGCTCCACCCCGACCACGCCATGCCGGCGTGGTAGAGGATCAGCAGGCTGAAGGCGAGGACGCGCAGCCAGTCAAGATCGGCTCGGCGTGTAGTCATGACGGTACCTCGGAAAGAGTTGCGAACGCCCCTTCCCTACCTTCCAAGGCCTTGAACTGGCTGCGTTTTGTGACGACCGGCGGGCCGGATGGGACGACCGGCGGGTCTCCTGGGATGATTGGGCCGGGACGATCGATCAACTCTTCACAGAGACCACGGCCTCGAAGCGCTGGCGATAACGGCGGCTCAGGTTCACCTCGCTGCCGTCCTGCAGGCGGATGCGCCAGTCGCCGCTCACCCAGGGCGTCACCTCGACGACCTTGGCGACGTTGACGAGGTGGGATTTGTGGACGCGCACGAAGCGCCTGGAGTCGAGTTCGCTTTCCAGCCGCGACAGCGAGGAGCGGATCTCGAAGGTCTCGCCGCCGACATGGAGGATGGCGTAGTTGCCCGAGGCTTCTACCCAGTCGATATCGGCCACCTCGACCATGACTTCCGCCCCGCCGCGCTTGCGCACCGCGAACCGCTCGGGCAGCGGACCCGACGCGGGAGTGACGGTTTCGACGGGTTCCGGCACGTGCTGGAGCAGCATGCGCAGCGCTACGGTGGCGGCACTCAACAGCCCGTAGGAGAAGATGTCCTTGGCGAATTCGTAGGACATCCGGTCCAAGGTCAGCGGAAAGACGTAGGCTTCGCCCGCGATGCCGCTGAACCAGAGGAAGCGGAGCGCCGCCATGCCCACGGTATGGGCGATGCTGTAGGGCACGACGCCGAGAGCATGGAAGAGCAGGTTGCGCGGCTGGCGGCCGATCGGCCAGCGCCGATGCATCCAGTAGATGGCCGGCAGCAGGGCACCGACCACGAGATGACTGCACGCCTCGACGATCAGCACCCGCCCGAACGCGACCGGCTGGCCGATGCGGGCGTGATTGGCGACCTCGACATAGGCATGCACGAAGGCCGACACCGTGAGCAGGACGGCCCAGATCGCTGGCACGCGCCAGTCGAAGGATTTCTCGCGTTCCGGCATCAGCGGCGCTTGGCGGGAATATCGCACAGCCAGTCGATCAGCGGCGTCCAGCATATGTCGCGGGCACGGCTGCTCACCACCATGCCGATGTGACCGAGGGGCAGATCGAGCCGCGTCACATGCCTGAGGCCGCGCCCGGGATCGGCGAGAGCGGCGGCCGACAGCGGCGGCACGATACGGTCGCCCGACGGGATCATGACAAGCGACGGCACCTTGATTTTGGACGGCACGATGCGGCGGCCGCCCACCACCCACTTGCCACTGCCGGGAATGTTGTCGCCGTACCAGCCGACCAGGCACTCGCGCGCGACGGGACCGGCCAGCGGCGCGCCGTCGTTCAGCCAATCCTCCAGCAGCACGAACTCGCGGGCACCGGCGCCCTGCTGGTCCATGCCGAGGAAGCGGCCGAACTTCTTCATCGCGAGCCAGGGATCGAGCGACCAGAAGAGCGTCTGCAGGATGTCGATCGGCAATTCACCGACCTTGTCGGCCACCTCGGCCAGCAACGGACCGGTCGACACCAGGAAGGCATGGCCGGTGCGGTCGGCGTGGAAGTCCCAGGGGGCAGCCAGCAGCGCGAGGCCGGCGACGCGGCGGGGCTGGCGCGCCGCCAGCGCCACGGTGAGCGTGCCGCCCATGCAGTAGCCCATCACCGCCGGTGCGCGGCGTGCCCGCTTGGCGATGAAGGCCAGCGCGCGTTCGAGGCGCGCGACATAGGCGGTCGTGTCGAACCGCCGCTCCTCGTCATTGGGCGTTCCCCAATCGACGAGATAGGGCCGCAGCCCTGATGCCGCCATGGCGCGCAACAGGCTCTTCTCGGCGGTGAGGTCGAGCACTTCCCAGCGATTGATCAGCGACGGCACCACCAGCACCGCGCGCGTGCGCCTGGCGCGGGCCGCGGGATGCGTGGCGCCATAGTCGAGCAGGCGCGTGTTGCCTTCGCTCCACACCGCCGGCGGATTCTCCAAAGTGCGATGGACCGCGTGATCGCGATAGGCGAGCACGCCGTCGGCCAGCCGATGCATGCGCCGCGCGATCTCACGCTGCAGGGCACGCTCGAATTCACCGGTGCCGGACCGCGCCTCGAGGGCCGCGATCTCGGGCAGAAGCGCCGCGATTGCTTCAGGAACGGGCCCCTCAGGACCGGGAGAGTTTTGCTTCGAGCTCGGCGAGCCGGGCTTCCAGTGTTTCCACGCGCTTTCGGAGCTCGCCCACGTCATCAGCGCCGTGCCCAGATGCAGCGGCAGCGGACGGGGTCCCAGCCGCGGTGGATGAGGGGGTGACGGCATGATGTGCTCCTTGGACGGCCTGCATCGCAGACGCAACCTGGGCGTTCGCAGCGGCGAACAATCGAGCGATCTGATCGGTCAGCGCCTGGTCGGCGGCGAGCCCGGCGAGCTGGCCCTGCCAAAGGTCGAGATAGCGTCGGGCCAGCTTGTCGAAATCGGCCGACTGGTCGTCGTTTTCAGAGGCCATGCGGTCACTATAGCCCATCGTTGCGAGCCCATCGTGACGGAACGCGGTTATTGCAGGCGCTAAGCCCGTCTTGTCGCACTGCGGTATCGGCGCTAGTGTGGCCGCCCCGGAGTGAACGAGCGTTTACCGTCCGGGAGCCAGAGGAGCGAAGCGTAATGGCCGAGCAGGCAGTACCCGAGGGCGGACCCAAATCCGCGCCGGTGGTCATCAAGAAGTACGCGAACCGACGCCTCTACAACACGGCGACTTCCGCCTACGTGACGCTCGAACATCTTTCCCAGATGGTGAAGGACAAGACCGACTTCGTCGTCTACGACGCCAAGACCGGCGACGAGATCACGCGCTCGGTGCTGACGCAGATCATCTTCGAAGAGGAGAGCAAGGGCGGACAGACGCTTTTGCCGATCCCGTTCCTGCGCCAGCTCATCTCCTTCTACGGCGACAGCCTGCAAGGCGTGGTGCCGCAGTACCTCGAAATGTCGATGTCGCAATTCGCGCGCAATCAGGATCAGATGCGCAGCTATCTCCGCAACGCCTTCGGCTTCAATCCGTTCCAGCAGTTCGAGACCATGGGCAAGCAGAACATGGCGATGTTCGAGCAGGCCATGCGGGTGTTCAATCCGTTCCAGGCCGGCCAGCCGGGGCGACCAGGCCAGGCACCGCCGATAGCCAACGGACAGGATGCCGCCAAGCCGGAAGCGCCGAGTGCGCCCCCCGCGGCGGCGCAAGGCGAGGTCGTGATCGACGACCTCAAGCGCAAGCTCGACGAGCTGCAGAGCCAGCTCGCCCTCCTCAGCAAGAAGTCCTGATATTTCCGTGGCCGATCCGTCAATGTCGATGCTGCGGCGGGTGATGTCCCCGTGCATCGGCATCTGCAAGCTCGACCAGAAAAGCGGCTTCTGCATCGGCTGCAAACGCACGATCGAGGAGATCGGCCGCTGGGCGATGCTCGACGACCCCCAACGCCAGGCGATCGTCGATCTGTTGCCGGGACGAAAGCTCTAGCGGCCCTTGAACACCGGCTTGCGCTTTTCGCGGAACGCCGACGTTCCTTCCTTATAATCCTCGGTCAATCCGGTCAGCACGTTCTGGTCGACATCCATGTGGGCGCCGAGATCGTCGAGCGCGTGCGCCAGGCGATTGACGGTGCTCTTGGTCATGCGTACGGGGATCGGCGGCTGGCGTGCAATGCGCTCGGCGAATGCCATCGAGGCCGCCAGCGCCTGGCCATCGTCGACCACCTTCTCGACCAGGCCCCAGTCCAAGGCCTCGGCAGAGCCGATTCGATCCGAGGCCAGGATCACCGCCTGCTTGGTCCTGGCCGGGCCCATCAACGCCAGCATGCGCGGGATCGAGCCCCAGCTCATGTTCATGCCGAGCTCGACCTCGGGAATGCGGAAATGCGCGCTCTTCCCGCAGGTGCGGAAGTCGAGCGACACGACCAGCGCCGCGCCGCCGCCGATGCAATGACCCTCGACCGCGGCGATGGTGACCTGGTCCATGTCCTGCCAGGCCTTGCACATCTTGGGGCCGAGCCGCGCCCGATGACGGCGCTCGCCGAGCGGCAGCCCGTCGCGCGCGCGCCCGTCCGGATCCTTCAGGTCGAAGCCGGCGGAAAAGGCCTTGGCCGAGCCGGTCAGGATCACCACCGAGGTTTCGAGATCGTCCTCGAAGTCGCGCGGCACCTCGCGCAGCTCGCGCATCGCCTGCTGGCTCATCGCATTGATGTTGTCGCCGCGGTCGAAGCGCACGACGGCGATGCGGCCTTGCGGTCCCAGGCCTTTCTCGACTTTCACGAACTGCCGCTGCATTGGCGCATTCCTCCCGTGTTCGCTTCACGGTAGCGCCTCGCCTTTACAAGAGCGAGCCGCTTCGCTTGACTGCGTCTCATGTCGAAATCAATCGGATCCCTCTCCCTCGAACGCCGCGTCGACGCGCTGTTCGCCCGCTATACCGCCGCCGGTTCGCCCCTTGTATCCCCCGGGGCCGTCGTCGGCGTCATGCGGGGCGGCGCGATCGAGCTCTGCAAGGGCTATGGTCTTGCCAGCATCGAACTCGGCGTGCCGATCCGCCCCCACACGCGCTTTCGCATCGCCTCCGTCAGCAAGCAGTTCACGGTGACGGCGGCGCTGATGCTGGCGGCCGAGGGCAAGCTCAAGCTCGGGGACCCGCCGCACAAATATTTGCCGGAGCTCTCGCCCTTGCCGGTCACGATCGACCAGATGATGCGCAACTGCAGCGGTCTCCCTGATTTCCTCGAGCTGCTGCGGCTGGGTGGCCACGGCCTCGACAAGCCGGCGCGGCCAGCCGACCTGCTGGCCGCCTGCCTGCGCAACCGTCATCTCAACTTCACGCCCGGCAGCCGCTTCCTTTACAGCAACACCAATTTCCTGCTGCTCGGCCTGATCGTGGAGAGACTCGCGAAGATGAAACTGGGCGACTTCCTCGCCGAGCGCGTCTTCAAGCCGCTGGGCATGGCGGGCACCATGCTTGCGCACGAGGTCGATACCGTAATCCCGGGCCTCGCCACCGGCTATCTCGGCGACGCCACAGCGGGCTTCCGCCGGGCCGCGCATGCCTACCCGCAAGGCGGCGAAGGCGGCCTCACCTCGACCGTCGAGGATCTGCTGATCTGGTCGAGGCATTTGGATCGGCCGACGCTCGAGCCCAAAACGCTGCCGGCGCAGCTTGCCGCCGTCGCGCCGCTACTGGGCGGCCACGCCAACAAGTATCGACGCGGCGTGCAGGCCGACGAGCTGCGCGGGCTTGCCACGCTCGGCCATG
>CAMARK010000077.1 GCA_945860205.1 Reyranella massiliensis 521 | reverse complement strand
CTCGCCACCATCGGCCATGGCGGCCTGTGGCCGGGTGTCCGCACCGAGTTCCTGCGCGTGCCGGAAGCCGACCTCACCGTCGTGGTGATCGCCAATCTCGGCAGCATCGATCCGTGGCGCCAGGCGCGCGCCATCGCGTCCCTGGCACTTGAGGGGGCGGCACTGGAGGGCAACAAGAAGTTGAAGCCCATGGCCGCGGCGATCACCGAGGCCGAGATCAAGCCGATCGCCGGCACCTGGTTCAACGGCGACGAGCCATCCCTGTTCGACCTGGCGTGGCGTAACGGCGAGGCGGTGGTCACCCAGAATGGTCTGCCGTTCGCGCTCGGCCGCCGGCCGGACGGATGGTTCGCGGCCGAACGCGGCTCGTTCGAATTCGCGCTGAAGCCCGGCCGGGCAGGAACGCTGCGCGTCGATCTGGGGGCCGGCCGGATCGTGACATTCAAAAAGCTCGGCCGCCGCAAGCCGGTGCCGGCCGCCATCGCCGGCATCTATACATCACCCGATTCGGGCGCCACCTGGCATGTGAGGCGCGGCGGCGAGGATTTCACCATCGGCGTCAGCGGGCCTCTGATCGCAGGCGGCGCCGCCTGGTCGCTGAACGGGATCGATGCCGACACGGTCGAGGTGGTGAGTCCGGCGGGCTGGATCACCGCGACCCAGCTCGCCCATCTCGAACGCGACCGCACCGGCAAGATCGTGGCGCTTCTCGTCTCGACCGGCCGCATCAAGCGGATGAGGTTCGAGCGTAGTTAATCCGTCGTCCCGACTCGCGCGGAGTAACCTCCGCGCTTAAGCGCGAAGCGCGTAGTGGAGGGACCTTCTCTCCACGACAAGCTGCCACCGCTGGAGAGAAGGCCCCTCGGCTACGCTCGGGGCGACGGGTGTTGGTTGAAAGTTCAGCGGAACGGGATGGCGTACATCAGGCCGCCCTTGGTCCACAGCGCGTTCTGGCCGCGGTCGAGCTTGAGCGGCGTGGCCGGGCCGACGTGGCGGTCGTAGCTCTCGCCGTAGTTACCGACCTGCTTGATGACGTTGTACATCCACTTCTCGTCGGCACCGACCGCCTTGCCGTAGCCCGGCGTGACGCCGAGGAAGCGCTTGATCGCCGGATCCTCGCTCTTCAGCATCTCGTCGACATTCTTAGACGTGACGCCCATCTCCTCGGCCTCGATCATGCCCATCAGGGTCCACTTCACGAGGTCGAGCCACTGGTCGTCGCCGTGGCGCACGATCGGGCCGAGCGGCTCCTTGGAGATGCGCTCGGGCAGGATCGTGTGCTCGCCCTTGCCGGCGAGCTGGCCGGCGCGCACCGCGGCCAGGCCCGAGGCGTCCGTGGTGTAGGCATCGCAGCGCCCGGCGGCATAGGCCTGCAGCAGCTCGTCGAGCTTCTCGATCAGCACCGGCTTGAAGCTCATCTTGTTGGCGCGGAAATAGTCGGCGAGGTTGAGCTCGGTCGTCGTGCCGGGCTGGACGCAGATCGTGGCGCCGTTCAGTTCCTTGGCACTCTTGATGTTGCTCTTGGTTGGCACCATGAAGCCCTGGCCGTCGTAGAAATTCACGCCGGCGATGTTGAAGCCGAGCGCGGTGTCGCGCAGCAGCGTCTGCGTCGCGTTGCGCGTGATGACATCGACCTCGCCCGACTGCAGCGCCACGAAGCGCTGCTGCGCCGTGGTCGGCGTGAACTTGGCCTTCTCCGCGTCGCCGAACATCGCCGCGGCAATCGCCTTGCAGAGATCGACATCGAGGCCGGTCCACTTGCCCTGGCTGTCGGCGAAGGAGAAGCCGGCCAGGCCGGTGTTCACGGCGCACTGGACGAAGCCCTTGGCCTTGACCGCGTCGAAGGTCTGGCCGGCCGAGGCCGGCGCCGACGCGAACACTGAAGCACCCAGCAGCGCCGTCGCGGCGCCGATCGATTTCCCAAACATGTGAGCCCCTTTGGTTTGCCCCTGATGCCGGCAACATAGCAAAAGGCGCGCCGCAAGGCGCGCCTTTGCCGTCACAGGACAGGACCGGTCAGATCGTCCGTTCGACCATCATCTTCTTGATCTCGGCGATCGCCTTGGCCGGATTGAGGCTCTTGGGGCAGGTCTTGGTGCAGTTCATGATGGTGTGGCAGCGGTAGAGCCGGAACGGGTCCTCGAGCTGGTCGAGGCGCTCGCCGATGGCGTCGTCGCGGCTGTCGGCGATCCAGCGGTAGGCCTGCAGCAGCACGGCCGGGCCGAGATAGCGCTCGCCGGTCCACCAGTAGCTCGGGCACGAGGTCGAGCAGCAGAAGCACAGGATGCACTCCCACAGGCCGTCGAGCTTGGCGCGCTCCTCCGGCGACTGCAGGCGCTCGCGTGTCGGCGGCTGGGTGCTCGACTTCATCCACGGCTCGATCGAGGCGAGCTGGGCGTAGGGCACGTTGAGGTCGGGCACCAGGTCGCGCACCACCGGCATGTGCGGCAGCGGGTAGATCTTGATGTCGCCCTTCATCTCGGAGATGAACTTGGTGCAGGCCAGCGTGTTGGTGCCGTCGATGTTCATGGCGCACGAGCCGCACACGCCCTCGCGGCAGGAGCGACGGAAGGTGAGCGAGCTGTCGATCTCGTTCTTGATCTTAATCAGCGCGTCGAGAACCATCGGGCCGCAGCTGTCCATGTCGACTTCGTAGGTGTCGACGCTGGGCTTCTTGCCGTCGTCGGGCGTCCAGCGATAGACCTTGAACGTCTTGATGTTCTTGGTCCCCGCCGCCGCTTTATAAGTCTCGCCGACGCCGATCTTGGAATTGGCGGGCAGTGCGAATTCAGCCATCTGTGCCTCTAATACACGCGAGCTTTGGGCGGGAAGGACTGCACGTCGTTCGACATCGGCTGCAGGTTGACCGGCCGGTAGTCGATGCGGGTCTTGCCGTTCTCCTCGACCCACACGACCGTGTGCTTCATCCATTCCTTGTCGTTGCGGTCCGGATAATCCTCGCGCGCATGCGCGCCGCGGCTCTCATGGCGGTTGGCCGCGGACCGGATGGTGCCCTGGGCCTGGACGACCAGGTTCTCGAACTCCAGCGTCTCGACGAGATCGGAGTTCCAGATCATCGAGCGGTCTTTTACGCGGATGTCACCGATGCCATCGAACACCTTGTCCATCTTGGCGCAGCCCTCGTCGAGGCTCTGCTGGGTGCGGAACACGGCGCAGTCGTTCTGCATGGTGCGCTGCATGGTGTTGCGGAGCTGGGCGGTGCCGGTGCTGCCCGCGGAATGGCGGAGGCGATCGAGGCGGGCGACGGCGGCCTCGCCGGCGCGCGGCATCTGGCGATGCGCCTCGCCCGGCGTCAGCACCTTGCCGGCGCGGATGGCGGCGGCACGGCCGAACACGACGAGATCGAGCAGCGAATTGGAGCCGAGCCGGTTGGCGCCGTGAACCGAGACGCAGGCCGCCTCGCCCACCGCCATCAAGCCGGGGATTACGTGGTTGGGATCGCCGTCCTTCACCGTCACCACTTCGCAGTGAACGTTGGTCGGGATGCCGCCCATATTGTAGTGGCAGGTCGGCAGGATCGGGATCGGCTGGCGCGTGACGTCGACGCCGGCAAAAATGCGCGCCGTCTCGGCAATGCCCGGCAGGCGCTCGTGGATGACCTTGGGGTCGAGATGCTCGACATGCAGCTCGATGTAATCCTTGTTGGGGCCGCAGCCGCGGCCTTCGCGGATTTCTATGGTCATCGAACGGCTGACGACGTCGCGCGAGGCGAGGTCCTTGGCCGACGGTGCGTAGCGTTCCATGAAGCGCTCGCCGCTCGAGTTGGTGACGTAACCGCCCTCGCCGCGCACGCCCTCGGTGATCAGGCAGCCCGCGCCATAGACGCCGGTGGGATGGAACTGGATGAATTCCATGTCCTGGATCGGCAGCCCAGCCCGCATCGCCATGGCGCCGCCGTCGCCGGTGCAGGTGTGCGCCGAGGTGGCGGTGAAATAGACGCGGCCGTAGCCGCCGGTCGCCAGCACCACCATGTGGGCGCGGAAGCGATGGATCGTGCCGTCGTCGAGGTTCCAGGCCATGACGCCGCGGCAGACGCCCTCCTCGTCCATGATGAGGTCGAGGGCGAAATACTCGATGAAGAACTCGGCGTGATGCTTTAGCGACTGCTGGTAAAGCGTGTGCAGGATGGCGTGGCCGGTGCGGTCGGCGGCGGCGCAGGTGCGCTGGGCGATGCCCTTGCCGTATTCCGTGGTCATGCCGCCGAACGGCCGCTGATAAATTTTGCCTTCGGGCGTGCGGCTAAACGGAACGCCGTAATGCTCGAGCTCGACGATGGCGGGGATCGCCTCGCGCACCATGTATTCGATGGCATCCTGGTCGCCCAGCCAGTCCGAGCCCTTGACGGTGTCGTACATGTGCCAGCGCCAGTCGTCGGGACCCATGTTGCCGAGCGAGGCCGAGATGCCGCCCTGCGCCGCCACGGTGTGGCTGCGGGTCGGGAACACCTTGGTGACGCAGGCCGTCTTCAGGCCCTTCTCGGCCATGCCCAGCGTGGCACGCAGCCCGGCACCGCCGGCGCCCACCACCACGACGTCGTATTCGTGGTCGATGATCGTGTAGGAGCGACCGCCGACATTGACCGTGCCTGGCGCGGCGTTGCTCTTGCCGCTGCTCACGTCCGCCATCTTCAGCCTCCGAATCCGATACGCAGGATGGCTACGATCGCAGCCAGTCCGAAGATCACCGCGACAAACCTGACTGCGACGATCAGCGCCAGCTTCCAGCCGTCGCCATGGACATAGTCCTCGATCACCACTTGCAGGCCGAGCTGGCCGTGATGCAGGCCGATGACGATCGTCAAAATCAGCAGCACCATGACCAGCGGCGAGCCGATCCAGGCACGCGCGATGTCGTAGTCGGCGCCGCTCAGCATCACCAGCGAGATCGCGAACCACACGACCAGCGGGATCAGCGCGATTGCCGTGAGCCGCTGCGCCCACCAATGCTTCACGCCCTCGCGGGCCGAGCCGAGGCCGCGGGCGCGTGCAAGAGGAGTCCTGAGATCGCTCATCGGTTCTTCCTCACACCAGCCTGAGGCCGGCGATCCACGACACGACCGTGGCGATCGCCGAGACGGCGACCACGATCCAGCCGCTGCGATAGGCGTCCTTCAGCTCGAAGCCGTAGCCCGCGTCCCAGAACAGGTGCCGGATGCCGTTGGCGAGATGATAGAAGGCGCAGAACAGCCAGCCGCCGAGCACGATGCGGCCCACGATCGACATGTTGAAGCTCTGGAACATCGCGTAGGTCTTTGGGCTGGCGGCGGCGAAGATGACCCAGGTCGCGAGATAGAGCGCGCCGACCGAGAGCGCGATTCCGGTTGCCCGATGCAGGATGGACAGAACGGAGGTGAGCTGCGGCCGGTAGACCTGCAGATGCGGAGAAAGCGGCCGGTGCACGGGCCGGTTGGCGGCGCTCATCGCGGGAAACCTCACTTGCCGAAATCGGCTGAGCTTTTTTAGCGCCCGGCGGCCCCAAGTCAACGAATGTCGGCTCTGGCCGCGTCTTAAGTCCCGGATTTCGCTGCGGAAATTCGCCTAGCGCCGCGGCATCAACAGCCAGTAGTCTAGGTCGAGCACGACAGCGGGATGGTACTTCCCGTCCGAGCCTTTGCCCGGCCATGACCCGCAGGGGCAATCCTTGGCCGCAATGCTTCTCACTCGCAACGCGCCAACGTCGGCCCGACCAGGCAGCGGCGCCTTTTCCAGCACCTCCGACCAGGCATAGATCGTGTCGCCGCCGAAGGTCGGCGCAACGTGGCTGCCGGCATTGATGGCCGCGACCCGGAAACCGTTGGCGAGGCCGTTGAACGACAGCGCGCGGGCGAGCGAGATGACATGGCCACCGTAGGCGAGACGCCGGCCGAAGCGCGTGTCCTTGCCGGCGAAGGCGTCGAAGTGCACCCGCGCGGTGTTCTGGTAGAGCCGCGTCGAGAACATGTGATCGGAGTCCTCAAGCGTCATGCCGCTCACATGATCGATGCGCTCGCCCGCTTCGTAGTCCTCCCAGCGATCCGATGAGCCCGCGGCGACATCGTCGTAGCCGGCAAGCGAGAGGCCGGCGGGAACAACCAGGTCGGACGGCGACACCGACGGCGCTGTCTTCGGCACCACAGCCTCCGCCACCTCAGCCTCGGGATCGCGCTTGTGCACCATCACCCAGCGCACGTAATCGAGCACCATCTCGCCGCGCTGGTTCTCGCCGGTCGAGCGCACCCAGACCACGCCGCTGGCGCGATTGGAATTTTCGCGCAGGCCCAGGACCTTCGAGTGCGCCGACAGCGTGTCGCCAGGATAGACCGGTACGCCCCAGCGGAACTCGGCGTAGCCGAGGTTGGCAACTGCATTCAAAGAGATATCGGGCACGGTCTTGCCGATCACGACATGGAACACCATCAGATCGTCGAGCGGCGCGTGCGGCAGGCCAAGCGCACGGGCAAAATCGTCTGAGGAGTTGATGGCGAAGCGCGACCCGTAGAGCCCGATGTTCAACGCCGCGTCGGCCTCGGTCAGCGTGCGCGGCGTGGCGTGACGGATCTCCTGGCCGACGCGGAAGTCCTCGAAGAAATTTCCAGTGCTCGTTTTGCTCGTGCTCGTCTTGCTCTTGCCTGTCATGTGGCTGCCTGCAGCTCCTTGATCGCCGCGGCAAGCGCCAGCGCACGCTCGGCCTGCTCGACATGCAGGTTCTCGATCATGCGGCCATCGACCGTGACGACGCCCTTGCCCTCGGCCTGGGCCGTCCTGAAGGCAGCCACGATCTTGCCCGCCATCTCGAGTTCGGCGGGCGACGGCGCAAAGACGTCGTTGCAGGGCTCGACCTGGCTGGGATGAATCAGCGTCTTGCCGTCGAAGCCCATTTCCAGCCCCTGCTGGCAGACGGCGCGAAAACCATCGGTGTCCTGGATATCGTTGTAGACGCCGTCGAGGATCGTGAGCCCATAGGCGCGCGCGGCCAGCATGCCGATACCGAGGGCTGCGATCATCGGCAGGCGCATCGGGGTGTGGCGCGCCCGCATGTCCTTCACCAGATCGTTGGTGCCCATGACGAACAGTGCGAGCCGGGGATGCGCGCCCGCGATCTCCTCGGCTCGCAGGATGGCCCGCGGCGTTTCCACCATGGCCCACACCGCCATCGACGCCGGCGCGCCGGCGGCATCGAGCAGCGCCACGATGGCGGCAACGTCGGCGGCGCTCTCGACCTTGGGCACCAGGATCGCGTCGGCGCCCGACGTGGCGATGGCGGCGACATCGGCCTTGCCCCAGGCGGTAGCGAGCCCGTTGCAGCGGATCGCGATCTCGCGCTTGCCATAGGCCTTGCTGCGGGCGGCCGCGACGACATTGGCCCGCGCCGTTTCCTTGGCGTCGGGCGCCACCGCATCTTCCAGGTCGAAGATCAGGGCGTCTGCCGGCAGGGTTTGCGCCTTCTCGAGCGCGCGCGTGTTGGCACCCGGCATATAAAGAACGCTGCGGCGCGGACGAACGGTTTTCATCTAAGGCTCCCCAACGATCCCGCCAACGATTCTGGGCGAAACGCGGCGGACTATAATGACGGCCCTCCTTGTGGCAAGCTGACCGTGGCCATGCGCTTCCTCTCGCTCCAGAGCCATGTTGCCTACGGCTATGTCGGCAATCGGGCAGCAACATTTCCCCTGCAACGATTGGGCCACGAGGTCTGGGCGGTCAACACGGTCGAGTTTTCCAATCACACCGGCTATGGCGCCTGGCGCGGCCGCGCCGCCCCTGCCGATCAGGTGGGCGAGATCGTCCAGGGCATCGAGGCGCTGGGACTGCTGCCGCGCTGCGACGCCCTGCTCACCGGCTATGTCGGCGACGCGGCCCTGGCCGATGTCGTGCTCGACACCGCACGCCGCGTGCGGGCGGCCAATCCCAAGGCGATCTGGTGCTGCGACCCCGTGCTGGGCGACATCGACACCGGCATCTACGTGAAGCCCGGCATCGACACTTTCTTTCGCGAGCACGCCATCCCGGCGGCCGACCTCGTGACGCCCAATCATTTCGAACTGGAACACCTCACCGGCCACCGCGTTTCGACCATGAGCGAGGCGCTGGCCGCGGCCCGCACCTTGCTGAAAGGCCCCAAACTGGCGTTGATCACCAGCCTGCGGCGCGCCGATGCGCCGGCCGACCAGATCGAAATGGTTGCCGTCAGCCGCGACGCCGCCTGGCGAATCGCCACGCCGCTGATCGGCTTCGAGATCGCGCCGAACGGCACCGGCGACGCGGTCGCCGCCCTGTTCACGGCCCATTGGCTAGCTAGTGGGGGGCTCGCCGGCGGCGACGTCGCCGACGCGCTGGGCAAGGCCGCTTCGTCGATCTTCGCCGTGCTGCAGGCCACGCACGAGCTGGGCGAGCGCGAGCTGCAGCTCGTGGCGGCGCAGGACCGGCTGGTCTCGCCGCCGCGCCGCTTCACCGCCGAAAGATTTTAGGCCGGCGATGAACGTCCCCGGCTTCGCCTTCAATCCCATTGCGCTTGCGGTCGAGGGCACGATCATCGGCTTCATGATCGCGGTCCCGGTCGGACCGGCAGCAGCTCTTTGCATCCGGCGCTCGATCACGGTCGGCGCGGTGGCGGGCTACATGACCGGCATCGGCGCGGCCCTGGGCGATGCGGTGTTCGGCGCGGTGGCGGCCTTCGGACTTTCCTTCGTCGAGGATTTCGTAGCCCGGCGCGAAGCCTGGCTGCTGGGCATCGGCGGCGTGGTGCTGACCATCATGGGCTGGACCACGATGCGCCACCGCCCGCGCACCGTCGGCGATCCGGTGGCCGACGACCTGGAACACAGGATCGTAACGCACTTCCACTACGCCAGTTCGAGCTTCTTCATCACCGTGTTCAATCCGCTGACGGTGATGGCCTTTGGTGCCGCCTTCGCAGGCCGCAACCTCGCCGGCGTCGGCGCCAGTCTGCCCGACGCCGCTCTCCTGGTGACATCTGTGTTCTGCGGCGCGCTGGCGTGGTGGACGATCCTTTGCGCCGCCTCGGTGGCGCTCCGCGCCCGCTTCACCGGCACCGGCATGCTGTGGCTCAACCGCTGCTCGGGCGCGATCATCTTGGCCTTCGGGCTGGCGGCGCTGATCTCGCTGGCGCCGCTGCCGTGGAAAGAGATCGGCCGCGCGATCGGCCTCTAGGCGAAGCTGCAGGCGTCCGCGAAATTCATGCGCGGGCTGCGCGCGAAGATCTTCGATTCGTCGCCGTGGCCGATGTTGCACAGGAAGTTGGTCTTGAAGCGGCCGTCGGGGAAGAAGTTCTCGTCGACGACGGCATTGTTGAAGCCACTCATCGCGCCGCAATCGAGGCCGAGTGCGCGGGCGGCAATCATCAGATAGGCGCCCTGCAGCGTGCCGTTGCGGACGGCTGTCGCCCCGGCGACCGCTTCCTTGCCCTCGCCCTTGAACCAGTGGATCGCCGACGGGTCGTGCGGGAAGTGCTGGGGCAGGTGCTCGTAGAACTGGGTGTCGTAGGCCACGATCACGGTCACGGGCGCCGACATCGTCTTCTCGGTATTGCCGGCACTCAGCGCCGGCCGCAGCCGCTCCTTGCCTTCCTGGGTGCGCACAAAGACGAAGCGCGCCGGCTGGGAGTTGGCCGAGGTCGGGCCCCATTTCGCCACTTCGTAGATGGCGCGCAGCTGGTCGTCGGTAACGGGCTTGTCGAGCCAGCCATTATGGGTCCGCGCGCTGCGGAAAATCTTGTCGAGAGCCTTGTCGTCGAGCATTGCGGGTCCCCTTGATGTGAAGGAAACCGTATCGGAGGTTTTGCGCAGGGTCGAGGCGACAAGATCACGCCGGAGTGACCGGGATGGACCCCGGCGCTTCCCTCCCGCTTGGCGGTTTGTGATAGGCTTGCGCAATCATTGTCCCTGGGAATCCATCGATGTTGCCCATCCTGCTCGATCCCGCGAAATTCAAGGACGTGCTGGTGACCGCCAAGGGCGAGCAGCGGGCGCATGTGGCACTGAAGTCGCTCGAGACGCTGTGGTTCAACACCGGCACGCTGTGCAACCTGACCTGCCGAAACTGCTACATCGAATCCTCTCCGAAGAACGATCGGCTGGTCTATCTCAGCGCAGCCGAGGTGGCGTCGTACCTGGACGAGATCGAGCACGACCGGCACGGCACCAAGCTGATCGGCTTCACCGGCGGCGAGCCGTTCATGAATCCCGAGCTGCCGGCGATGCTGGACGACGTGCTGTCGCGCGGCTTCAAGGCGATGGTGCTGACCAACGCCATGAAGCCGATGCACAAGATGAAGCGCGCGCTGCTCGACCTGCATCAGCGCCACGGCCGCAACCTCACGATCCGCGTCTCGGTCGATCACTACGGCCCGGCCCTGCATGAACGCGAGCGCGGCCTCAGGAGCTGGAAGCCCACGATCGACGGGCTGGTGTGGCTGGCCTCGAACGGCTTCGACGTTCACGTCGCCGGCCGCCATTTCTCAGATGAGTCCGAGGAGGATGTGCGCGCGGGCTACCACAGGCTGTTCACCGAGCTCGGCGTCGCCCTCGACGCGCAGAATTCCGGCACGCTGGTGCTGTTCCCGGAGATGGACGACACGGTCGACGTGCCGGAGATCACGATCTCCTGCTGGGGCATCCTGAAGAAGTCGCCCGACAGCGTGATGTGCGCCTCCTCGCGCATGGTGATCAAGCGCAAGGGCGCGGCGCGCCCCGCCGTCGTTGCCTGCACGCTGCTGCCCTACGATCCGCAGTTCGAGCTGGGCGGCTCGCTGGCCGAGAGCGCCGATCCCGTCCGCCTCAACCATCCGCACTGCGCCAAGTTCTGCGTCCTGGGTGGTGCTGCCTGCAGTCAGTGACGCCGGCCCTCGACGTCGTCATCCCGACGCTGAACGCCGGCGCCACGCTCGCCGCCACGCTGGCGTCCCTGCAGGGCGACCTGCCGATCGCGATTGTGGTCTGCGACGGCGGGTCGAACGACGATACTGTCGCGATCGCCCGACACGCCGGCGCAACTGTCGTGACGGCGCCTGCCGGACGCGGCGGCCAGCTCGCTGCGGGCGCCCTCGTCGGTGACGCTTCCTGGATTCTTTTTCTGCACGGCGACACGGTCCTGCAGCCCGGGTGGGCCGACGCCATCAGGGCCTTCACGTCGCGTCGCACGAACATCGGCAAGGCGGGATACTTCCGCCTGCGCTTCGCCTCCACCGACCCGCGCGCCCGTCGCGTCGAACGGCTGGCGGCGTGGCGGTCGCGCAGGCTCGGCCTTCCCTACGGCGACCAGGGGCTGCTGATCGCGCGCGCGCTCTACGAATATCTCGGCGGCTTCAAGTCCTTGCCCTTGATGGAAGATGTCGAGTTCGTCCGTCGCGTGGGCCGGAAGAACCTGGTGCCGCTCGATGCCAAGGCCGTCACCTCGGCGGTGCGCTACGAGCGCGACGGCTGGACGATGCGGCCGCTGCGCAATCTTTCCTGCCTCGCGCTCTTCCTGGCCGGAATGCCGGCCACTGCCATTGCGCGACTGTACGGAAGATGATTCGTCACCTCGTGATCTTTGCCCGTGTGCCGCAGTTCGGCCGGGTCAAGCGACGCCTCGCCCGCGAGGTCGGCGCCGCCGAAGCGATGCGCTTTTATCGCGCGACCCTCGACCGGCAGATCACTGCGCTGTCGCGCGATCCGCGCTGGACCGTCTGGCTGTTCGTGACGCCCGACAAAGAAGTCCGTCACGCCGCGTGGCGCGGCGCCGTGCCGCCTGAGCGCGTGCGGCCCCAAGGCCACGGCGATCTCGGCCGACGCATGCTGCTGCCGTTCCGGACGCTGCCGCCGGGGCCAGTGGTCCTGGTCGGGAGCGACATCCCCGCCATGAGCCCGTCCCATATCGTCCGCGCCTTCCGGCTGCTCGGCCGGCACGACCTCGTCTTCGGGCCGGCCAGCGATGGCGGCTTCTGGCTGATCGGATCGCGTCGCGGCAGGCCGATGCCGCACGGCCTGTTCGCCGGCGTGCGCTGGTCCTCGGCACACGCGCTGGCCGACACGCGCGCCAATGTCCCCGCAGCGATTTCCGTCGGCGAGGCCGATACGTTGGACGATGTCGATACCGCCGACGATCTGCGGCGGTTCAGGCTTTCAGCGCGGTGATTTCGGTACGCACGGCGGCAAAGACCGAGTCCCAGTCGCCGAACCTCGGCTGACGGAACAGGCGGGCCGAGGGATACCAGGGCGCCTCGGCGCCGCCCAGTTGCCAGCGCCAGTCGGCGGTCGAGGGCAGCAGCACCCAGGTCTTCATGCCCGTCGCTGCCGCCAGATGCGCGATGGGCGCGTCGATCGAGATCAGCAGGTCGAGCTGCGACAGCGCGGTGGCGGCTTCGGCGAAATCGAAGATGCCGCGGCCGACATCGTGCACCAGCCCCCCGGCGCCGTGCTGCTGGATGTCCTTCTGGTGCGCGCCGCCCTGCAGGCTGAACACCAGCAGTTCCGCATCGCCGGCAAGGCCCAGGAAATGGGCGAACGGCACGGAGCGCTGGCGGTCCAGCAGCTGGCCCGGCATGGCGGCCCAGTAGATGCCGATGCGCAGCTTGGCCTTGTCGCGGCGGCCGAGTTTTATCCGGCTTTCGGCCGGCGCCCGAAGATAAGGAGCCGCGGCGAGATCGGCGAAGTCGGCGCGGCAGAGATGGGGCAGCGACACCATCGAGGCATGGAGGTCGAAGTCGGGCAGCTTCTCGCCCTCGGCCACCACCTCGTCGATGAAGTCGGCGCCGGCGAGCAGCTCCTTCAGGAGCGCCTGGCACAGCACCAGGACCGTGGCGCCGCGGCTCTTGAGTTCGCGCGCGAACCGCACGAACAGCAGCACGTCGCCGAGGCCTTGTTCGGGATAGAGCAGGATGCGCTTGCCCCGCAGCGGCCCGCCGTCCCAGGCGGGTTGGCTGAATTCCGGTGTCGGCGTTTCCGGCAGGCGCTTGCGCGTCTCGTAGGCCGCGAAACCCTCGCGAAGCTCGCCGCGCATCAGGAGCGCGATGGCGAGTTCGACGCGGGCACGTCGGTTGTCGGGATTGAGCGCCAGCGCGCGGCTAAAACAGCCGACGGCTTCGTCGAGGCGGCCGAGATCGCGCAGGCAGAGCGCCAGATTGAAGAAGCCCTCGCCATAGTCGCGATTGAGCGTGATCGAATGGAAGTGGTGCTTTACCGCCTCGTCGAGATGATTGGCGGCGCGCAGCGCGTTGCCGAGATTGGAATGGAGCGCGGGATTGTCGGGATCGGCGGCGAGCGAGAGGCGGTGATGCGAGACCGAGGCATCGAGCTTGCCGACCAGCCTGAGCGCCACGCCGAGATTGTTGTGCAGCTCGGCGTGATAGGGCCGCACCTGGAGCAGCCGCAGATAAGAAGAGATCGCCTCGTCGAGCCGGCCCGAGCGATGCGCCTGCGCCGCCAGCCGCAACTGCTGGACGAAGCTGTCGGCCTCGCTGCCGAACAGCGGCGTCGGCTGGGTGGAGGCCGTGGACTCCGGCTTTGTCGGATGGATGGTCGGCGTGTCTGTCACGGATGGCTCGCGTGGGCGTATTGCGATCTTACATCAGCTAAGATCAATAAGCATCTGGACTAAAATGCTTATCTGGGCCGCGAACTACTCACAGATTGCCGGGAAATGGCACCGGCACAGATCGCTGCCTACTAGATGTAGGCCTTGATCAGTTCCTCGGCGATCTGGACAGCGTTGAGCGCCGCGCCCTTTCGCAGATTGTCGCTGACCACCCACATGGCGAGGCCATTATCGACCGTGGGATCGGAGCGGATGCGGCTCACGAACACGCTGTCCTGTCCGGTCACTTCCTGCGGCGTCACGTAGCCGCCGTTCTCGCGCCGGTCGACCACCAGGATACCCGGCGCCGCGGCCAGCACGCGACGCGCCTCGACGTCATCGAGCGGCCGCTCGAGCTCGAGATTGATCGCCTCGGCGTGGCCCACGAAAGTCGGCACGCGCACGCAGGTCGCATGCACCTTGATTTTGGGATCGAGGATCTTCTTGGTCTCGACCACCATCTTCCATTCTTCCTTGGTCGAGCCGTCGTCCATGAAGACGTCGATGTGGGGAATGACGTTGAAGGCGATGCTCTTGGTGAATTTCCTCGGATCGAGGCTCTGGTTCACGAAGAAGCTTTTGGTCTGACTCAGGAGTTCGTCCATGCCTTCCTTGCCCGCGCCCGAGGTCGACTGATAGGTCGACACCACGACGCGCTTGATGCCGGCCGCGTCATGGATCGGCTTCAGCGCCACCACCATCTGGATGGTCGAGCAGTTCGGGTTGGCGATGATGCCGCGGCCCTTGTAGCCGGCGATCGCCTTGGCATTGACCTCGGGCACGACCAGCGGGACGTCGGGGTCCATGCGCCAATAAGAGGTGTTGTCGATCACGATCGCGCCGGCCTTGGCCGCGCGCGGACTGTGCTCGGCCGAGATCTTGGCGCCGGGCGAACTCAACACGATGTCGATGCCCTTGAAGTCGAATTTGGCGAGGTCCTGGACTTTCGTCGTCTTGTCGCCGAACGACGCCGGCAGGCCCACCGAACGCGCGGAGGCCAACGCGACAACGTCATCGGCCGGGAAGTTTCTCTCGGCCAGGATATTCAGCATTTCGCGACCGACGTTCCCGGTCGCGCCGACGACGGCTACTCTGTAACCCATGGTTATATGCGCTTTGTGTGCGCGCTCCTCTGGTTGAAGGAGGGCAGGAGATACGCGCCGGAACCGGGGCTGGCAACTACTCCGCCGAGGCGCCCGAGGCCTTGATGATGGGCAGCCAAAGGCCGAGATCGTCACGCACCAGCTTCTGGGCGGCGGCGGCCGGTTCGGGCGGCAGCATGTCGATGCCCTGCGCCAGCATCTTCTCGCGAACCTGCGGCAACTGGCCGATGCGGTTGATCTCGGCGTTGAGCCTGGCGATCACCGGCGCGGGCGCGTTGGCGGGCACGGCGAAGCCCATCCAGGTGTTGAAGACATAGTCCTTCACGCCGGCCTCGAGCATGGTGGGCACATCGGGCAGCAGCTCGGAGCGCTTCTCGCTGGTGACCGCGAGCGCCTTCAACTTGCCGCCCTTGATCTGGCCGATCACCGTCGGCGTGTTGAACAGGCCCATCGCCACCTCGCCGTTCGCTACCGCGAGGATGCCGGCCGGCGTCGCGCGATAGGGCACGTGCTGCAGCTTCACGCCGGTCCTGAGTTCGAGCAGCACGCCCGACATGTGATGGCTGGTGCCGACGCCGCCCGACGCATAGGTGAGCTCACCCGGCTTGGCCCGCGCCTGTGCGAGCAAATCGGCCACGGTCCTGGCGGGATTGTCGGGTGACACGATCAGGACGTTGGAGACGCCGCCGCTCGCCGCGACCAGCGCCAGGTCTTTCAGCGGGTCGTATCCCGGCGTCTTGTAGAGCCCGATGTTGAAAACCATCGTGCCCTGCGAGACCAGCCCCATCGTGTAGCCATCGGCCGGCGCGCGCGCCAGTTCGGCGGTGGCGATGGTGCCGCCGGCGCCGGTCTTGTTGTCGACCACGATGGTCTGCCCGAGCCCCTTGCCCAGCTCGTCGGCGAAGAGACGGGCCACGATGTCGGCCGTGGCGCCGGGCGCCAGCGGCACGATCATGCGGATCGACTTGGCGGGCCAGGCCTGCGCCATGGCCCCTGTCGAGAGGGGACTCGACACTGCTGCGAACGCTGACGCGAGGAAGAGTCTCTTCGTGAGCACCATGGCTTGTCTCCTAGAGGCCAACGGATTGGGCAACCAATGTTGCGAGCTTCTGGCGCAAGCGGGCCACGAGCCCGCCCCTGCCGCGCTTGCCGACGAGGTTCTTCATTTCATAGGGATCGCTCTTCAGGTCATAGAGCTCGTCGCACGCCACGCCATCGAGCGACTTCTGCGTCCAGTGGATGTACTTGTAACGCCGGGTGCGGATCGCCTTGTAGCTCATGCCGATCAGCCACGGCATGGCGTTCTCGCTGAAGTACTCGCACAAGAACGACTTGCGCCAACCCTGGGGTTTCGCGCCTTTTGCCAGCGACTTCAGCGACACGCCCTGCATGGTCTCGAAGTCCTTCGCCTTGCCGCCGGCGAGATCGACCAGGGTCGGCGCGATGTCGAGCGCCAGCACGAGATCGTCGTTCACCGTGCCAGGCTTGAACCAGGCCGGGTAACGAATGAGGAACGGCGACCTGATGCCTTCCTCGTAGGCGAAGCGCCGCTCGGGCCCGAGCCCGTGCTCGCCGAAGAAATAGCCGTTGTCGCCCAGGAACAGGATGAAGGTGTTGTCGAGTTCGCCACTGTCTTCCAATGCCTTGAAGACATCGCCCATGCCCTCGTCGACCGATGCCATCATGGCGGCGCGCAGGCGGATCTCCTCGTCGGTGCCGGCCAGGATACCGTCCAGCAGCTTGCGCGAGACCTCGTTGGTGCGCATTTCAAGCGCTTCCGTCCACGCCGGCTTGTCCTTCACCACCTCCGCCGCCGGCAATACATTCGGCCGGCGCGGGAAATGCGCGCCTTTATAAAGGTCGGCATGGCGCGGCGCGGGCCGGTAGCCGCCGTCGGTAAAATCGATCGTGCCGTCGGCCGCCTGGTAGGCGTCGGGATGCACGGCCTTGTGCGCGAAGAAGAGCGCGAACGGCTTGTCGCGCTTCTGCTTCAGGAAATCGACCGCGTGGCCGTTCAGCAGATCGGTGATGTAACCCTGGTGCTGCTTCTCATCGCCGTCGATGTTCAGGATCGGATCGATGATCGAGCCGTGGCCGGGGAAGCTCACCCAGCGGTCGTAGCCCGGCCGCGGCCCGCCGGAATTGCCCATGTGCCACTTGCCGACATGGGCGGTCTCGTAGCCCAGCCGCTGCAGGATGACGTGATAGTTGGGCAGGCGATGGCTGTGCGCATCGCGCGCCACATTGTCGATGATGCCGTGCCGGCTCGCGTATTGACCGGTCAGGATCGAGGCGCGGTTGGGCGAGCAGAGCGGCGTGGTGTGGAACGCCGAGGTGAAGCGCGCGCCCTCGTGGCCGATGCGGTCGATGTGCGGCGTCTTCAGATAGGGATGGCCGCAGATCCCCAGCTCGTCGAACCGGAGATCGTCGATCAGGACCACAAGGAAATTAGGTTTGCGTTTCGCTGTCCGCTTCGCCGCCATGTCCACCTCTCTAACTGCACGCTAGTATCGGCAAAACGGGGATTTCTTCCATGGCCGATTCTGCCCTGCCGCTGGCAGGTTTGCGCGTACTCGATATCAGCTCGTTCATCGCCGCCCCCGCGGCCGCCGTGGTGCTGGGCGACTGGGGCGCCGACGTGATCAAGGTCGAGGGGCCGGAAGGCGATCCCAACCGCCGGATCATGCACGATTCATCGAACTATCCGAAAAGCCCGGTCAACTATCCCTGGCAGATGGATTCGCGCAACAAGCGCTCCATCGTGCTCGACCTGAAACAGGCCGACGCGCGCGCCGCCCTCGACAAGCTCATCGCCAAGTCGGACATCCTGATCTGCAACTTCCCGCCGCCGGTGCGCGACAAACTCAAGCTCGCCTACGACGACGTGAAGGCGGTTAACCCCAAGCTGATCTACGCCTCGCTCACCGGCTATGGCGAGAGCGGCCCCGACCGTGACCGGCCGGGCTTCGACGCCACCGCCTACTTCGCCCGCTCGGGTCTGCTGGATGCGCAGCGCTATGAAGGCGGACCGCCGGGCGTGCCCGGACCGGCGCAGGGCGACCGCGCGACGGCGATGGCGCTGGTGTCGGCCATCCTGATGGCGCTGATGCATCGCACGAAAACAGGCGAAGGCTCGTGGGTCGGCACGTCGTTGCTCGGCAATGGACTGTGGTCGTGCGGCGTGATCGCGCAAGCAGCCCTCGTCGGCGCCTTCCTGCCGCACCGTCCGCCGCCGGACCGGCCGCGCTCGGCATTGGGCAACATCTACCACACGGCCGACGACCGCTGGCTGCAGCTCACCATCGTGCGCGCCGACAAGCTCTGGGCGCCGCTCTGCCGGGCGATGGCACTCGACGCCCTGATCGACGATCCGCGCTTCGCCAGCGAGCCCGAGCGGCGCGCGCGGGCAAGCGAACTCGCCGGTCTTCTCAGTGACAGATTCGCCACGCAACCCTACGAGTATTGGCGCGAGGCGCTGGCGGCGCACAGCGTCACTTTCGGCGTCATCAGCCGCCCGCAGGACGTGCCCGACGATGCGCAGGCCGTGGCCTGCGGCGCCGTGGTCGAGACCGCGATCCCCGAGATGCCGCGCACCCTGGCCGATCCGATTCGCCTAAGCTTCGCCAGCCAGCGTATCGCCCATGCGGCGCCCGAGCTGGGCGAGCACGGCGAGGAGGTGCTGCGCGAGGCGGGCCTCAGCGTCGAAGAGGTCGCGACTCTCAAGGCAAGCGGCGCGCTCAAATGACGACGGGGCCAATGACGACGGAAGAGCCGTTGCCGCTGGCGGGGCTGCTGGTCCTCGACATCAGCTCGTTCATCGCAGCGCCCGCGGCGGCGGCGGCCCTCGCCGACTTCGGCGCCGACGTGATCAAGATCGAACCGCCGGTCGACGGCGACCCGCACCGCAACAGTTTTAGGAACGCCAGCTACCCGCAGAGCGACCATAATTTCCCGTGGCAGCTCGACGGCCGGCTCAAACGCTCGCTGGCGCTGGACTTAAAAACCGACGGCGCCCGCACGATCCTTGAGCGGCTGCTGAAGCGCGCCGACGTGATGATCGTGAACTTCCCGCCGCCCGCACGCGAGCGGCTGAAACTGCGCTGGGAGGACATCGAGCCGCTGAATCCGCGCCTTATCTACTGCTCGCTCACCGGCTACGGCGAGACCGGCCCCGACCGCGACCGGCCGGGCTTCGACATCACCGCCTATTTCGGCCGCTCCGGCATCCTCGACGCGGCGCGCTATGAAGGCGGGCCGCCGGGAGTCTCGCTGCCGGCGCAGGGAGATCGCGCTACGGCGATGACACTCGTTGCCGCCATCCTGATGGGCCTGCGCCGTCGCGACCAGACCGGCAAAGGCGGCTGGGTCGGCACCTCGCTCTACGCCAACGGCGTGTGGGCCAACGGCACGTCCGCGGCCGGCGCGCTGATCGGCGCCAAGCTGCCGCCACGGCAAGGGCCCGAGACGCCACGCAACGCGCTCACCAATCTCTACCGGACAAAGGACGATCGCTGGCTGCAGCTGCTGATGGTGCGCGACGACCGGCTCTGGGAAAAATTCTGCGCCACCGTCCAGCGCGCTGATCTTCTGGCCGATCCACGTTTTGCCAGCCGCCCCGAGCGCCGTCAGCATTCCCTCGCGCTGGCGGCCGAGCTGGTGCCGATGTTCGCGTCCCGCCCCTATGAGGAGTGGGAACGCCTGTTCGCCGGCACCGGCATTCCGTTCGGCGTGATCGGCCGCCTGGCCGACGTGATCGACGACGCGCAGGCGGAACACGCCGGCATCTTCGCCGACACCACCAACCCCGAGATCCCGCGCACCGTGAACACACCCATTCGCCTGGGCTTCGCCCAGCCACGCACGGCCGGCCCGCCGCCCACCGTGGGCCAGCACAATGACGAGTTGCTGCGCGAGGCCGGTTTCAGCGATTCCGAGATCGACGCCCTCAAAAAGTCGGGCGCTTTGGGCTGACTCAGCCATCGAGACGGCTGCTTCGCAGCCTCCTCACGGTGAGGTTTTAGCCCAGCTCCCGCACCCCCTCATCCTGAGGAGCGCCGCGAAGCGGTGCGTCTCGAAGGATGGGCAACAGACGTGATCTACGATCGCCTCTTCGCCAGAGACCGAATCGACTCATAATCGTCACGGATCAACGCTTCTTTCTTGGCGCGAGACCAGCCTTTGATCTGCCGCTCGACAGCGATGGCGTCAGTTATATTGAGAAAGTGCTGCGACCAGACCAGCTGAACGGGTAGTCGTTTGGCCGTGTAGCCACCATAGGTCCCGCGACTGTGCTCTGACAGGCGTCGTTCCAAGCCAAGCCGCGCTGACCCGACGTAGTAGCTGCCGTCGGCGCTGCGCAAGATGTAGACGTGAGCGCCGGGTTCCTCGGACATGCAGCCTTTGCCGTTTCCCATCCTTCGAGACGCCGCGCTATGCGCGGCTCCTCAGGATGAGGTTGTTTTGTATCCAGGATTCTATCGGATCGCGACGTGACCAAATCAAGCGCTCATGGGTTGGCGCGATTCCAAGCTCGCGAGACTTAAGCTAGGATAGGCCATGGCCTCGCGCTTCCAGACCTATGCCGAGTTCTGGCCGTTCTATCTCAGGGAACATGCCAAGCCGTCGACGCGCGCCATCCACTATGTCGGCACCATCGGTTCGGCGGCGTTCCTGGTCTGGGCGCTCGCCACCCAGAACTGGTGGTGGCTGCTGGCGGTGCCGTTCCTGGGCTACGGCCCGGCCTGGTTCAGTCATTTCTTCGTCGAGAAGAACAAGCCCGCCACCTTCGAGGCGCCGTTCTGGTCGCTGATCAGCGACTACCGCATGTGCGGGCTTTTCCTCACCGGCCGCCTCGGCGACGAACTGATGAAGCACCAGGTCCGCACCTGATCACTTCATTGCGAGGCCCCCATCCAGGGGGCGAGGCAAGCCGTAAGCAGGGCATGCGCCTTTTGCTTGCCCTCCTGCTCATCACCGTTGCCGGCGCCTCTCGCGCCGAGACCCCCTCGCTGCCCTGGCAGAAATGGGAGCCGGCGCTATTCGATCGCGCCGCCGCCGAGGACAAATACATCCTCCTGCACATGGCGGCGGTGTGGTGCCACTGGTGCCACGTCATGGAAGCTACGACCTACAAGGATCCCGCCATCCAGAAGACGATCGGCGAGAAGTTCATCCCCGTGCGCGTCGACCAGGACCGAGACCCCGCGCTGTCGTACCGCTACGAGAACTGGGGTTGGCCCGCGACCATCATGCTCGACAAGGACGGCAGCGAGATTTTCAAGCGCCGCGGCTACATTCCGCCCGAGCTGTTTCAGAAACTCCTGGCTGCGGTGATCGAGGATCCCTCGGCCCTGCCGGGCTTCACCGTGGGCGTGGCGGTCGATCCCGATGCCGTGGCGCTCTCGCCCCAGCGTCGCGACGGCGTCGAAGCGCTCGTGCTGAAAAACTTCGACAAGGACAATGGCGGCTTCGGCGACACCCATCGCTTCATCCATGGCGACACGGTCGAATGGACCCTCGAGCGCGGCCGCGCCCTGCAGCGCAATCCCGACCCCGAGCCCTGGCGCGAGGTTTCAGCCAAGACTCTCGCCGGCGCCCGGCGGCTGATCGACCCGGTGTGGGGGGGCATGTTCCAGTATTCCGACAAGCTCGACTGGTCGGGACCACACTACGAGAAGCTTCTGAACATCCAGCGCGATGCGATCCGCACCTATGTGCTCAGCCACCAGATCGGCGGCGATCCTGCCGAGCTTGCCAACAACCTGGCCGCGGCAAAAGACACCGCCCGATGGCTGATGGATTTTATGCAGAGCCCTGATGGCGCGTTCTTCACCAGCCAGGATGCCGACGCCGGACCCGATCTGCACGGCGACGTCTTCTACGCCAGAGACGACGCCCAGCGCCGCGCCGGCCTAACACCGCCGATCGACCGCAACCTCTATGCCCGCGAGAACGGCTGGACGGTGGCGAGCCTGGCCGCCCTTTACGACGTGACCGGCGATCCCGCACTGCTCCTGGCCGCCCGCCGCGCCTTCGACTGGACGCTGGCCAACCGGCGCGCGCCCAACGGCGGCTTCGGCCATGGCCAGGCGACCGACGACGACACCCATCTCGGCGACACGCTTGCCGTTGCCGAGGCGGCGCTGGCGCTCTATCGCAGCACCGCCGAGCGGCGCTATCTCGCCCTCGCCGTCGAACTGGGCGAGATTATCGTGCGCGACCATCGCGATCCCGACGGCGGCTTCATGGTCCGCCGACCCGATGCCGGCGCGCGCGGCGTGCTCGCCAAACCGGTCAAGCAGATCGACGAGAACGTCGCCGCCACCCGCCTGCTCAACCTGCTTGCCCGCCAGACCGACAGACCGGCGCTGCGCGCCGCCGCCCTGCACGGCATGCGCTGGCTGATCTCGCTCGCCGAGGATGGCCTCGTCGTGCCGGGCGCGTTGCTGGCCGATCGCGAACTGTCGCGCGAACCCGCGCACGTCACCATCGTCGGCGCCAAGGACGATCCCGACGCACGCGCCCTCTATGAAGCCGCGCGGACCTACCCGACGCGCTATCTCCGCATCGAATGGCTGGACCGACGCGAGGGGCCGCTGCCGATGGCCGACGTCGACTATCCCGACATGCCGGAGGCGGCGGCCTATGCCTGCGCCAACGGCGCCTGTTCCGTGCCAGTCTTCACGCCCGCCGAGGTCCATCGCATCGTGGCAAAGGTCGACGACCGCTAGCGCGACGTCCTTCAGGGGACGATCGGCGTGCAATAGCGATTGAAAGGGTGGTTAATTTTCAATTACTTTGTGTGCATTGCCATTACTGCTGGGGAGAATGTCATGTGCACCGTTTGCGATTCACGTGGTCTTTCGCGTCGCAATGTTTTTTCGGGTCTTCCGGGAATCGAGTGGGTGATTGGGGAGATCATAGGGCGCGAAAAGCTTGTGGATAGCGGTCTTTCTGCGCTTTGAGGCTCGCAGTAATTTGGCACAGTGAGGGATGGGCAAAACAGTGAAGCGGCAGCGTCGTCTGTCGGATGCGTAT
>CAMARK010000076.1 GCA_945860205.1 Reyranella massiliensis 521 | reverse complement strand
CGCTCATGTTTTTTGGACCGCGAGCCTCCGGCTCGCTCATGACTCCGAGCGAGCCGGAGGCTCGCGGTCCCAAAGACCATGGCATGAGCGCCACTGGAGTGGCGCGCTCCCCCGATCCGACTCAACCTAGTATCATTCCGTTCTAGATGGAATCCGATCCTCCCGACGGCTTCAAGCCGCTGTTTCGCACCAGCCCGTTCCTCGATCACAACGGGCCGTTCTTCTATCGCGAGAACGATGACGGCACGTTCGTGGTCGGCCTTCGCATCCAGCCCAAGCACGCCAACGCCCGCGGCATCGCGCACGGCGGCCTGCTGATGACCTTGTGCGACATCGCGCTCGGCTATCGCACGACCCGCAGCCAGACGCCGTCGCCAATGCTGACGACGGCCAGTGTAAAAACCGATTTTGCCGGCTCCGCCAAGATCGGCGACTGGGTCGAGGCCCATGTCGACGTTCACAAGGTCGGCGGGCGGCTGGCCTTCGCCAACTGCTACCTCAAGGTCGGCGAGGAGCGGATCGTGCACGCAAGCGCGGTGTTCGCGCGGACGGGGGACCGGAAGTAGGAGCGCGCCGCTCAACGGCGAGGTGAATTAAGGTTCGCCTGAAGAAAAAGCCCGTCGTCTCGACCGGAGCACCGAAGGTGCGGAGTGGAGAGACCTTTCCTCAGCCGAAAGCCGGTAAATCGCAGAGAGAAGGTCTCTCCGCTCCGCGCTACGCGCTCCGGTCGAGACGACGGGACTTCCGTGTCGAGCGTCAAATCATCCCGCTCTAGGGTCGCTTATCCGAGTTCTTGTCTTTTCTGAATCAATAGGGCGCGCAAGAGCGCGCCCTATTGATTCATCGAGCTGAAGAAGTCGTTGTTGGTCTTGGCGGTGCGCAGCTTGTCGAGCAGGAACTCGATGGCATCCACCGCGCCCATCGGCATCAGGATGCGACGCAGCACCCACATCTTGCTGAGCGTGGCACGATCGACCAGCAGCTCTTCCTTGCGGGTGCCCGACTTGGTGATGTCGATCGCCGGGAAGGTGCGCTTGTCGGAGACCTTGCGGTCGAGGATGATTTCCGAGTTACCGGTGCCCTTGAATTCTTCGAAGATGACTTCGTCCATGCGCGAACCGGTATCGATCAAGGCCGTCGCAATGATGGTGAGCGAACCGCCCTCCTCGATGTTACGCGCCGCGCCGAAGAAGCGCTTGGGACGCTGCAACGCGTTGGCGTCGACACCGCCGGTCAGCACCTTGCCGGAGCTCGGCACGACGGTGTTGTAGGCGCGGCCCAGCCTGGTGATGGAATCCAGCAGGATCACCACGTCCTTCTTGTGCTCGACAAGGCGCTTGGCCTTCTCGATCACCATTTCGGCCACCGCGACATGGCGGCTCGCCGGCTCGTCGAAGGTCGAGCTCACGACCTCGCCCTTCACCGTGCGCTGCATGTCGGTCACTTCCTCGGGCCGCTCGTCGACGAGCAGCACCATGAGGAAGACCTCGGGATTGTTGGCGGTGATGGCGTGGGCGATGTTCTGCAGCAGCACCGTCTTGCCGGTGCGCGGCGGCGACACGATCAGGGCGCGCTGGCCCTTGCCGATCGGCGCGATCAGGTCGATGACGCGGGTCGAGATGTCGAGCTGCTGCTGCGGCGAGGAACTCGCCTTCTTGGTGAGCGTGCCGGTGGTGCGCTTCGAGCTGACGCGGCCCGACGAGGTGGCGCGGGCGCCGCCCTCTTCTTCCTTGATGGCCGGCGCCATGACCGCGGCGCCGCCGTCCATCTCGAGCTTCAGCTTCTCGTCGGGATAGAGCGGCGTCAGGCTGTCGAAGTTGATGCGATGGCGCAACGCCTCGGGATCGTCGAAGTTGATCTTGTTGATCTGGACCATGGCGAAGTAGCGCTCGCCATCCTTGGGCGCGCGAATCTCGCCTTCCACCGTGTCGCCGGTGCGCAGGCCGAAGCGACGCACCTGGGTCGGGCTGATGTAGATATCGTCGGCGCCGGGCAGATAGTTGGCTTCCATCGAGCGCAGGTAGCCGAAGCCGTCGGGCAGCACCTCGATGGTGCCGACGCCGAATATGGCCTGGTCGGCCGCCGCCAGCTTCTGGAGGATGGCGAACATCAGTTCCTGGCGCCGCATCATGGCCGCGCCCTCGACACCCTGCTCCTCGGCGAAGGCCAGGAGTTCGGGGGGCTTCTTTTTCTTGAGGTCTTGGAGATTCATGGGTCTTCGTTCCGGAGTGGGAAATAACGCACGCGCTTCGGCGACCGGGACGGTCAAACCTGTGAGAAAAAGCGCTGTGTCGTACTTGGGTGGACCCCGTCGATCACCGCCGGGGAGGCGGCGCCAAGGGCCCTAGGTGGCGGTTATATAGGGGCGCGACCCTGATCTGTCAAAGGGCTAGCGGACCCTGGGTCACGACTCGGCCTCGGCCAAAATCTCGGCATAGCGGAAGATCTCGGTGTGGTCGGCGCCCTTGCCCAGCTTGCCGTCGGCGGCGGTCCAGTAGGCCACGGCCTGCTCGAGGTTCGGCACCTTGAGCTTGAGATGCGTGGCAACATCGCCCGCCGTGCGCAGATCCTTGGCCATCAGCGCCGTCGAGAAACCCGCGACGAAATTGCGTGGCACGACGAACTGCCGCCCCTTCACCTCGGTGGCGTTGCTCTTGCCCGTCGAGGTGTTGAAGACGTCGACCATGGTGCCAGGGTCGAGCCCAAAGGCCTCTCCGACCACCAGCGCCTCGCACATGGCGACCAGGCCGGCGGCCGAGAGGTAGTTGTTGAGCGCCTTCAGCGCATGGCCGGCACCGGCCGGGCCGCAGAGCGTGATGGTCTTGCCCATGGCACCGAAGACAGGCCGCACCCGCTCGAGATCGGCGGCGCTGCCGCCGACCATGATGCTGAGCGAACCGTCGAGGGCGCGCTTCACGCCGCCCGAGACCGGCGCGTCGAGCAGCGCCACACCACGGCTGGCGAGATCGCGCGCGAGCTTCTGGGTATCCACGGGATTGGACGAACTCATGTCCATGACGACCGCGCCGGCCTGGAGGCCCTCGACGGCGGCGTCGCGACCCTCGATCAGCGCCTGCCGCACGATCTTGCCGTCGGGCAGCATGGTGATCAGCGCGTCGGCGCCCTCGGCCGCGGCCTTGGCCGAGGCGGTGGCCAGCGCCCCGGGATGGGCGCCGACGAAATCCGACACGGCCTTCTGCGAGACATCGAACACGCGGAGCTTGAAGCCGGCGCCGGCCAGACGAGCCGCCATCGGGCGGCCCATCATGCCGAGCCCGAGAAAGGCGATGGTGGCGGGAGGTACCAGTGGAGATGCGGTCATGAACAAGCCTCGAAGGTGAGATAGCCTCAATGCGCGTTCGACCTGACGCAGAGCGCGGTGAGGGCCAGGCCCTCACCCGCCCGCGTCGGCCGGATGAAACCCGTACCCTTAAATGCCGCGTTCCTTGAACACGCCGCTTGCCGTCTTGAAGGCGTCGAGGCTGGCCGGAATGCCGCAATAGATCGCGACCTGCAGGAAGATCTCCTTGATCTCCTCCTTGGTGAGCCCGTTGTTCAGCGCGCCGTTGATATGCAGCTTGAGCTCGGGGCCACGGTTCAGCGCCGCCAGCATCGCGAGGTTCAGCATCGAGCGCGACTTTTTCGAGAGGCCCGGCCGCGTCCAGGCATAGCCCCAGCAATACTCGGTGGTGATGTCCTGGAACGCCATCATGAAGTCGTCGTTGGCGGCGCCGGCCAGAGAATTGTCGACATAGGCCGCACCCAGCACGGCTTTGCGCATCTTCATGCCGTCGTCGTACAGCTTCTTGTTGCGCGGGTTGGGTTTGGCTTTCTTCGCTTTAGCTTTGGCCGCAGCCATGGTCTTGCTCCTCCGTTCATGAAGTGACGGATGAGCATAGCGCAGGAAATATTAGAGAACGACCTGACGCGTCGCCGAATCGGAATGGGTGTTGAGCCCCTTGTCGCGGGCCTGGCGGCAGAGATCATCGATCGAGATGCCGTCGAGCTGCGCCATCATGCCGTCGCGCAGCTTCTCCCACACCGGCCACACCACCTCGTGCGCCAGCGGCGAGCCGACCGATGGATCGTTGGGCTCGGTCTCGGCCTCGAGATTGCGCACGACGCGCACAATCTCGCCGACCGTGATCAGCGTCCGGTCGCGGCCGAGGCGATAGCCGCCCCTGGGACCGCGCTTGCCCGACAGGATGCCGGCGCGGACCAGATGCTGCAGGACCTGCTCGAGATAGCGTTTGGGGATGCGCTGGCGTTCCGTGATGTCACTGCTGCGCACCGGATGCTCGCCGACGTGGAAGGCCACGTCGAGCACCGCCTCGAGAGCGAACATCGTCTTCTTGCTGAGCCGCGGCATTCCCCGGTCTCCTCAGGCCCTTCGTGCCGACCCCGCCATCTTGTCAGCCGGCGTCGCGTCTCCGGTCACAACACCCGTTGATCCAAAGCCGCCGGCGCCACGTGCCGTCCGATCGAGCTCGCCGACTTCCCGCCACACTGCTCGGGCGTGCCGGGCAATGACCAGTTGTGCAATTCGCATGCCGCGCGTGACCTTGAACGGCTCACGGCTGAGGTTGATGAGGATCACGCCCACTTCGCCGCGATAATCGGCATCGATGGTGCCGGGGGCGTTGGCCACGGTGATCCCGTTCTTGGCCGCGAGGCCGGACCGCGGCCGGACCTGGGCCTCGAAGCCCACCGGCAGTGCCAGCGAAATCCCTGTTGGAACGATCTTTCGCTCGAGCGGCCCCAGCTCGATCTCGCCGTCGATGGCGGCCAGGAGATCCGCGCCGGCGGCGGCGGCAGTCGCATAGTCGGGCAAGGCGAGGTCACGGCCATGGGGCAGCCGCACCACCTCGATCTCGACGCTTTCGAAACCGTTCATGGACTTGCTACTCCGCCGCTTCCGCCGACCGCGGGCGGGCCAGGTGAAGCGCGATGCGCGCGGCAAGGCGGCCCGCAACCTCGTCCTTGGAGAGCGTCGGCCAATCCTCGACGCCGGCGGCGCTGATCAGATGCACGGTGTTGCGTTCACCGCCGAAGGTGCCGGTGGCCGGCGACACATCGTTGGCCACGATCCAGTCGCAGCCCTTGCGGCCGCGCTTGTCGATCGCGTTGGCCACCAGGTTCTCGGTCTCGGCGGCAAAGCCCACGACCAGCGCCGGACGCTTGGGACCGGGTTTCGACAGGGTGGCCAGAATATCCGGGTTGGGTGAAAGCTCGAGCGACGGCGGCGGGGCGCCTGCCTTTTTCTTGATCTTGGCACCGGCCGGCCGCGCCGCCTTCCAGTCGGCGACCGCCGCCGCACAGACCGCGATATCGATGGCGCCGGCGGCGAGACAGGCGGCCAGCATCTGGTCGGCCGAGTCGACATGGAGGGTACGCACCCCGGCGGGATCGGCCACAGCGACCGGGCCGCTCACCAGCGTAACCTCGGCCCCGAGCCGCGCCAGGGCCGCCGCAATGGCATGGCCCTGCTTGCCCGAGGAATGGTTGGAAATGTAGCGCACGGGATCGATCGCTTCACGCGTTGGACCCGATGTCACAAGAGCGCGCTTCCCCGCTAGCGGCCGCTCCGTGGCCAGCCGCGCCTCGATGGCGGCGACGATCTCGGCCGGCTCCGACATGCGGCCTGGGCCGTGTTCGTTGCAGGCCATGGCGCCGTCATTGGGGCCGACGAAGGTGACGCCGCGCTTCTTCAGCGTTTCGACATTGGTGACGGTGGCGGCATGGGTCCACATGCGGACGTTCATGGCCGGAGCGGCGAGCACCGGCTTGTCGGTGGCCAGCAGCACGGTGGCGGCGAGGTCGTCGGCGAGGCCGCCCGCCATGCGGGCCAGGATGTTGGCGGTGGCGGGCGCCACGACCAGCAGGTCGGCGTCGCGCGAGAGCTGGATATGGCCCATCTCGTTCTCGTCGGTCAGCGAGAACATGTCGGTATAGACGCGGTCCTCCGACAGGGCCTGCAGCGACAGCGGGGTCACGAACCTGGCGCCGGCAGCGGTCACCACGCAACGCACCGCCGCACCGCGCTCGCGCAGCCGGCGGATGAGTTCGAGTGACTTGAAGGCCGCGATACCGCCCGCGACGATCAGCAGAATCCGCTTACCGTGCAACATGCCGGTCAGGATATCACAACATGCGGCTGGCGAAAGTATAGACGCCCGTCAGCAGCAGGGCCCAGAGCACGGCCAGGCGGAACTGCTCGACCGACAGCCGCCGGCGGATCTGCTGGCCCACCCACATGCCGGCGAGCGCCGGCACGACGGCGGCGGCCGATACGATGGCGCGCGGGCCATCGAGGACGCCGAAGACGAGCAGCGACCCGGCGAGGGTGAGGGACGTGGCGCACAGCACGACACCCAGGGTTTGCACCAGCTCCGACGGCTTGATGTCGAGCCCCTGCAGGTAAGGCATCAGCGGGATGATCGGCACGCCGACGAGGCCGGCCACGAAACCCGAGACGACGCCGATCACCGGCGCCAGGACCCGTTCCAGGTCGGCATGGATATGAAGGCGGATCCGCAGCAGACCGAGCCCGCTGTAGACGATCAGCACGCCCGCCAGCACGAGGAATGCCCAGTTCGGGCCCTTCTGGCCGATCAGCCACACGGTGAGATAGAGCACGATCATCAGCGGCACGATGAGCGGCCACTGGCGACGCAAGATGGCCCAGAACTGGCCGCCGATCGAGGCCTGCCAGACATTGGAGAAGATGGTGGGCAGCGCAATCAGCGCGATCGATTCGGTCAAAGGCAGGACCATCGACGTGAGCGCGATGGTGATTGTCGGCAACCCCAGACCCACCAGGCCCTTGACCGTGCCGGCGAGCAGGAACACCGCGAGGCCGAAGGCGATCTCTCCCGCCGTCATGCGTCTAGTGCCACCACGCGACGATGGCGGCGACGAGAGCGAGCACGGCCACGACCTCGGCAAACCCGACGCGCGACCAGACGCGACCCGATGTCGGCGGCGGCGCCGCGGCGCGTTCGGCGACGCGGCGCTCGTGCTCGACCACGAGATGCAGGCTGTCGATCAGGCGCGGCAGGCGCCGGACCGCCTGGACCACGTCCTCGACCGCGCGACCGACGGTAGCGCGCGGTCCGAAATGGGTGCGCATCCAATCCTCGATCAGTGGCCGCGCCAACTCCCAGATGTTGACCTTGGGGTTGAGCTTGGTGCCCATGCCCTCGGCCATCAGCATGGTCTTCTGCAGCAGCAGGAGCTGCGGCTGCACCGCCATCTCGAACTGCTCGGTGACGCGCAGCAGCTGGGCAAGCAGACGCGCGATCGAGATGTCGTGGCTGGGCTTGCCGAAAATCGGCTCGCCGATCGACCGGCAGGCCTGGGCGAACATTTCCAACGACTGGTCGGGCGGGACGTAGCCGGCGCGGAACTGGACCTCGGCAACGGCGCGATAGTCGCGCCGCAGGAAGGCGACCAGCAACTCGGCGAGATAGCCGCGCGTGTCCTCGTCGATGCGGCCCATGATGCCGAAATCGACCGGCACGATGCGGCCTTGGCGGTCGACGAAGGCGTTGCCGCCGTGCATGTCGGCATGAAAGAAACCGTCGCGGAACACCTGGTAGAAGAACGCCTCGGCGCAGATCTTCATGACGACATCGGGATCGTGGCCCGCTGCCGCGATGGCGTCACGGTCGCCGATCGGGATGCCGTCGATCCGCTCCAGGGTCAGCACGCGCTCGGCGGTGCGGTCCCAGTCGATGGTGGGCGCGCGGTAGCCTGGATCGTCGACGAAGTTCAGGCCCAGCTCCTCGGCTGCGGCGGCCTCCATGCGCAGGTCCATCTCGACCCGCACCACGTCGGCGAAGGCCCGCACCGAATCGACCGGCTTCAGCCGGCGGAAGCGTGGCTGGGTGCGCTCGACCAGTTCGGCCATCCAGTAGAAGAGGTCGAGATCGCGCTCGAAGGCCTTCTCGATGCCGGGCCGCAGCACCTTCACCGCCACTTCGCGGCCATCGGTGGTCACGGCGAAATGGACCTGGGCGATCGAGGCCGCGGCGACGGGTACGTCGTCGAAGCTGGTGAACAGCGCCTCGATCGGCTGGCCCAGCTCACCCTCGACGATGCGGCGCGCCTCGGCGCCGGAAAACGCCGGCAGGTGATCCTGTAGCCGCCCAAGGTCGGCCGCGACGCCTTCATCAAGAAGATCGGCGCGGGTCGAGAGCGCTTGCCCGAGTTTGATGAAGGACGGCCCCATCTCCTGCAGCGCTGCCGCCAGACGCTCGCCGGGCCGGCGCGGGTCGCGGCGGCGGGCGAACAGCTTGGCCCAGGCGATCAGCGCTGGCGCGATGCCCAGCGTCTCGAGCGGAAACAGCGCGTTGTGGCGGGCGAAGCTCAGCGCCATGCGCAGCAGGCGCCAGCTGTTGCGAAGAGCGCGCAGCATCTAGATGCGCCAGGCGCTGTGCAGCGCCACGACGCCCAGCGTCAGGTCGCGCCAGGCGACATTGGCGAACCCGGCCGTGCGCAGGCGTGCGGCCAGCTCGCGCTGCGGTGGAAAGCGGCGGATGCTCTCGTGCAGATAGCGATAGGACTCGGCGTCCTTGGCGACGAGCTTGCCGAAGAACGGTAACGCCCGTTCCGAGTAGGTGTCGTAGAGGCGGCCGAGAGCCGGCGACGTGACCTTGCTGAACTCAAGGCAGAAGAAGCGGCCCCCGGGCTTGAGCACGCGATGCGCCTCGCCGAGTGCCTTGTCGATGTCGGTGACGTTGCGCAGGCCGAAGGCGATCGTGTAGCCGTCGAACGAGCGGTCGGGGAACGGCAGGGTCTCTGCATCGCCCGTGGTCCAGGTGAGACCGTCCAGGAGCCCGCGGTCGACGGCGCGGTCGCGGCCCACTTCCAGCATTGCCGGATTGATGTCGCAGACCGTGACGTCGGGCCGCTCACCCTGGCGCTTCAGGATCCGGAAGGCGATATCGCCCGTGCCGCCCGCCACATCGAGGAACTTTTCGCCCGGGCGCGGATTCACGACATCGACCAGGGTGTTCTTCCAGAGCCGGTGGACGCCGCCCGACATCAGGTCGTTCATCAGGTCGTAGCGCGGCGCCACGCTCTCGAACACCTGGCGCACCATGCCGGCCTTTTCCGACGCCGGGACGTCGCGAAAGCCGAAGGACGCCTGTTCCGGCGGGGCTTGCGCGCCAGGGTCGGGAGGAGTTGTCATGGGCTGCAACTTAGAGGAACCGCCATGCTGCTGAAAGACCGGGTGATCCTGATCACCAATGTCGAGAAGTTCGCTGGCCACGGCACCACGCGCGTGGCGCTGGCCCAGGGTGCCACGGTGCTCGCCCACGACCCCACGTTCGAGGCCCCCAGCGCGCGGCGCCGGTATGAAACCCAGTTCCAGGGCGCCCACGCCCTGTCGGCCACCGACCCCGCCACGATGGTCGAGCTGGCGCTGAAGCGCCACGGGCACATCGACGCGCTGGTCAACAACGACGCCTATCCGGCTCTGCGTGCGCCGCTGGGCGAGGCTCGCCTGGAAGACTATCGCGCTGCCCTAGAAGCCATGGCGGTGGCGCCTTTCCACCTCACTCAGCTCGTGGTGCCCTCGATGCGCAAGCGCAAAGTGGGACGCATCGTGTTCGTCTCGTCGGCAGCACCACTGCGCGGCATCGCCAACTACGCGCCCTATGTCTCGGCGCGGGCGGCAGCCAACGGGCTGGTGTCCTCGCTGGCCAAGGAATTGGGACGCGACGGCATCACGGTGAATGCAGTGGGCTCGAACTATGTCGAGAACCCCGACTACTTCCCACCGGCCCTGCTCGCCAACCACGAGGCGATGGCCAAGATGACGGCGCAGATTCCCTTGGGCCGGCTCGGCAAGTCCGACGAGCTGGGAGCGGCGGTGTGCTTCCTGTGCTCGGACGGCGCGGGCTTCATCACCGGCCATGTCCTGCCCCATGCCGGCGGCTGGGCGTGACGCGGGATTTCGATCGTGCCACTATGATCGCACAAGCAAAGGCTGCGCACGGTTGACCGAAGCGCGGCTGCCAGGGAGGAACGACAAGACACGCCGATAAATCCGGCGCGCTCCTCCTTGGCTGATCAGGTCCGAGGACGGCGCATGGGAAGACAGATTGTCCACCGCCTGCTGATCTCGTTCCCCGCGCTACTCGGGGTGCTCTTCCTGTGTTTCTGCCTGCTGCAGGTCGTGCCGGCGGATCCGGCCATGATCATCGCCGGCCCCGACGCCAAGGCCGAAACCATCGCGGCCATCCGCCTCGAACTCGGGCTCGACCGGCCAATCCCCATCCAGTTCGCCGAATATATCGGCCGTGTGCTGCGCGGCGATCTCGGCCGCTCGATCATCTCCAACAAGATGGTAAGCGAGGAGCTGGCGCTCACCATCGGTCCCACGGTCGAGCTGATGCTGGGCGCCATGCTGCTCGCCGTGCCGCTCGGCCTGACGCTCGGCACGCTGGCGGCTGTGAGGCGCGGCACCATCGTCGATCGCCTGATCATGGCCATCTCGGTCGCTGGCGTTTCGATGCCGGTATTCTTCATCGGCCTGATCCTGATCCAGTATGTCGGCTTCAAGTGGGCCATGCTGCCGTTCACCGGCCGCACCGGCCCGATCTGGGACGGCGGACTGCCGAGCCTGATCCTGCCGGCGGCGACGCTGGGCGCGGTGCTGATCGGGCCGATCGCGCGGCTGACGCGCACCGCCGTCCTCGAAGTGCTGGGCGCCGACTATGTGCGCACGGCACGCGCCAAGGGCTTGCGTGAAACAGTGGTGATCGTGCACCACGCCTTGCGCAACGCGCTGATTCCGGTGGTGACCCTGATCGGCCTGCAGGCGGCGTTCCTGCTGGGCGGCGCGGTCGTGACCGAGACCATGTTCTCGTGGCCGGGCGTCGGCCGCCTCGCCGTCGGCGCCATTGTCTCCAGCGATTTCCCGACAGCGCAAGGCGCCATCATGATCCTGGCGATCGCCTTCCTGAGCATCAACCTGATCGTCGACGTCCTCTACGTCTATCTCGATCCCCGGGTGCAACGGACATGAGCGTCGAGACCCTCGCGCCGATCACCTCCACCGACGAGCCCGGCGTCTTTGCCCGCTCGGGTGCGCTCCGGCGCCTCGCACGCGACAAGGTGGCGGTGATCGCCACGCTCGCCCTGCTGACGATTGGCCTCGCTGCCATCTTCGCGCCCTGGGTGGCACCCTACGATCCTTACCTCACCGATCTCACCAAGGTGATGCAGCCGCCCAGCGCCGAGCACTGGTTCGGCACCGACAACACCGGTCGCGACATCCTGAGCCGCATCATCTTCGGCACACGCAACACCTTGATGCTGGGCCTGGTCGGCGTGATCGTGGGCGGCGCGCTGGGCGGCGTGCTCGGCATCCTCGCCGCCTACTATCCCCGGCTCGACGGCTGGATCATGCGGTTGGTCGACGTGATGCTGGCCTTCCCGGCGATCCTGATCGGGCTCGCCGTGGCGGCGATCTTCGGCGCCGGCCTCGCCGCCGTGGTGATCGCCCTGGTGGTGGCCACCATCCCCGACGTTGCCCGCGTGGCGCGCGGTGCCGCGGTGGGCGTCATGAGCCAGGAATTCATGGAGGCCGGCCGTGCCGTCGGCGTCTCCGACCGCACGCTGATCTGGCGCTACCTGACGCTCAACTGCATCTCGACCATCTTCGTCTTTCTCACCCTGCGCTTCGGCCAAATAATATTGATCGGCTCGGCCCTCGGCTTCCTCGGCATGGGCGCCCAACCGCCGACAGCCGAGCTCGGCATGATGGCGGCGCAGGGCCGCGACTTCCTGTTCATGGCGCCGCACATCGCGACGATCCCGAGCTGCGCGATCTTCGTCATCGTGCTGGCCGCCAACCTTCTGGGCGACGCACTCCGCGACGTCCTCGATCCGAGGCTGCAGACATGATCAGATTTGCTCTGAGTGCGGCGTTCGCGTTGAGTATTGCGTCCCCGGCCGTGGCCCAGACCCTGAACATGATGAAGTCGATCGATGCGCCGCATTACGACGCGCAGCGCACGACCTGGGGGCCGACCTCCGATATCGTCAACATGTTCCAGGACACGCTGGTGGCGCTGGACTGGGACGGTCGCACGCCCATTCCCTATCTCGCCAAGTCTTGGACGGTGAGCCCGGACGGCAAGACCTACACCTTCAAGCTGCGCGACGACGTGTCGTTCTGCAGCGGCAAGAAATTCACCGCCGAGGACGTGATCTTCAGCTTCCAGCGCCTGAAGGACCCGGCAACCAAGGGTCCCTACGCCTGGCGGGCCGGCAACATCAAGGAACTGCGCGCACCCGACCCCTACACCGTCGAGTACGAACTCGCCGAGCCCTACTCCGAGCTGCTGCTGCAGCTCACCATGTTCACCAACGTCATCCACAACAAGGAGAGTGTCGAGGCGCTGGGCAAGGACTACGGCATCAAGGGCGCCGACGGCACCGGCCCGTGGTGCTTCGAATCGTGGCAGCCACGCACGCAAATCGTGCTCAAGCGCCACGACGCCTACAAGTGGGGCCCGTCCATGTACAAGAACAAGGGTCCAGTGAAGTTCGAGAGGCTGGTCATCAAGATCGTGCCCGAGGATTCCAGTCGCGTGGCGGCGATGATGGCCGGCCAGTTCGACATCACGCACCAGTTCCCCGCCCAGTTCATCTCCCAGGCCAAGACGGCGCCGATGCTGCAGGTGCATGCGGCCAAGCCCAACTTCCAGCTGCTTTATTTCGGCTACAAGATCACGCGGCCCATGGTGGCCGACAAGCGCGTGCGCGAGGCCATGAGCATCGCCATCAACCGGGCCGAGATCGCCAAGGGCATCCTGCTCGGCAACGCCGACCCGGCCTTCACCATCGTCGACAAGGATGCGCTCGACCACGACCCCAAGACCGCCGGGATCGTGAAGGAGGACCTCGAGCGGGCGAAGAAGCTGCTAGACGAGGCCGGCTGGAAAGTCGGCAGCGACGGTGTCCGCGAGAAGGACGGCGTGAAGCTGGCGCCCAAGGTGTACTTCACCGCCAACGCCAACTCCGCCCGGGTGGGCGAGGCAATCCAGGGCTATCTGCGCAGGATTGGCGTCAACTGGCAGATCCAGCCGTGGGATTCGACGATCGCCGCCGCCAAGATGGCCGAGCAGGACTACGAGATCTGGTCGGTGACGGTGCCTTACCTGTCGGCCGGCGACCTGATGAACATCTACTTCGACTCGAAGAACATCCCGACGCCCAACCGGATGAACTGGAAGGACGCGGAGACCGACGAATGGCTGAAGCTTGGCCGATCGTCGCTGACCGAGGCCGATCGCGCCAAATACTACGCGCTGGTGCAGCAGAAAGTGATGCAGGAGCACCTTTGGATCCCGGTGCTCAACATCAACATGGACGAGGTGGTCAACAAGAAGATCAAGGGCGCCCGGCCGCACATGATCTACCAGAACACTTTCTACAAAGGGCTGGACACGTCTCTCTAGGAATCAACAAAGCGGAGAACGGCGATGCGTGGCATTTTCACAAGTGTAGTGGCGTTGCTGGGCGTGCTCGGAGCTTCGACGGCTGCGGAAGCGCAGACCCTGAAGATGATGAAATCGCTCGATGCGCCGCACTATGACGGCCAGCGAACGACCTGGTCGCCGACCTCCGACATCGTCAACATGTTCCAGGACACGCTGGTGGCGATGGACTGGGACGGCAAGACGGTGATCCCCTATCTCGCCAAGTCGTGGACGATGACCCCCGACGGCAAGCTTTATACCTTCAAGCTGCGCGACGATGTCAGCTTCTGCAGCGGCAAGAAGTTTACCGCCGACGACGTGGTCTACAGCTTCAAGCGTCTGACCAGCCCAGAACTCAAGGCGCCGCTGGCCTGGCGCGCCGGCAATCTCAAGGACATCCGCGCCGCCGATCCCTACACGGTCGAGTACGAGCTTAACGAACCGTTCTCCGACCTGCTGCTCAACCTCACCATGTTCACCACCGCGATCCACAACAAGGAAAGCGTGGAGTCACTCGGCAAGGACTACGGCACCAAGGCCGCCGACGGCACCGGCCCGTGGTGCTTCGAATCGTGGCAGCCGCGCACCGAGATCGTGCTGAAGCGCCACGACGCCTACAAGTGGGGCCCGTCGATGTACACCAACAAGGGCCCGGTGAAGTTCGAGAAGCTCAGCATCAAGATCGTGCCCGAGGATGCGAGCCGCGTCGCCGCCATGATGGGCAGCCAGTTCGACATTACCCACCAGATCCCGCTGCAGTTCATCCAGCAGGTCAAGGCCTCGCCCAACCTCAACGTCCAGGAGGCGACGCCCAACTTCCAGCTCATGTACTACGGCTACAAGTCCAACCGGCCGATGGTGTCGGACAAGCGCGTGCGCGAGGCCATGAACATCGCCATCAAGCGGGCCGACATCGTGAAGGGCATCATGCTGGGCAACGCCGACCCGGCCTACACTTTCATCGATCCCAAGGCGCTCGACTTCGCCGAGAGCACCAAGAACATCATCAAGGAGGATGTCGAGCGGGCGAAGAAGCTGCTCGACGAGGCCGGCTGGAAGATGGGCGCCGACGGCATCCGCGAGAAGGATGGCGTCAAGCTGGCACCCAAGGTCTACTTCACCCAGGTCGCCTATTTCGGCCGCGTGTCGGAGGCGATCCAGGGCTACATGCGCCAGATCGGCATCGACTGGAAGGTCCAGGGCTTCGACTCGACCATCGCCTTCTCCAAGATGAGCGAGCAGGACTACGAGTTGTGGACGGTCACCTTCCCCTACATGTCGGCCGGCGACCTACTGAACTTCTACTTCGATTCCAGGAACATCCCGGCGCCCAACCGGATGAACTGGAAGGACGAGAAGACCGACGAGTACCTGAAGATGGGCCGCGCCGCGCTGACCGAGGCCGACCGCGCCAAGTACTACGCGCTCGCCCAGCAGCGCGTGACCGAGGAGCATCTCTGGATGCCGGTGATGAACATCCAGATGTACACGACCAGTCTCAAGAAGCTGAAAGGCGTGCGGCCGCACATGCTCTACCAGAACACCTTCTACAAGGGACTGGATTACTCCTTCTGATGCAAAAGCTTCTCGACGTCCGCGGCCTCAGAACCCACTTCCACACCGACCGCGGCCTGTTTCGCGCGGTCGACGGCATCGACTTCTCAGTCGACCGCGGCCGCACCGTCGGGCTGGTGGGCGAATCCGGCTGCGGCAAGAGCGTGACGTCGCTCTCGGTCATGGGCCTGGTGGCGAGTCCGCCCGGCCAGGTCGCGGCCGAGGCCGTCAATTTCGACGGACGCGACGTGCTGAAGCTCTCGTCCGACGAACGCCGCAAGCTGCGCGGCGGCCAGATGTCGATGATTTTCCAGGAGCCGATGACCTCGCTCAACCCGGTCCACACGATCGGCCAGCAGATCGTCGAGGCCATCCTGGCGCACACGACGATGTCGCCGCAGGCGGCCAAGGCGCGGGCGATCGAAATGCTCGAGCTTGTGCGCATTCCCTCGCCCGCCCAGCGCGTCGACGACTATCCACACAGCCTGTCGGGCGGCATGCGCCAGAGGGTGATGATCGCCATGGCGCTGTCGTGCGAGCCGTCACTCCTGATCGCCGACGAGCCCACGACCGCGCTCGACGTCACCATCCAGGCGCAGATCCTCGACCTGCTGCAGGACCTGCAGCGACGGCTGGGCATGGCGATCCTGATCATCACCCACGACCTCGGCGTGATCGCCGAAGTGGCCGACGACGTGCTGGTGATGTACGCGGGACAGATCGTCGAAAGCGCCCCGGTCAACGCGCTGTTCGCCGATCCGCAGCACCCCTACACGATCGGTCTTTTGGGCTCGATCCCGCGGCTCGACGTCGAGCGCGCGCGGCTGGCCACCATCGAGGGCACGGTGCCCAGCCCCAACAACCAGCCGAGGGGCTGCCGCTTCGCGCCGCGCTGTCCCTTCGCCGACCGCCGTTGCCACGACGAGCCGCCGCCGCTGCGCGACCTCGGCCCAGACCATCGCGTCGCGTGCTGGAAGGCTCCTGTTGATGAGTGACACAACCCCCGTCCTCCAAGTGGACGGTCTCGTAAAGCATTTCCCCGTCAGCCGCGGCCTGATCCGGCGCAAGATCGTGGGCCTCGTGCGCGCGGTCGAGGGCGTCACCTTCGAGATCGCCCGCGGCGAGACGCTGGCGCTGGTAGGCGAGTCGGGCTGCGGCAAGTCCACGACCGGCCGGCTGGTGCTGCGCCTGATGGACCCCACCGCAGGATCGGTGCGCTTCAAGGGAGAAGAAATCGCCAACCTCGACAAGAATTCGCTGCGGCGGCTCCGCCGGCACATGCAGATCATCTTCCAGGATCCCTATGCGTCGCTGAACCCACGCATGACCGTGGGCGAGATCCTGGCCGAGCCGATGGCCGTGCACGACCTCCACACCGAAGCCGAGCGCGAGACGCGCGTGAAGGAGTTGCTCGACGTCGTGGGCCTGCTGCCCGAGCATCACCGGCGCTATCCGCACCAGTTCTCCGGCGGCCAGCGCCAGAGGATCGGCATCGCCCGCGCGCTGGCGGTCAATCCCGACCTGATCGTCTGCGACGAACCGGTCTCGGCGCTCGACGTCTCGATCCAGGCGCAGATCGTGAACCTGCTGCAGAACCTGCAGCGCCGCTTCGGCCTCTCCTACCTCTTCATCGCCCACGACCTCGCCGTGGTAAAACACATCAGCGACCGCGTCGCGGTGATGTATCTCGGCAAGCTGGTCGAGATCGCCTCCAAGCGCGACCTCTACGACCGGCCGCGGCATCCCTATACGCAGGCCCTGCTGTCGGCGATCCCGCGGCCCGACCCCAGCGTGCGCAAGGAGCGCCTGCTGCTGGCGGGCGACGTGCCCAGCCCCTTCGCGCCACCACCGGGCTGCCGCTTCCACACCCGCTGCCAGTACGCCCAGGCGCGCTGCCGCGAGGAGGAACCTCTGCTGCGCGACGCGGGAGAGGGTCATCGCGTCGCCTGCCACTTCTTCGAGACGCTACCGGTCCCGGCCGCGGCCACCTCGCTGGCCGCCGGCACCGGCAAGTTCGCCGTGCGCCTGGCCGCCTTCGAAGCAGCGAAAGCCGCGCGGTCGTAGACCACACCAGGGCGACTTTTCAGACACCATCTGTCCAGAATATGTCTGTCTGGAAATTCGGAGAGTGCCGGCCGGCTTGAACGGGACGATTCTTTTCGACTCAGGCCCGAATCGCGGACCTGTCTAGAAATTCGAGGCGCTAAGGCTTGTAATAATACAATCTCAGATTGTAGACATTCCATCGCCGGCCGCTATCCTTGCCAGCACGCCATGAACCGCCCTCCCCCTTCACGCAGCGAGAAGTTCGCCCAAGCAACCGCCCTTTGGCTGTTCGCCTCCCTCGTCAGCATGCCTCTCTGGGACTTGGCGGACCTGTTGTGCCATGTCGTCCGCTTTGGATCGCTCCACTCGCTGGCGGAACTCTTTCTCAAGCCCATCGGAACCATTGCGGGGTTGATGTTTGTTTTCGTGATACACGCCGAACACGGTATCGGATCGATCGCCTCGCACTACTGGCCGGCCGTGCTGATCGCTTCCGCTTTCACGGCCTTGTTCCTGCGATGGTGGTGGCGGCCCGTTCCATGAGCCTCCCCCCGCTGTCACGTCGGGAGAAAGTCATCCAGGCGGTCGCCACGTGGTTCGCCATGGTAATCATCAGCATCCCTCTCTGGGACGTAGCAGACATGTTGTTTCACGCCGTCAGCTTCGGATCTCTGGCGGAACTCCATCGCTGGCCCATGGGCATCCTCGTTGGGGTGATACTTATTTTTGGGATGCATGCCGAACACGGCATCGGATCGATCGCCGAGCGTTACTGGCCGGCTGTCCTGATCGCATCCGCTTTCACGGCTTTGCTCCTGCGGTCATGGTGGCGGCGCAGCTAGGGTTGCGCCGCCTAACGATCGGTCAATCGAAGACGCCGCTCTCGCCGGCGGCGTATCCACGTTCGATGAAGTCTCTCGTCTGGGGGTCCAGGCCATCGGGTTCGTCGGGACGGTAGTTGCTGGAGTATTTCCTCGCGTATCGACCTGCCACCCACAGCGTAAACCAAAGGGGAGCCCCCGCTTGCTGCATGAAGAGCCCGACATTGAAGTTCGAGACGTTCCTGAAGTGGCGTAACTGGACAAAGCCCGATTTTTCTCCGACAGCGGCCTTCCGCTGGTAGTCGAACTCTCCTCCTTGAGCGATGGCCGCGCGGATTCGCTTGTAGGCGTGTTCAGCGCTGACGAGGGTACCGGCAGATCCAGGGGTCAATACGGCGAACCCGCCGCCCACAATCGTCTTGCCAGCCGCCCGCCCTTCCGCGGCGACCTGACGGAGATCTTCAACCGGCGACATGAGATGGTCGGTCTGCGAATAGCGATCAGGCACCGTTGAACCGTCGGGCAAGCGAACAGCGTGCCCGGCAAATTGCTCCAGGGACTTCAGATACTCGCGGTCGTTCGATGGGTCGCTCCACTTCTGCGAGCGGATGCGCTCGTCCAGCACATCGGCACCTAGCTGGGCGACTGAAGGACCGACGTTCGGGAGGCCCTCTTCGGCTGACGTCGGCTGATTGTCCGGGCCAACGTCAGGACTGCCACCGGATACCCTGATGAAGCCCGACTCCTGCCGATCGGTCTCGTTGGCCTCCGAGCGCCTCTTCGCGATCCTCGCCTGCCGCTTCTCTTCCAGGACGTCGTAGGCATAGTCCGTCAGCTGCTCGCGCTTGATGATCGGCACGATGTAGTCGACCGTGCGCTGCGCGATGGCCTTGAGGTCGGCAAGGTTGGGATCGCGGCCCTCGATGACGGGAAAAGCGTCGAGGTCGCGCCGCAGCAGGATCGCGCCCCGCCCCGACGCGCTCAGCCGGCGGTCCATCCAGGGCGCGTTCCGCATATAAGCGAAGGGATCGTGCCGCTCGATAAGCGGTTCCTCGGCGGGAAGTTCCTCCGCGGGAGGTTCCGCCGGGGTGGGCGCTTCGACGTGAAACTCCTGCGGCGGCGCTTGTGCCGGCGGGGTGACGGCGGGTGGAGCGGTATCGCCTGACGGTTCGACGGCGTGCTGGCCGTCGGGCGTGAAATGGATTTCGGGCAGTTCGTAGGTGGCGGCGCCTTGGTCCTCGGGCTCGTTCATGCGGGTCTCCGGAAACGGAAAAGGCCGCCCGGATGGGGCGGCCTGAGGTCACGGGAAGCGGACAGCAAAAGGCCCGCGCCGGGGTTTCCGGGCGGGCCGCAACGGGGATACAGCACCCCTACTGTAGGATATTTATTACCATAATCCTGCTGAACCTGCAACTCCACCTTTGCCGGTCTAGTATGCGTCCATGACAGGACATCACCCCGGCCGCGCCAGCGGCACCCCCAATGGTACCCAGGGCTATAGCGAAACGGCCGACGTGCTGGTGAAGCAGTACGAGAGCCGCAGCTTTGCCGACGTCCATCGCGGCATCCTGCGCCTGCTCCCGCCGGCGCCGGCCCGCGCCCTCGATATCGGCGCCGGGACCGGCCGCGATGCCACCGCCCTGGCCGCCCTGGGCCATACGGTCCTGGCCGTCGAGCCGACGCCCGAGATGCGCGCCCATGGGCAGCGCCTGCACCCCTCGCCCGCCATCGAGTGGCTCGACGATTCGCTACCCGAGCTCGCCCGCGTGCGGGCGCGGGGCCAATCTTTCGACCTCGTCATGATTACGGCCGTCTGGATGCATCTCGACCAGGTCGAGCGACTCAGGGCCATGGCATGCGTCGCAGAGCTGATCGCACCAGGCGGCCTGATGACCCTGTCGCTGCGGCACGGGCCGGTGCCCGCCGGCCGCCGCATGTTCGACGTCGGCCCGGCCGAGACCCGCGCGCTCGCCGCCCGCCACGGCCTCTCGACGGTCTATGAGAAGGAACGTCCGTCGGTCTTCAATGCCGACGGCGTGTGGTGGGACGTGCTGGCTTTTCGGAAGTAGCCGCCTACTCGACGGCCGCCTTCACGCAACTGCCCGCCGCGATCTCGCTCTCGCGTGCGCTGCCGGCGGCAATTCTGTTGGCCGAGACCAGGGATTTCGTCTGGGCCTCCACGATGGATTGCCAGTTTCCCTTGGTCGGCTTGCCGGCCATGGACGCGGCATAGATCAGGAAGGAGTCGCCTGTCAGCTTCATCGAGCAAGCGTCTCCCGCGGCGGCATTCGCAAAGGCTGCCGTGCTGGAAAGGGTCAGGATCGTGGCCAACGCGCCAACTGCATGCTTCATCGCGGTTCCTCCCGAGCCCGGCTTTGACTCTCTTGCCCCGACCTCAACCGCCCACGACATCGAGTAGTGCCGGCCGTACACCGAGCTGCTCCACGAGTTGGTCGAGCTTGCGTCGTGCGAGCGGATTGCTCTTTTGGTGACGCGTGGCGAGGATCAGTTCGTTCTTGAGCGAATGCTCCAAGCCAGTGAACTCGGTCACACGCACCTTGTAGCCGTGCAGTTCCAGGACAAGGGCGCGCATGACGTTGGTGACGTGGGCACCAAACTCCCTCCGATGAATGTTGTGACGCCAGAGCTGCTCCAGGGCGCCGGTGCTGGTTCCCAGCAGGGTCGCGACTTCGGCCTGACAACAGGGGACGAGGGCGACGACCTTCGCCTCGTGACGCAGTGCGAACCGGATGGCGTCGTCCGTCGCCGTATCGCAGGCGTGAAGAGCGGTCACCATGTCGGCACGGCCGCCGGGCAGCGTCGTCGTGGCGATCTCGCCGGCGGCGAACTTCATCCGCGTGAAGTGACTTTCCGCCGCGAGCTTTTGCGACTGTTCAACGAGTTCCGCGCGCACGTCGATGCCGACGATGTTGCCATGACCCAAGGGTCCGATCACCAGGTCGTAGAGGATGAACCCCAGATAGGACTTGCCGGTGCCGAGGTCCGCAATGACCGCATCAGGTTGATCGGCGAGCACAGCGTCGAGCGAAGGGCGGAGAAGCTGCACCAGATGGAGAACCTGCTTGAGCTTACGCCGGGCGTCGTGGTTCAGCGCCCCGTCGCGCGTCAGAATATGCAGCGCCTTCAGGAGGGCGACCGAATTCTCCGGTACCTGACCGGGCCAGACCTCGGCCAGGACCTTTTTCGCTTCTAGAACGCCGGCGCGCTCACGCGACATATCGGTCTGCCTCCCACATTCTCACAGGAGAATTCTATCACACGTCCGAGGAGGAGATTTCGTACCTCGCCCGATTCGTTTCCCTGAGAACGACATCACGCAGCGTTGCTACCGCACGATCGATCTCCCCTTCGGGCGTGCCGGCATAGCCCAGGATCAGGCCGTGCCGCTTGGACCGGCCGGCGTAGCAGACGGAGAGCGGTTGAACGACGAGGCCGGCCGCCGCCGCTTCTTTCGTCACCGCGACGTCGTCGAACGATTTCGACAACGCACCGACCGGCTTGGCGATCAGGTGCATGCCGCCGGGATCGGGCGCGATCGCCAGCAGACCGCCGAGATGCCGCTCTGCCGCCGCGAGCAGCGCCTCGCGCCTGATAGCATAGAGAAGGCGCGTGCGGCGGAGATGCGCGGCGAGATAGCCTTCAGAGATGAAGCGCGCCAGCGCGCCCTGGGCCATCAAGGGCGCGCGCACCGAGATGCGGTCCATCAGCCGTTCCGTCACTTCGACCAGCGACGCGGGCAGGACCAGGAAGCTGAGACGCAGCGCCGGGAACAGCAGCTTGGAGAAGCTGCTGAAATAGGCAACGCGGCCGGAGCGGTCGAGCGCGCGCAGCGGCGCCAGCGGCCGGCCACTGTAACGATACTCGCCGTCGAAATCGTCCTCGGCGATCCAGCCCTTATGGCGTTCGGCCCAGCTCAGCAGTTTCAGGCGACGCTGCAGGCCGAGCACGGCGCCGAGCGGAAAATGATGAGCGGGCGCCACGACCGCGAGACGCGCCTCGGGGTCAGCGGCTTGCGCCGCCTCGAGTAGGAAGCCCGCCTCGTCGATGCGGACCGGCACCGCGCGCACCGACGCCGCGGCCAGCGCGTCGCGCACGCCGATAAACCCCGGCTCCTCGATCCAGGCCGCGTCCCCCGCGTCGAGCGCCACCTCGGCGAAGAGCGCGAGCCCATGGCGAATGCCGGTAGTGATGACGATCTCGCGCGCCTCGCAGGTGAAGCCGCGCGCCACGCCGAGGTAGGTCGCGACCGCCTCGCGCAGGCCGGCGTGGCCGAACGGGTGCGCGGCGGCGGCTTCCGCCGATGGCCGGCGCCATTCGCGCTCCAGCAGCTTGGCCCACAACGCAAAGGGAAACACCTCGCGGTCGGGCTGGCTGGTCGGGAACGCCAGCGGCAGGGCGTCGGTCGCGACCGGCGGGCTGCCAGCCAGCAGCGCGCGGGCGCGTCTCGCTACGGTGGGGCGGGCAATCTGCGGCACTTCCAATGGCACCGGCGTGCGCGGCGCATATAACATCTCGTCGGGCAGGTTGGCCGCCACCGCCATTGCCGAGCCCGGCTGGCCCACGACGTAGCCCTCGGCCACGAGCTGATCGAGCGCCAGCACCACCGTGCCGCGGGCGCAGTCGAGATCCTGCGCCAGGAGCCGCGACGACGGCAGGCGCGTGCCGGGTTTCAGCCGGCCTTCGAGGATGGCGCGCCGCACCTGCTCGCCGATCTGGCGATGCAGCGGCAGGCTGCTCGCGGGATCGAGCGTGATGCCGAGGGGCGAGGCGCGGCGCGGACGAACTGGTCTAGTCACTTTGCTCAAAACCGGCCCTTTCACCTGATCCGTATTCCCATGATGGTCGGACCGCAAGCAACCCCTTCCCTGGTGCGCCCAATGTCTCCACCCGATTCAGTCGATCCCGCCGTGAGCTATCCCGTCACGAGCGTGAACAAGGTGAAGCGCGTCCACGACCGCGGCCGCTACGACAAGGACACCATCCACGCGATCCTGGACGCCGCCCTGGTGTGCCACATCGCCTACGTGATCGATGGCAGGCCTTACTGCACACCGACCGGCTTCTGGCGCGAGGGCA
>CAMARK010000075.1 GCA_945860205.1 Reyranella massiliensis 521 | reverse complement strand
GGAAGTGGAATTCAACATGGCGGAAACCGCATCGTCGGTCCTGCGCGAGCATCACGCGACCCATCCGGTCTGCAAGGTCACGCAGTGGACCATCGATTCGGCGGTGCACGACTGGTATGCCGGCAAGGCGCCCGACCTGCTCAAGCTCGATGTCCAGGGCTTCGAGCTGCATGTCCTGAAGGGGGGAATCGCATCGTTGCCGCACGTCGGCGCGATCCTGGCCGAGGTGAACCTGCTCGACATCCACCAGGGCGCGCCCCTGCTCGATGAACTCGTGGGTTGGCTCGCCGGGCACGGCTTCGTCGCCTACGACATCTGTGGCGTGACCCGCCGGCCGCTCGATGGCGCGCTTTGGCAGATCGACATGCTGTTCGTTCCCCGCAATAGCGCCCTGCGTGGCGACAAGCGTTGGGGCCAATGATCGACATCTCGATCGTCATCCCGACCTACAACCGGCTTTGGTCGCTTCCCAAGGCCGTGCAGTCGTGTCTCTCCACGGCCGCCAGGGTCGAGGTGATCGTCGTCGACAACGGCAGCACGGACGGCACCTGGGAGTGGCTCAGCCAGCAGCCTGGCGTAAGGGCGATCCGCATGGCCAACTGGGGGAAGGACTGGGCGATCGTCGAGGCGCTCAAGGTCGCGCAGGGCGACTATGTCCGCTTCCTCGACTCCGACGATTGGCTGGCCGACGGCGCCAACGACGAGCAGCTCCGGCTGGCCCGCGACAGCGCAGCCGACGTCGTCGCCGCCGGCTACCAGGACAGCGACGACGACTCCGGCAATCTCCACGTCAACAAGTGGGAACCGTGCGACGACTTCATCGCTCAACAGCTCGGCGAGGGCTTTTACTCGCACTACTCGGCGTTCCTGTTCCGCCGCGACTTCATCGCCGACATCCCGCACCGCCAGGATTTTGCCTACATCGACGACCGGATGTTCATGATCGAGGTCGCTCTGCGCAAGCCACGCCTCGCCGTTTATGAAAAACCGGGCTTCGTCCATCGCCGGCATTTGCAAGGACGCCTGCAGTACCCCGGCGGCATCGTGAAGACCGTGAGGACGTGGCAGAGGATCATGGTCTACCGCAAGGCGCTGGCCATGCTGGCCGAGTCGGGTGAACTGACACCGCGCCGCAGCCGCGCCGGCGTGCGCTTCCTTTGGACGGCGATGCGCGACCTCGCCAAGACCCATCCGGCGGACGCCGCCGAGGTCTACGACTGGATCTACGAGCTCGACCCCGGCTTCGCACCGCCGATCCGCCGCAGCCTCGCCCTTGCCTACCGGCTGCTCGGCTTCCGCACGGCCGAATGGCTGGTCAATCTGCGGCCGCCGATCATGGGCAGGCGCCCGTGAGCCAGCGCCCATGAGCCGACGAGTGCCCAGCACATGACCTTGCGCGTCGTCCATTGCGCCGGGTTCTATTTCCCCGACCCGGTCGGGGGAACCGAGGTCTATGTCCGCGATCTCGCCGCCGCGCTCCTCGAGCGCGGAGTCGAAAGTTCGATCGCTGCGTCGACCACGGATTCGGCGCGCGACTATCTCTGGCAGGGCGTGCCGGTGCGTCGCTATCCAGCGGACGTCGACCGGGCTCAATTCCAACAGCTTGTCCGGCAACTCGAGCCCGATGTCTTTCATCTTCATTCCTGGACGACAGGCGCGGGCCTCACCCATCTTCGCCATGCGGCCGACCTCGGGATCCCTTGTGTCGCCACGCTGCACGTTCCCGCTCCGCTCTGCATACGCGGCACGATGCTGCTCGAGGGCACGAGGCCGTGCGACGGCCGGATCGACGAGACGCGGTGCGCCTATTGCTGGGCACTGGGGCGCGGCGTGCCGGCGCCGGCCGCGCACTTGATCTCGCGCCTGCCGACATGGACGCCGCCACCGTGGCTCACCCGTTCTCCCGCGCGCCGGCTCGCGACCCTCGCCTCGGCCCGCACCATCGCGGCGAACCAGGCGGCTCGGCTGCAGGAACTCAGCCAGCTTTGCGAGCGGATCGTCGTGCCCAGCGAATGGGTGCGCTCGGCCCTCCACGAGAATGCCATCCCCGACGCCAAGATCCTGCTCAGCCGCCAGGCCGCCAGCGCGGCGTTCGTCGGCAGCGGGCGGAAGCCACGAGACAGCGCAGGCAAGCGTCCCCTCACCATCGGCTTCGTCGGCCGGATCGAAACCTACAAGGGCGTGCGAACGCTGATCGAGGCGATGGCACACATCCCGTCGCAGACGCCGCTGCGGCTGGTCATCGCCGGCACCGGCGACGATGCCAGGAACCTGAAGGCGATCGAGGCCGCGGCGGCGAGGGACCCGCGCATCGAGCTCGTCGGCGCCCTGCCGCACGACGGCATTCCGGCGTTCCTCGACAGCCTCGACATACTGGCGGTGCCCTCGCGCTGGATGGAGACTGGACCCATCGTCGTCCTCGAAGCCCAGGCGATGGGCGTACCGGTCATGGGCGCCGATCTCGGCGGCATTGCCGAGCGCGTCCGCGACGGCATCGACGGCTGGCTGCTGCCCTTCGACAATCCCCGGGCATGGGCCGCGGCGATGCAGCGGGCCGCGACCGATCCCGGCGAGGTCGCGATGCGCACGGCCAACAGCGTGCGAACCCGCTCGGACGGCGACGTTGCGACCGAAATGGCCACCCTCTATGGCGAGGTCCATGAACGCGCAAAGAAATAGCGGGACCAGCGGGACCCACGCCGCCGGACTCGCTCTCGCGCTTGCCTTCGTTGTCCTGCAATGCCTCGACGTCACGACCTATCCGCTGGTCAACGGCGACGAGGCGCTGCTCAACGACGCGGGATGGCAACTGGCCACGACAGGCCGGTTTCGTGCCGACGTCCTGGCGCTGCACCGCGGCGCCGAGGACCACTATCTCTGGCAGGTTCCCGGCCTGGGGTTCGCCGCCGCTGTGTCGTACGAGCTGTTCGGCTTCGGCATCTGGCAGACCCGGCTGACGGGCATCCTGTTCGGCGGCCTCGGGGTCTGGGCGATCTTTGCCTTCGTGAGAAGCATCACTCCAGGCACGACGGGCGCCTGGTTGGCCGCGCTCTGGCTCTTCCTGTGGCCCGACTGGATGCTGACCGCGAAGGAATCGCGGATGGACACGCCGGCGATCGCCGCCCTGCTGCTGTCGTCCCTGCTCGTCGTGCAGAGCCTGCGCAGCGGCGCGCCGGCCGGCCTGGGCCGGCTCTTCCTCGCCGGCCTCTGCACGAGCGTGGCGACGATGTTCCACAGCGCGGCGCTGCCGTGGGGCGCCGGCCTCGGGATCGTCATCCTCATTTTCGCTCCCAATCGCTTCCGTTCGGCGCTCGTGTTCGGCCTCGCCGCCGCGGCCTTGGGCGCCGCCTGGCTCGTGTATGCCCTGCAGTTCCCGCAGGAATTCCGGGCGCAGTATCTGTCGCTCCTCCTCGATCGATCCGGCGGCGGCGGACTCCTCGACCGGTTTGCCGCCGAGGTCGCGCGGTATGGCATGGAGTTTCGACGCCTGCCCACGATCTATGTTCTGGCCTTCTTCGCGCTCTGCGGCGTGATCGCGGCACGGCTCTGGACCGATCTCGGAGCCCGGGTGCTGCTCGCGCTGGCAGCACTGGTCCTGGTCCTGCACGTGCTTATCGCCGGCAAGACCAGCGGCTTCTACACATTGTATCCGGTGACACTCGTCTTCTGCGTCATCGGCGTCGGCGTCGAGGCGTGCCTGGCCGGGAGCGGCGCGCGGTATCGACGGCGCTGGCTCGCGGTCGGCGCCACGGTGGCGTCGCTGGCGTTCGTGACGAACGCGGCGGCCTTCTCGGTGGGGCCGCGCGTGCTCGCCTACTGGTTCCAGGGTCCCCAACGCGACTACGCTCTGCAGATGGCGCCGCTGTCGAGCCGGCTGAAGCCCGGCGACCAGGTCTGGGGCACCGCCGTTGCCTGGTTCGCCATCATAAAGGCCCGCGCGCGTCAGGATGTGCTCGACTGGATGGGGCCGGTGGTCGAAGCGCCGCGGCCGGATCCGCTGCGGCACAAGTATGTCGTGGTCCATCGCGGCGCCCAATTCGCCGGCGCGGACGGCTATCGCAAGATCCTCGAATTCGGCAGCGACCTGCCGCTCGTGTTCGGATCGCGGCTGGCCGACAGGCCGTACACTTTGGACCTGTGGCAGTCCAACGCGCTTCCGTGACCTAGACGGTCGCGCTGCGGCGCTGCGATCTCCGGCGGTCGAAGGCCTGGGCCCATCCCATGCCGAGCACGGCGCTGGTGACGAACCCGATCGCCGGGATCTGCAGGCTGAAGTCGACCATCGAATGGAGGATCGGCACGGCGGCGACGGAAAAGGCTGCCGCCGGCAGGATCCTGTAATGATATTCCCGCCTGAACGCAGCACGCAGGCTGAGGCCCCAGGGCAGCAGCACGACGGCGAAGGCCGGGATCGCCGCGATGACGCCCAGTTCCACCATCGTCTCGAGCGGAGTCGAATGGGCGAGGTCGTTCGGCTGGACGATCTTGGCCGGCTGCAAGATGGTATAGATGTCGCCAAAGCTGCCCAGCCCCCAGCCCAGCCAGGGTGAGAGACCGATTGCGTCGAGCGACGTCATCCAGATGATGAGGCGGCTGCCGCCGTCGCCGGCGCGCACTGACTTGGTGAGCAGCGCGCCGCCCGCGATCACGCCGACCACGAACACGATGGCCGCCGCGACCCAGAACCAGCGGACGAGGTCGGGTCGCTCGTCCCACTGCCCGCGCATCAGCAGCAACGCGAGTGCCAGCGCGCCCGCGACGCTTGCCGCAACCCCAGCCCGCGACGCCGACATCAGCAGACCGCCGAGAAGGAAGAAGATGGCCACCAGCAACGTCACCCGCGTGACCGTCATCATCGACTCGAACGTTTGGACGTCGCGCCCGTCGAAAGCGGAGCGTTCACGGCGGCGATCGGTGAATGCCAGCGCCATCGCCGCGACCACGCCCATGCCGACGTAGCAGGCGAACGAATTGCTGTTCACGAACGTGCCTGACATCAGGCACTGACCGCGCGGGTCGTACAGGCCCTGCTTCTTGAGGTAGCTGCCGAGGTAGCAGGAGTGCGTGGTCACCTGCATGATGAGGGCGTAGGCGACGACCAGCACGGCGCTGGCCACCAGCAGCGCCAGCAACAGCCGTGCATGGCCGCGATCGCGGCAGATGGCGCGCGCCATCACGAAGACCAGCCCGCAGGCGATGCACTTCAGCAGCCCGTTCCGCGCCGTGTCGACGGCGATGTCCGGCACCGCGGCATGGGCGCTGCCCAGGATCCGGAGAGCCGAAGCATAGAGCCAGGTACTGCCCGATGCCGGCGCGAACGACGCACCCTGGAAGAGCGCGAAGGCGACGAAGAAGACGAAGCAGCCGATCAGGACCAGCAGCGGCCGGCGCTCGCGTTCACCGACCTCGAAGCCGCGGCCCGCGCCGAAGCCCGCCGCCACGAGCACAGCCGCCAGCCCGATCATTATGGCGATCGGCGCCCAGGCCCAGTCGCGGCTGGCGCCCATCGGTAGTGCTGCCAGCATGACCGGGGCGAAGAACAAGGCGATGACGAGATTGTCGGCCAGCCTCCGGATCAGCGGCCGTCGACGTTCCGGCACTGCCTGGTCGTCGGCGTCGTGCGACGTCATATCCCGTGCCTCTTGAAGTTTTCGATCTCGCGGGCGAGTTCTTCCTGGCCCTGCGGCTCGTCACGCAGGAAGTAACGCAGGAACAACTCGTCGACCGGCGAACGGACGGCCGCGCCGAAATAGCGCCGCTCCGAATTGAGACGCCACGTCATGACCACATAGGCCTCCAACCGTGCGCGCTCCTGCAGCGTGAAAGCCACCCAGTTGTCGAGGATCAGCCGCAGCCGCGCCGGCCAGATCGGGTTCAGGAGAGGCGCGGTGTCGATCGACATCAGGAGAGCGTCGACAACTCCGCGCGAGGTACCCTGCAGCCCCTGTCGCACCGAGGCGAGTCGTGCCCAGGCAACGCCGCGGGCCGGAGCGCTGCCGAGGCCGCCAACGAGATCCGCCTCCGCGCTCCGCAGCCAGACGACCCGTTGCTCCACCGAGATATCGAGGCCTGCCGTGAGGGCGGCACCGGCCACCAGTTCCGAGCGCTGCAGGCGGCGGCCGGCGGTGGGATCGGCGGCGACGGCCAAGTTGAGGGCGGTGATTCCCGCGTCGACGTGGGTCACCGTTACGGGCCGCCCGGTGCGCAGTTGATTGAGGACCGCGTCGGCCTTCTGGGCCTGCCACGCCCCCTGGGCAACCGGCCAGGCCGCATAAACGAGGATGGCACCAGCAAGTCCCAGAAGACCGCGCAACAGCCAGTTGAGTGATTTCAAGACAAGAGCCATCCCGAGACGAGCCGAACGCGGCGGTTGTCACATTAACTCAAAATTCGCCGCCGTGCACGGTCGGCCTCTACGCGCTCCTCCGATCGAAGGTCTCCAGCCCGAGCTTGCCCTTGGGCGAGAGCGCATAGACGCCGTGCGCGACGCGCTCGAACCAGCCATAGACGTCGTCCTGCAGAATCCTGGCGGCTTTGGGCACCTCGCCCGACGCGCGCAGCGCCGCCACCTTCATCGGGCCGTTGATCGCCAGCAGTGCCGCGCAGCGGAGCGCCTCCTGGCGATAGGCGGTCATCAGCGGTGCGCGCATCGCCTGGCCGCCGAGGTTGGGATCGCCGACGCGGCGCGCATGCTCGCCCAGCATGCGGCCGGTCTTGCGCTTGTTCGGTCGCGGCTTGTAGGGCGCCGGATCGAGCACGACGTCGGCCCTGGCCCCGGCCACCACGATGAAGCCGAGGCCCAGCCGGCGGCAAAGCTTGCGCACGTTCTTCATCTGCTTGGGCCAGGCGCCTACCGCGAGATAGACCAGATCGGTGAGCACGAGGCGGTCGACGCCCTGCAGGACGAGGCCGAGGCTAAAAGCCCGCTTCAGCTCGACCACCACGGGCGGCTCGGTACCGCGCACCGCCACGACGTCGCAGCCGCGCACCTCGCCCTTCACGACGTAGCCCTGTCCTTCGAGCAGCGCCTTCACCGGCGCATAGAGGTCACTCTCCAACGGCATCGGCGGCATTGTACCAGACAAACCGACACAATAGGCTCACCCGCCATGTCGATCTTCCCGCGCGAGACCGCCGACCTCCTCATCCTCGTCATCGTCACGGTGGTCGTCGCCGTCACGATCACCATCTTTCGCCGCCGCGCCAACCGGCCGCCGCCGGCGCAACACGACGCGCTGATGAAGCGCGCCGAGGCGCTGGCGGAGAAGAGCCCCTTCCTCAAGAACGCCTGTCGCGAATACAAGGCGAACGGCCACCTCTCCAAGCGGCAGGTCGATCAGATCACAAAGGCGGTGGCCCGCCTCGAACGCAAGTGACGGCAGATCACCACTTGATGTGAACGCTCGGCGCGGAGCGTTCGTGCGGACCGTGATAGACTGCTTCGACATTGTTGCCGTCGGGATCGAAGGCAAAGGCCGCGTAGTAGCCGGGATGATATTTTCGCTCACCAGGCCCGCCATTGTCCCGGCCGCCGGCCACCAGCACCGCGGCATGGAAGCGCTCGACCATGGCGCGATCCTTGGCCTGGAGGGCGAAGTGCATGTGGCTGAAACTCTCGCCGACATCGACCCAGAGTTCGTCGGCAAAGAAATAGCCATCACCCTCCACGATCGGAATGCCGAGCGCTTCCATCGCTGCCTTATAGAAGCGCTTCGCTTTTGCGAGGTCGCGCACTTTCAGATGAAGATGGTCGATCAGCCGGCCACGGTCGATTTCCATGCCTGTCCTCCTGTCAGAAGAGGACAACGCCCCTGCCGCAAGATCAGTTCCGGAGTTTCAGTCGACGATGCGCACGTCGTAGCCGAGCGGCGCGCTATAGCCGCCGGCGACCGGCTCCCATCCGCGCGCGCGCATGCAGGACTTGAAGCGGCTGGCACTGAGTGCAGGCATCGGCTGTTCCCGGCCGGAGGCATCCCGGGTCACCACGCTCGCGGCCATGACGCAATCGTTGCGCGTGCCGACGAACGACTCGTAGCCGATGCCCAGTTTTCCCCAGGTCAGGGTGAAGATCTTGTCGTCGGGAACGGCCGGCGCGCAGGCCGCAGCCATTGCAAGCGGTGCAAGCACCCCAATCACACGGCGAACACTCGCATGGCGTAGCTCACGCATTTTCGACAACGTCATGATCTCTCCCCCTGTCCGCCACCATATGTCTCGGGCTAGCTTACGGCGTGTCCCGCAAACGTGAAACCGTCTCGGCGCCGGCCGCCCGTCGTATCGCATTGGCCGCGCAGGGCTTCGGCGTGCCGCGGCCCGACGGCGCCACCAATGCCGGCCATGTCCGGCGCGCCATCGATCGGCTCGGCCTTCTGCAGATCGATTCGGTGAACGTGCTGGCGCGCGCGCATTACTTGCCGCTGTTCTCGCGGCTGGGGAATTACGACAGCGGCCATCTCGACCGGCTCGCCTGGGGCGCCAAGAGCGCGCGCGGCCTGTTCGAGTTCTGGGCGCACGAGGCCTCGCTGCTGCCGGTGGCCAGCCACCCGCTGTGGCGCTGGCGCATGGCGCGCGCTGCAGCGTCACACGCCGGCGACGTCAAGAACAAGCTGCACGTCTTCCGCCGCGAGAAAGGCGCCTTCATCGACCAGGTCCGGCGCCAGCTCGTCGCGCGCGGCCCCCTCGCCGCCTCCGACCTGGAATCGGGCACCGCCAAGACCGGGCCATGGTGGGGCTGGAGCGACGCCAAGTACGCCATGGAGTGGCTGTTCTTTGCCGGCGAAGTGACGACCGCTTCGCGACGCGGCGCCTTCGAGCGCGTCTACGACCTCACCGAGCGCGTGTTGCCGGCGCAAGTTCTGGCAATGCCGACACCCGAACCTGACGCGGCCCAGCGCGAACTCGTGCGCATGGCGTCGCGGGCCCTCGGCATCGCCACCGCGGGCGACCTGCGCGACTACTTCCGCCTCCCGGTCCTGGACTTCAAGGCTCGGCTGGCAGAGCTGGTCGAGTCGGGCGACCTGTTGCCGGTATCTGTCGAGGGCTGGAGCCATCCCGCCTATCTCGATCCCAATGCGCGCCAGCCGCGTAGGATCGAGACGCGCGCGCTGCTCGCGCCATTCGATCCGCTGATCTGGGAACGCGACCGCACCGAGCGCATCTTCGACTTCTTCTATCGCATCGAAATCTACACGCCGGTCGCCAAGCGCACGCACGGCTATTACGTGCTGCCCTTCCTGCTCGACGACAGGTTGGTGGCGCGTGTCGATCTCAAATCCGATCGCGCCGCCTCCCGCCTGCTCGTCCATGCGGCCCACCTCGAGCCCGGCAATGATGTCGCGAAAGTCGCCGGACCATTGCGCGAGGAATTGCGCCTGATGGCCGACTGGTTGGGACTGGAGAGCGTGGTCCTGCCGCGCGCCGGGGCGCTGGGCAAGGCGATGAGCCGTCACGCGCGATAGCGCAACGCGTCCACCAGCACGGCGAAGGCCGGCGTAAGCTGCCGGCGGCTCGGATAGTAGAGGTGATAGCCTGAAAAAGGCGCGCACCAATCCTCCAGCACCCGGACAAGCCGTCCCTCCGCGAGGTGCGTTTGCACCATGTCCGCCGGCAGGTACGACAGGCCGAATCCGGCCCCGGCCGCGTTAAGTCTCAGCGCCACCCGGCGAAGCAGGTTTCCGAGGAACAGTACCGCCACCCGTCGCGTTGACCGCCGTCAGCCACGATCAGCCAGCCATCCGTCAGCCCAAAGGACCACGACATGCGACATTCCCGTGACTTCGACGCATCTGGCCTGGAGAGGCGCGATCTGTTGATGGCCGCCGCTGCGGCCGCCGCCGTGGTGACCGTGCCGTCGGTTGCCGGCGCTCAGGCGCCCACCGTGCCATCCATGAAGGTCTCCTTCACGGTGAACGGCAAGGCTCAGGCACTTGAGCTCGATACGCGCACCACGCTACTCGATGCCCTGCGCGAGAAGCTGCAACTGGCCGGCAGCAAGAAGGGCTGCGACCACGGCCAGTGCGGCGCCTGCACCGTCATCGTCGACGGGCGGCGGATCAATTCGTGCCTGACGCTTGCCGTCATGCACGAGGGCGGCAGCATCACAACCATCGAGGGCTTGGGCACGCCGGCCGAGCTTCATCCAATGCAGGCCGCCTTCGTGAAGCATGACGGCTACCAGTGCGGCTTTTGCACCCCCGGCCAGATCTGCTCGGCCGTCGCCGTGCTCGCCGAGATCGAGGCCGGCATTCCGAGCCATGTCAGCACCGACCTGACCGCGCGACCGCAGGCGACCGCCGTCGAGTTCCGCGAGCGCATGAGCGGCAACATCTGCCGCTGCGGCGCCTACTCCAACATCGTCGAGGCGATTACCGAAGTCGCCGGGAGGAAGGCATGAAATCCTTCACCTACGAACGGGCACGCACACCGGCGGAAGCCGCGGCCACAGCCGCCCGCATGCCCGATGCCAAGTTCATTGCCGGCGGCACCAACCTGCTCGATCTGATGAAACTCCAGATCGAGGCGCCGGCACACCTGATCGACGTCAACAAGCTCGCCCTCGACAAGATCGAACCCACGCCCGAGGGCGGCCTGCGCATCGGCGCGCTGGTGCGCAACACCGATCTCGCCGCCGATCCCAAGGTGCGCAGCGACTATGCCGTGCTCTCCCGCGCCCTCCTGTCCGGCGCCTCGGGCCAGCTCCGCAACAAGGCAACCACCGCCGGCAATCTGCTCCAGCGCACCCGTTGTCCCTATTTCTATGACACCAACCAGCCGTGCAACAAACGCAAGCCCGGCAGCGGCTGCTCGGCCCTTGGCGGTTTTAGCCGCTCGAACGCCGTCCTAGGCGCGAGCGACGCCTGCATCGCCACCCATCCGAGCGACATGGCGGTGGCGATGCGCGCGCTCGACGCGACCGTCGAAACAGTGCGGCCGGATGGCGCGACGCGGCCGATCCCGATCGCCGAGTTCTATCGTCTGCCCGGCGATACGCCACATCGGGAGACGGTGCTGGACCAGGGCGAGTTGATCACGGCCGTGACAGTCCCGAAGCCCGTCGGCGGCAAGCACGCCTACTATAAAGTCCGCGACCGCGCCTCCTATGCCTTCGCCCTGATCTCGGTCGCGACGATCGTCCAGCCCGACGGCAGCGGTCGCGTCGCCCTGGGGGGAGTCGCGGCCAAACCCTGGCGCATCGAGGCCGCCGAGGCCGAGATGCCGAGGGGCGCCGAGGCAGTGTCAGCGCAGTTGCTCGCCGACGCCAAGACGACATCGCAAAACGAATTCAAGCTGTCACTGGTCAAGCGCACGCTCGCCGCGTCGCTGGCCGAAGCGAAGGGCTGAGCCATGAAATTCGACACACAAGCCACGACCAATCCGATCGACCAGCTAAAAGTGGTCGGCCAGCCTGTGGACCGGATCGACGGTCCGATGAAGACGACCGGCACCGCGCCCTATGCCTACGACCGCCACGACGCCGTGCCGAACCAGGCGTATGGCTATGTCGTGGGATCGGCCATCGCCAAGGGCCGGATCGCCTCGATGGACCTCAAGGCGGCGAAGGCCGCTCCCGGCGTGCTGGCCATCGTGACGGCCGAGAATGCCGGCAAGCTCGGCAAGGGCACCTACAACACGGCCCGCCTGCTGGGCGGTCCCGAGATCCAGCATTATCACCAGGCGATTGCCGTCGTCGTGGCGCAGACCTTCGAGCAGGCGCGCGCCGCGGCAGAGCTGGTCCGCGTCGACTATGCCCGGACGCAAGGTGCCTACGACCTGGCCGCCGCCAAGGACTCCGCCAAGCCCGCTCCTGGCTTCGACGGCCCCCCCGATACCGCCGTCGGCGATTTCACCGGCGCCTTTACTGCGGCGTCGGTGCAGCTCGACGCGACCTACACCACGCCCGACCTGGGCCATGCGATGATGGAGCCTCATGCCTCGATCGCCGCCTGGAACGGCGACACGCTCATGCTCTGGACGTCCAACCAGATGATCGACTGGGGCACCGGCGATGTCGCGAAGACGCTGGGCATCGCCAAGGGCAAGGTTCGGATGATGTCGCCTTTCATCGGCGGCGGCTTCGGCGGCAAGCTGTTTGTGCGCGCGGACGCGGTGCTCGCTGCCCTCGGTGCGCGGGCCGCCCGGCGGCCGGTGAAGGTGGCGTTGACGCGACCGCTCATGTTCAACAACACGACCCATCGGCCCGCCACGGTCCAGCGCATCCGCATCGGCGCGGCGAGAGACGGCAAAATCGCCGCCATCGCCCATGAGAGCTGGTCTGGCGATCTGCCGGGCGGCCAACCCGAGACAGCCGTCTTCCAGACCCGTCTGCTTTATGCCGGCGCCAACCGCCTGACGGCGACCCGGCTCGCTGTCCTCGACCTTCCCGAAGGCAACGCCATGCGGGCGCCGGGCGAGGCGTCGGGCATGATGGCGCTGGAGATCGCCATCGACGAGATGGCCGAGAAGCTGGGACTCGATCCCATGGAGTTCCGCATCCGCAACGACACCCAGGTAGATCCCGAGAAGCCGGCGCGAAAGTTCTCGCAGCGTCAGCTAACCGAATGCCTGCGCACCGGCGCGGAGCGCTTTGAGTGGAACAAGCGCGATCCGCAGCCCGGCAAGGCGCGCGACGGGCGCTGGCTGATCGGCATGGGCATGGCCGCCGCCTATCGTGGCGCCCCCGTGATGAAGTCGGCGGCACGGGTCCGGCTCGACAACAAGGGTATCGTCACGGTCGAGACCGACATGACCGATATCGGCACCGGCAGCTACACCATCATCGGCCAGACGGCGGCCGAGATGATGGGCGTGCCGCTGCACAAGGTCGTGGTGCGTCTGGGCGATTCGACCTATCCGGTCTCGGCCGGCTCGGGTGGCCAATGGGGCGCCAACTCCTCGACCGCGGGCGTCTACGCCGCCTGCATGAAGTTGCGCGAGGCCGTGGCAAAGAAGCTCGGCTTGAAAGCCGCCGATGCCGAGTTCGCCGACGGCGAGGTCGGTTCCGGCACCCGCCGCGTGCCGCTCGCCCAGGCAGCGGGCAAGGACGGACTGGTCGCCGAGGATGCGATCGAGTTCGGCGATCTCGCCAAGAAGAATGTTCTATCGACCTTCGGCGCGCATTTCGTCGAGGTCGGCGTCGATGCGGCGACAGCCGAAATCCGCATCAGGCGCATGCTCGCGGTTTGCGCCGCCGGCCGCATCCTCAACCCCAAGACGGCACGCAGCCAGGTGATCGGCGCGATGACCATGGGCGTCGGCGCGGCCCTGATGGAGCATCTCGTGGTCGACAAGCGGCACGGATTCTTCGTCAACCACGATCTCGCCGGCTACGAAGTCCCGGTCCACGCCGACATTCCACACCAGGACGTCGTCTTCCTCGACGAGACCGATCCGCTGTCCTCGCCGATGAAGGCCAAGGGTGTCGGAGAACTCGGCATCTGCGGCGTGAGTGCTGCCGTTGCCAATGCCATCTACAACGCCACCGGCGCGCGCGTGCGCGACTATCCCATCACCCTCGACAAGCTGATCGAGAGGCTGCCGAGCATAGGGTGATCATGGGAGCGCCACAGCCAGGCGTCAGATCCAGTTGATCCGCTTGTCGTCGAGCGCGCCGGGGTCGACGCTCCGATTGGAGCGCTGACCGTCGCCGACGACAAAAACGGGGACGGGTTTGTCGAAACCCTTGAGGTCCCGCGCCTCAAGCTCGACGAGCGGCACTTTCGACCCGACAGCCTCCGCCGCCACGCGATCAACGAGGATCTCCGAATCTTCCGCACTCGCGCAGAGGCGCGATGCCAGGTTCACGACGTTGCCGATCGCGGTGTAGTTGAGCCGGCCCTCGGAGCCGATCCGACCGACCGTGGCGGGCCCCATGGCCAGGCCCACGCCGAAGCCGAGCTGTGGGTGATGCGTCCGCCAGTTCAACAGAAGCTTCTGCACGCTCGCCTGCATGTCGCTCGCCATCTGCACGGCGCGCAACGCCGGCTCCGTCGTGGGGACCGGCGCATTGAGAAGCACCATCACCCCGTCGCCGAAGAAATTGATGAGCGTCGCGCCGTGGGCGCTCACCACCTTTTCGAGAGCGTCGTAGTACTCGCGCAGCACGTCGATAATCGCTTCGGGCTCGGCCTGCGCCGAGAAAGACGTGAAGCCCCTGATGTCGCAGAACACGACGACCACCTCGACCCGCCGCCCGTCGAGCACATGGTCGTCTCCGGTGCGGTCGATCAGCTCGGCCACCTGAGGCGCCAGGAAGCGCTTCAACCGGCTGATGCGCTCGGATCGCTCGCGCGACACCGACAGCTCCAGCGCCATCTCGTTGAACCGCGTCGCGAGGCGCCCGAACTCGTCGCTCCTCGGCAGGTCGATGCGATGGTCGAACTGCCCGGCGCCGATGCGCGCCACGCCGTCCTCCAGCACATGGATCGGGCCGACCAGGCGCCGGCTGAGGTACCAGGCGAAGGAAGCCGCCACCCCCGTGCCGGCCAACAGCAGCAGGGCGAGCCGCCAGAGCGCTGCATAGATCGGCGCGTACGCCTCCGCGACGGGTTGCTTGACCACCACACTCCAGTCGACGCCGGGGATCTGGACCATGGCCGCCATCACGCTCTTGCCCATGATGTCCTCGCCGGCAACGGCCTGGCCGGGCGCGCGGTCGAGAATGGCGGCACGAATGTCCCTGAGCGGCCGCTGCACGGCTTCATCCACGCGCAGCACCAGGCTGATGTCCGGATGGGCAATGAGGCGTCCCGGCCGGTCGAGCACGTAGGCCATGCCGGTGCGCCCGACCTTGATGCCCGAGATCACCTCCCAGATGAACTTGAGATTGACCTCGGCGATCGCCACGCCCACGGCGGCGCGGTTGCCCGCCACGGCGACGGTCATGAACGGCTCCGATCCAGCCTGGAACGTGACCGGCCCGAACCAGCCGCGGTCCGAACGAGCGCCTGTAACGGCCGGAGTCCTGGAGCGATCGGCGCCATCTTCGACCCTGTTCAGGCCGATGCGCGACACGAAGAGGCGCTCCCTGCCCGCGCCGTCGACCAGCATGAGGCTTTCGATGGCCGGCGCCAGGCGCATCAGCCGCAGCGCGTCGAGGGTGCGCCGCTCGTCGGCACCCTCGGACCAGGGCAGTTGCACGGTCCAGCCGAGTTGCTCCTGGAGGCCCTCGATGAAGTCATGGATTTTCTCGGCCGCCAGCCGGGCTTCGGCATCCAGGAGCTCACTCATCCTGGCGCGTTGGTCGTGGTAGCCGAACCAGGCCTCGCTTGCGCCGGCGATCGCAAGCGGCGCGGCGACCGCCACAAAGAGCCCACGGAAGTACTTCCAGAACAGCGACGTGCCCTTGGCGGGACCTGGAGCGGCCACGGTACCGGGTAGCCTTATTCTATGACGCGGTCGGCGCTGCCGAGCAGCGCGGCCGGAAAGACGATGCCGAGGTCGTTCGCGGCCCTCAGATTGATGAACAGCTCGACCCTGGTGACCCGCTGCACCGCCAGCTCGGAAGGCTTCTCGCCCTTGAGGATTCGGCCGGCGTAGAGCCCCGATTGGCGATGCGACTGCCCAAAATCGCCGCCGTAGCTCATCAGGCCGCCGGCCAGCGGGAAATCGCGGGACTGGGTGATCGCGGGCACGGCATGACGAACGGCGAGCGCTGCTAGCTGCTGGCTGCGGTATGCAAAGTAGGGATCGGAACTGAAGACGAGCCCGCCCGCACCGCCTCCACGCACCGCGGCGAACATGGGCGCGAACTCCGGCTCGGTACTGGCTTTTAATACGTCGAGCTGAACACCGAGCACTTCCGCCGCCGTTTGCAGATTCTGCAGTTGCGCACCCGATGTCGGGCTTGCCGGGTTGATCGCGACGGCGAACTTGGGGGTGGCCGGGCGCAAGTCGCGCAGGAATTCGAGGCGCTTGCGCGACACCTCCACGCTTAGGCTCGACACGCCAGTGAGATTGCCGCCCGGCCGCGACAGGCTGCCGACCACGCCCAGGGCCACGGGATCGCCACCCATCTCGAAGACGATGGGAATCGTCGTCGTCGCGGCCTTTGCCGCGAGCGCCATCTGGGCGCCGCCGGCCGCCACGATCACGGCCGGCCGGCGGTCGACCAGGACCTTCGCCAGCGCCGGTAACCGGTTGTACTGGCCTTCCGCCCACTCGTATTCGACGGCGACGTTGCGGCCCTCGACGAAGCCTGCTTCTTCCAGTCCCTTCCGGAAGGCTTCCAGGCGGCTGGCGTAACGCTCCTGGGTTTCGGAGCCGAGATAGCCGATGACGGGCATCGCCTGCGCGTGGGCCGAAGTCATCCACCCACCCACAGCTCCGCCAGCGAGCGCGACGAACCCGCGCCGCTTCACGCCATTGATCGCTTCGCCAACCGCAAGGTGCCTGACACGCACGGTCGCCTCCCCGTTCAGCCAATATCGCAGTACATGGCGGAACGGCCTCATTGCCGCCAGTCCTGCGAAGGATAGGATATTGCTTGACATTCAGCCTATTTCCTACTAAATGAAAGCATGACGTTCCAACGCCATCCGCTCGCCCTCCGTTCAGGCTCCCGGCACCCCGGTATGCCTCCGGCCAATCGACGTGAAACGAATCACATGGCGTCCAACGTCCCATTCGAGCCGCCGCCGCATTCCCCCGCGAAATCAAAGGGTTGGCAGACGGGTACAATACGGGAAACGACGTAGACCTGTGTCCCAGTGACTCGCGGGAATTCGCATCAGCGATGGATGGTGAAATGAACGATCTGGTTCTGAAAGGCGGGCGGCTCGTCGATCCCTCGCAAGGTTTGGACAAGGTGACCGACATCGCCTTCGCCGGCGGCAAGGTATCGGCGATCGGCGATGGTCTGGCGGGCAAGGACACGCGCGACGCCAAAGGCAAGATCGTCTCGCCCGGCCTGATCGACCTGCACACCCACGTCTACTGGGGCGGCACGTCGCTGGGCGTCGAGGCCGAGTTGCTGGCACGCACCGGCGGCGTCACCACCTTCATCGATGCCGGCAGCGCGGGGGCCGGCAACTTCCACGGCTTCCGCAAGCATGTGATCGAGCCCTCGCCTGTCCGCATCCTGCCCTACCTCAACGTCTCCTTCCCCGGCATCTTCGCCTTCTCCAAGACCGTGATGGTGGGCGAGAGCGCCGACATGCGCCTGCTCGATCCGCGCGAGGCGGTGCGCGTGGCACGCGAGCACAAGGACCTGGTGCTGGGCATAAAAGTGCGCGTCGGCAAGTCGGCCAGCGGCGATTCGGGCATCATGCCGCTCGACATCGCCCTCGACGTCGCCGAGGAGGTAGGCCTGCCGCTGATGGCACACCTCGACGCGCCGCCGCCGTCGCGCCACGAGGTGGTGAGCCGGCTCAGGCCCGGCGACATCCTCACCCACTGCTTCCGCCCCTTTCCGAATGCGCCGGTGCGCGCCGATGGGCGCGTGCGCGACGAGATCCTGGCGGCGCGCGCCCGCGGCGTGATCTTCGACATCGGCCATGGCGGCGGCTCGTTCGGCTTCGGCACGACGACGAAGATGCTGGCGGCGGGCTTCCTGCCCGATGTGATCTCGTCGGATGTGCATGTGATCTCGATCGAGGGTCCAACCTTCGATCTCCTCACCACTATGTCGAAGTTCCTGTGCCTGGGCGTCGACCTGCCGACCGTGATCAAGCTCGCGACCTCGAATGCGGCCGCCGCCATCAAGCGGCCCGACCTCGGCACGCTGAAAGTCGGCAGCATCGGCGAGGCCACCGTGATCGATGTGGCCAAGGGCACGTTCGACTATGCCGATTCGATTGGCGAGCGCATGATCGGCGAGCAGCGGCTGCTCTCGGCCGGCGTGGTGCTGGCGGGCCGCTGGTGGCATCCGACTTGATCGACGAACCTGAGGAGCCCAGTTCCCCGGCCTGCCTCGCGCACGAGGCTGACGACGCCTACATGGGCTTTGCGACCAAGGCCGAGATCGCGTCTTTCCTGGCCGGCCTCGAGACAGCCGATGCCGACGCGATCCGAAAAATGCTGCCCCGAATCCGCGATGACCAGTTGCACAAGGACCTCGCCCTCAAGCTGATGGCAATTGAGTCAATGAAATCAGGCCCCTAGACGTTCGCAATTTTTTCAAGTCCGCGCCGCAACCTCTACGGGCCCATCGCGTTAAGTCGGGTGTGGTCTGGCGTCTACCCGGTGTCGCCCTGCTCCCCCGCTCAGCGACGCCAATTCTCCTGCCCGGCCATTCAAGCCCGCTCCCGGTGAAAGCCGGGGGCGGGCTGCCTGTTTGAGGACGCCGCTTCCAGGTACACGACAGCGAACAGGCGGGCGGGATCGGTCCAGGTCCGGTCTATCGTGAAGCCGGCGCTGCGTGCGAGGGCTGCGATGCCGGCGTCATCGTACTTGTAGGAATACTCGGTGTGCACCCGTTCGCCCTCGGCAAAGGCGAAGGTCTGCCCCGCCACCGCCACCGTCTGGGCGCGGAGACTGCGGAAGTAGATTTCGATGCGGCCCTCGACCTGATTATAGAAGGCCTCGTGGGCGAAGCCCGCGAGATCGAAGGTGCCGCCCAGCTCACGGTTCACGCGCCGCAGCAGGTTGAGCGTGAAGGCAGCCGTCACGCCGGCCGAATCGTTGTAGGCGTCGTGCAGCCGCAGCGGGTCCTTGCGGAGGTCGACGCCCAGCACCATGGCGCCGCGGTCGCCCAGCAGTCGTCGCGCACGGCGCAGGAAGGCGGTCGCATCCCGAGGTTCGAGGTTGCCGATGGTGGAACCGGGAAAGAAGCCGAGGCGCGGCGCGCCGTTCACGTTGGCCGGCAGCGCATCCAGCGCCATATAGTCGGCGCACACCGGCTCGACCCTGAGCCGGGGATAGTCGCGCCGCAGCCGCGCCGCCGTGGCGTCGAGATGCTGGCGCGAGATGTCGATCGGCACATAAGCCGCAAGGCTGGGCATGGCGTCGAGCAGCAGCCGCGTCTTGACGCTGGAGCCGCTGCCGAACTCGACCAGCGCACAGCCCGGCCCGGCCAGTCGCGCGAGTTCGGGCGTGCAGTTCTGGAGAATGCCGGTCTCGGTGCGGGTAAGGTAATATTCCGGCAGCTCGCAGATCGCGTCGAACAGCTCCGAGCCGCGCGCGTCGTAGAGGAATTTGGCCGGAATGGCGCGCGGTGTGCGCGACAGGCCTTCGAGCACGGCATCGCGGAATTCAGCACGGTCGCTGATCTCGATACGGTCTTGAGCGAGCAGGGAAACGTTCATGACAAGTCCTCCGCCAGGCGGATGCCACCGAACATCCATCGCGCATCGGGTGGGAAGAAGTTGCGATAGGTCGTGCGTATGTGGCCGACAGGCGTGGCGCTGCAACCGCCGCGCAGGACGAGCTGGTTGGCCATGAACTTGCCGTTGTATTCGCCGATCGCGCCGGCCGGTTCGCGATAGCCGGGGTAGGCGACGTAGGGACTGGCGGTCCATTCCCAGACCTCGCCGGTGCCGTGCAGCGACGGCGCCGCTATCTCCCACTCGGCTTCGCGCGGCAGGCGTTTGCCCGCCCACTTGGCGAAGGCCGCCGCTTCAAAGGCGCTGACGTGGCACACCGGCTCCGACGGCTGCAGTGCGCGCAGGCCCGACAGGGTGAAGACGTGCCAGCGGCCGTCCTTCATCTCCCAGTAGAGCGGTGCCTCCCAGCCGCGCTGGCTGACGCAGTCCCATCCGGCCGAGAGCCAGAACTCGGGACGCCGGTAGCCGCCATCCTCGATGAAGGCGAGATACTCGGCACAGTCGGTCGGCCGCGACGCCAGCGCGAAAGCTTCGAGCCAAGTGCGGTGACGCGGGCCTTCGTTGTCGAAGGCGAAGCCTTCTCCTTCGTGCCCGATCTCGACCAGCCCACCCTCGAAGCCGATCCAGGCGAGCCGCTGGGCATCGGCCACGACGGCATGCGGCGCCGACCGATAGGCCGGACGCAGCGGATTGAGCGACAGCATGTGCTTGGCATCCATCAGGATCAGCTCCTGATGTTGCTGTTCGTGATGGAGGCCAAGTTCGACCAGCGCAGCCACGTTGGCCGCGCCGCGCTCCAGCAGGTCGGTCATGGCGTCGGTGACGTGGCGGCGATAGGCCGTGATCTCCTCGACACCAGGCCGCGAGACCAGCCCGCGCTGCGGCCGTGGATGACGCGGGCCCACGGCTTCGTAGTAGGAGTTGAAGAGATACTCGTAGGCGGGATCGAAAGGACGGTAGCCCGGCGCGTGCGGCCGCAGCACGAACGTCTCGAAAAACCAGGTGGTATGCGCGAGATGCCATTTGGTCGGACTAGCATCCGGCATCGACTGCACGGTCTGGTCCTCGGCCGACAGCGGCGCGGCAAGCTGCTCGCTGAGACCGCGAACAGCCAGCAATCGCGCGACCGGCACCGCGTTCCCGGTCTCGCCCCCGGTCTCGACGGCCTGCATTACCTTGTTCGACACGACACCTCCGCACCGCACGCAACGCCATCGACGATAGTGGGTTGCAATGCGTCCGTCGCGCACCCACTGTCGACAGCCTCCGCTTGTCCACCCGAGGGACGCAAGTGCCGATTTGCGAAATCGACCCGTGGCGCACTCAATATTTCGAGAGTGCAAAATGCCCCGCCGACATCTTCATTCCGACTGAGGACAGCGACGCCTGGACCTGGAATCCCGCGCACCGCTGGGTCTACGACAAGCTCGCAGTGGCTGTGAGCCAGGGCCTCGAGGCCGCGCCGCATGGCGTCAGCCCCTCCGCCTATCCGGTCTTCTCCAAGCCGATCTACAATCTCAAGGGCATGGGCGTCGGCAGCCGCGCGCTGCGCTCCGAGGCCGACTATGTTGCCGCCTACCGGCCCGGTCACATGTGGAGCACGCTGCTGCAAGGCGATCACATCAGCAGCGATGTTGCCGTCGTCGACGGCGCGCCGTGCTGGTGGCGCCATGCCAGCGGCCAGGCCAGCGGCGACGGCACCTTCGACCATTGGAAGGTGCACGCGGATTCCGCGCCTGCGGTCGAGGAATGGTGCGGCGCGTGGTGCCGCCGCCACCTCGCCGGCTACACCGGCATGGTCAATGTCGAAACCATCGGCGGGCGCATCATCGAGGTCCATCTGCGCTTCGCCGATCAATGGCCCGACCTCTATGGCGAAGGTTGGGTGGACTCGCTGATTCGACTCTATGCTACGGGGCAATGGGTCTTTGACGATTCGGACCGCCGCGCCGGCTATAGCGTCGTGCTGTTCGTTCCGCACAGGCCGCGCTATCGCCACCCGCCGCTCGCGCTACAGCAGGAGATCACCCGCATGCCGGGAGTCTCCAGTCTGCAGATCACTTTCCACGAGGACCTTGCCGCCGACCGCCACGCCATGCCGCCCGGCGGCTTTCGCGTGGCCATCATCAATTGCCGGGATCATGCCGCCGGCAACGCTGCACGCGAGCGACTGCAGGCGCACTTCGCTACTGAGCGCGTCTGAGCCTGCCTAAAGGTTCTTTTGCAGAAGGCCGGCGAAAAACCATTGAGGCTCGTGAGGCTCTTAAGGGGCGGAGCGTGAACGTACCCGCAACCCGGCCGGTTCCGGGGCGTTTACCCGGCAAGACATCCGCACAATCATCGGAGGCTTCATGGAACGCGAACTAACGCCAGTCGAGGCGCGCAGCGGCGTCGTCAGCGGCCGCATCATCACCGTCCTGATCATCTCGACGACAGCCGCCATCATCGCGCTCGGCCTCGCTTGGTTCCTCGTCTTCTCAAAGACATAGGCGGGCCCATCACGATCGGGCTAAAATACCCGGCATGAAATCGCTTCTATTTGGCTATCTCGCCACGCTAGTGACGCTGGCGATCCTCGATGCGCTGTGGCTGGGCGTGGTCAGCCGCGAATTCTATAAGGCGCGTCTGGGCCAGCTCCTGCTCGAGCAGCCTCTGTGGTGGGCAGCAATTCTCTTCTACCTGATCCACGCCGCGGGCGTTGTCGTATTTGCCGTGCCGCCCGCCGTGGCCGCCGGCACATGGACGGCGGCCGTGCTTTATGGCGCGCTGTTCGGCTTCTGCGTCTACGCAGCCTACGACCTCACCAACCTCGCCACGCTGCGGGGCTGGCCAATGGCCGTCAGCCTGGTCGATTTGGCCTGGGGTGCCGTCGTGACGGCGGCGGCCACCCTCGTTGCCTTCCTCGTGGTGCGTGCCGTTCAGGCGCCCTGAGCACGGCTATCGTCGTATTCCGGGTGACGGCGCACGAACGCCGCCACGAAACTGCAGGCCGGGACGACCTTGAAGCCGCGCTTGCGGCTGTCGTCCAGCGCCGCTCGGACGATCGACGCGCCGATCCCCTTGCCCTCGTCGGCCGGTGGCACTTCGGTGTGGACGAACATCAGGCTGTCGCCCTGCCGGCGATAGACTGCGATCGCCATCCCATGTTCCGTGTCGAGCTCGTAGCGGTTTTGTGCCTCGTTGTGCCTCACCGCCGCCATCAGCGATCGACCTCCCAGAACATCGGATACGACGACTGGATCATTCCCTTGAGATCGCTTCGATAGCCCGCCGCGATGCTGAACTGGCCCCACATTACCGCCGGCGTAAGTTCGTAGGCGGCGACCTGGATCTCGGCGGCAATCCGCTTGCGGTCCTCGAGCGTGGCGGCCTGGGCAAAATCCTTCAGCAGCTTGGGAATGCGCTCGTCGCACGACCAGCCGGGGAAGTCGTTGCAGGTCGCGGCGATGTAGAAGTGCGTGAGCGGCGAGAACATGTCCGTGCCGTTGGAGTAGACCGGGAACATCGACCAGCCGTCCTTCTTGGCGCGGCGGGCAAGGATGGTCGGCCAATCGCGCGGCTGCTGCTCCACGGTGAAGCCCACGTCGCGCATGTTCTGGGCAAGCACGCGGGCCGCGGTCTGGCTGATCGAGCCCGCGACCTCGAGGATGATCACAGGTTCGCCCTTGTAGCCCGACGCCTTCAGTTCGGCGCGAGCGGCGGCCAGGTCGAGCTTGGCGCCGGCCGAGCCAGCGTCGGTGCTGAGCGGCGTGCCACACATCCAGAACGACGGGCAGGACTTGGCGCGGAAGCGATCGGGCACGCCGATCGCGGTCAGCGTCGCATCCTGGTCGGCGAGCTTCCACAGCACGCGCCGCACCGCCGGATTATCGAAGGGGGGCGCGGCATGGTTCAGCCGGAAATTGCCCTGGAACTGATGCAGGCCGCCCAGGCCCATCAGCTTCACGCCCCGCTCCTTCTCGAGCAGCGGCAGCATGTCGAACGGCAGGTATTGCATGTAGTCGATCTCGCCCGCCATCAACGCGTTGGCGCCGGTGGACTGGTCGGGCATGACGCGCAGCACGAGCCGGTCGATCTTCACGTTCTTGCCGCCGGCGAGGAAGTCGGCCTTCTCCTTGCGCGGCACGTAGTCGGGATTGCGCTCCAGCACCATCGCGTTGCCCGGCCGCCATTCACTCTTCACGAAGCGGAACGGGCCCGAGCCGATCGGCTCGGGGATACGCTGGTCGGCCGGCGTGGCCGCGAGGCGCGCCGGCATCATCGCCGGCAGCGGTGCGTTGGGCTTGCCCAGCACGTCAAGCAGCAGCGGGAACGGCTGCTTGAGCACGAGCTTGAACGTCTTGGCATCGACCGGGGCGAGCGACTCGGTGTCGGCCAGAAGCATCTTGCCGAGCGCGTCGCGGGCGCCCCAGCGCTTGAGCGAGGCCACGCAGTCCTCAGACGTTACC
>CAMARK010000074.1 GCA_945860205.1 Reyranella massiliensis 521 | reverse complement strand
CGGTCCGGATGAGATGAGCTTGATGATCTCTACCGACGCCCCGCCAGCGCGCGGTTTTCGAGGCGGCTCAGCAGCCGGACCAGCGGCCACAGCATCAGGAAGTAGATCACCGCCGCCACAACGATCGGCGTTGGATTGTAAGTCAGGCTCTGCGCCTGGCGTGCCTGGTAGAGCAACTCGGGCACCGCGACGACGCTGCCGAGCGAGGTGAGCTTCACGACCTCGAGCGTATTGGACAGGAGATCGGGCAGCACGTTGCGTACCGCCTGCGGCAGCACGATGTGGGTCATGGCTTGCAGGCGGCTGAGGCCGGTGGAGCGCCCGGCTTCCACCTGGCCGGCCGGAACGGAGTCGATACCGGCACGGAAGATCTCGCCGTAGTAGGCGCCGGTGTTGAGGAAGAAGGCGATGGCGACGCAGGCGAAGCCGCCCAGCTCGAGGCCGGCGAACGGAAGGCCCGCAAACAGGAGGATCAACAGCACCAGCGGCGGGAAGGCGCGGAAGAAATCGACCCAGCCCATCAGCGTCCAGCGCACCAGCGGATGACGGATCGAGGCGCCCAGCGCCAGCAGCAGACCGCCAAACAGGCCGAGGGGCACCACGATCAGCGACAGCAGCACGGTGTTGAGCAGGCCCGACATCACGATCGGCCAGGAGGCCGCGATGATCTCGGGATTGAAGAAGGTCTGGATCATTTCTTCCACGCGAACTTGGTCTCAAGCCTGCGGGCGAGAACGACGACAGGGAGGAACAGCACGAGATAGGCCGCGGCGCCCATCATCAGCGGCGAGGGATTGTAGGAATTGGACACCGCCGAGCTCGCCTCGCCCAGGATCTCGGTGACGGCGACGACGGTACCGAGCGCGGTGCCCTTGGTGATGGCGATGGTGCGGTTGGTGAGCGGCGGGATGGTGAGCCTGAGGGCTTGCGGCAGCACGACGTTCATCAGCGTCTGGCCGAACGAGAGGCCGGTCGAGCGCGAGGCCTCCCACTGGCCTTTGTGAACCGAGGTGATGCCAGCCCAGAAGATCTCCTCGGAAAAGGCCATCAGCACCAGGGCCAGCGACAGCCAGGTCGAGACGAACCCCGACGGCGAGATCCCGCCATAGGGCAGGCCGAAATACATCAGCACGATGATCACGAGAGGAGGCAGCGAGCGAAACAGATCGACGATGAAGATGATCAGCCAGTTGAGCGGCCGGATCGCGAGGCTGCGGATCAGCGCCAGGGAGAGTCCGGCAGCCAGGCCCGAGATCACGATCAGCACCGCGAGCTCGATCGTGACCACCATGCCGGACAGGATATCCGGCAGGTACTTCAGCATGACCTTGCCGTTGAAGAACGTGTCGAGGAACCGTTCGAAGTTACTCATGGTCACGCTCTTCCGGACCGCGGGCGTCCCGCCCGCTCATGAGCGAGCCGGAGGCTCGCGGTCCATAAGACACGAGCATGATCTAATGCCTCTGGATCTGTCCGATGAAGGCGCGGGTGCGTTCATGGGTCGGCGTCTCGAAGATGGCGGCCGGCGGCCCCTGCTCCACGATCAGCCCGTCGTCCATGAAGACCACGCGGTCCGCGGCGTTGCGGGCAAAGCCCATCTCGTGGCTGACCACGATCATGGTCATGCCGCTCTCGCGCAAGGAGCGCATGACTTCGAGCACCGAGCCCACCAGCTCGGGGTCGAGCGCGCTGGTCGGCTCGTCGAACAGCATGACGCGAGGCTCCAGCGCGATCGAGCGGGCGATGGCGACACGCTGCTGCTGGCCGCCCGAGAGCTGGCCCGGCGTGTGGTCGGCGCGATCGGCGAGGCCCACGCGCTCCAGCGCGGCATGGCCCAGCGCATCGGCCTCGGCGCGGCTCTTGCCCGCCACCTTGCGCAAGGCCAGCGTCACGTTGCCGAGTGCCGTCATGTGCGGATAGAGGTTGAAGGACTGGAACACCATGCCGATGCGCTGGCGGGCATGGTTGATGTCGGTCCTGGGATCGAGCATGTCGATGCCGTCGACCACGATCGAGCCGGAGGAAGGTTCCTCCAGCCGGTTGAGGCAACGCAGCAGGGTCGACTTGCCCGAACCCGAGGGCCCGATGACGAACACCAGTTCGCGCTCGGCCACCTTCAGATCGACGCCCTTCAAGACATGAAGGGCGCCGAAATGCTTGTGGACCCCGCGCGCATCGACGATATCAGCCACACTTCAACTCGTGCGGCGTGGGATCGTAGCCCGGCATGCCCGGCACGCCGTAGCCCGGGGTGATGACGACGGCGAGATCGTCGGCCTCGGGCTTCTTGCCGAACCACTTCTCGGCCATCTTGGCGATGGTGCCGTCCTTCTTCATGCAGTCGAGCGTGTCCTGGAGCTGGTTGCGCAGCGCCACGTTATCCTTGCGCACCGGTGCCGCCCAATGAGCGCGAGTCTCCTTCAGTTCGAGGTCGGCCACGAACTGCGGGTTCTTCGAGGCGGCGTAGACGATGGTGGTGTTGCCGCCCAGCGTCGCGTAGGCGCGGCCCGAGAGCACGGCCTGCGTCGCATCGGGCTGGGTGTCGTAGACCTGCACGGTGAAGCCGTGCTCCTCGCCCATCTTCTTGGCGAGCGTCTCGTAGGGCGTGCCCTTGTTGACCGACACGGCCTTGCCCTTGAGATCGGCCCAGCCCTTGATCGGCGCCGAGCCCTTCTTGATGCCGAACTGGAAGGCGGTCCACAGATAGCCCGAGGTGAAGAGCATCGCCTCGGCCCGCTCCTTGGTGACGGTGGTGGGCGCGGCGATGAAGTCGTAGCGGCCGGCCTGCATGCCGGGGATGAGAGTCGAGAAGCTCACCGCGTCGATGGTGATCTCGCGCTTCATGCGCTTGGCGACCTCGGTGAAGAGATCGATCTGGAAGCCTTCGATGCCGCCGCCGAGCTTGGGCATGGCGTGCGGTGCGAAGGTGCCGTCGACGCCGGTCTTGAGCGGCGGCGGCTTGTCCTGACCGAAAGCCGGCGCGAGCGCCGTGCTTGCGCACAGCAGAATGGCCGCGGCAATCGCGGCAGTGCGACTTTTCATCATGTCGATCCTCCCAAAAGAAATCCCCAAGCGCGGACGTTAGATCAGCCATTGTTGAATAGCAATTTAGAGGCCATCCTTTGGCGCATGGCCCAGTCTTCCGAACGCATCCTCGTCATCAATCCCAACTCCACCGAAGCCGTCACCAGGGGCATCGATGCCGCCATGGAGCCGCTGCGCATGAACGGCGGCCCCGTCATCGAGTGCGTGACCCTGAAGGACGGGCCGCCCGGGATCGAGAGCCAGGCCCATGTCGAGCAGGTCGTGGGACCGATCGGCAAGATGGTGACCAAGCGCGACAACGACTGCTCGGCCTTCGTCATTGCCTGCTACTCCGACCCCGGTCTGCATGCAGCGCGCGAGATCACCAGCAAGCCTGTGCTGGGCATCGCCGAGTGCGGCATCCTGACCGCGCTCACGCTCGGTCAGCGCTTCGGCGTGATCTCGATCCTGAAGAAGTCCATTCCGCGCCACCTGCGCTATGTCGGGCAGATGGGCGTGGCCGATCGCATGGCCGGCGACCGCGCCATCGGCCTCGGCGTCGTCGAGCTGTCCAACGAGGCCACGACCTTTGCCCGCATGGCCGAGGTCGCGGCCGAACTGCGCGACGAGGACGGTGCCGACGTGCTGGTCATGGGTTGCGCCGGCATGGCGCGCTACCGCGACCGCCTGCAGCGCCATGTCGGCCTGCCCGTAGTCGAGCCCTCGCAGGCTGCCGTCGCCATGGCGATCGGTCGCTCGCGGCTCGGCTGGTCGGCCTGAGGCCTATTCCCGGCGGAACTCGTACTCGAAGTTGAGCCTGTCGCGGCAGAGCGCCAGCGTGTCACTGACGCGGCGGCAGGTCATGCTATTGGGCGGGCCATTCCATTGCGCCGTTGCCGGATTGCAGCGAACGGCGGGCTGCGTCGTGCCGAGCGTGGCGTCATTGCCGAACCTGGCCGTGACCGGCGCGGTGCAGGTGATGGTGCCGGTGCTCGGGCAAACGGAGGTCGACTGGCGCTCGCCACCACCATTGTTTCCAAAGCAGATGCGACCCGCCTTGACGTCGCACATTTCCGACCGGCCGCTTTGGTCGAGGCTGCCGCGCGTATCCCGCCCCAGCCGCCAGCAGCCCTGGAGCATGGTGAGGTCTTTCTGCGCCCATCGGTCGGCCGGCAAGGGTGGTGGCGGTGGCGGCGCCTGGGCGACGGGTGGCGGCTTTGGCGGCGGCGGCTTGGGCGGCTCAACCGGCTTGCATTGCGCCAGGGCTCGCTTGATGTCCGCCTCCAGCGTGGCGAGTTCGGCCGCGAGCTTCCTGCTGTCGGCCGCGGCCTCGTCGAGCGAGGCTTTCAGCATCGGCGTGGGATCAGGAGGCCCCGGCGGTGGCGGCGGCGGTCGCTCCGCTTCGAGCATGACGACGTTGGCCGACGGTTCGACCGCTGCACAGGTCCGCAGCAGCCACGACGCGATCAGCAGGGCCAGCACCAACAGCAGGCCCATCAGCAGTGCAGCCAGCCAACGCGGCCAACCTTCAACGGAGCGCGCGATCATTGCTCAAAGGTGGTCACCCCAGGCGAGCATACAAGTCCGCTCCGGCGCGTCTCACTCCGCCGCTTCGGCCTTCACGACCGGGGCTGCCGGAAATTCCATGCGGTCGTCGGTGCGGCAGTAGCGGTCGGCGAACATGCGGCCCACCGGATGATACTTGTCCATGTGGACGCGCATCGCCTTGGGATCCCACAGCTCGTCGCGGATATGAAAGCGCAGTCCCTCGCCCAGGATGAGCTGCCGGTCTTCCTTGACGTTGATCACCTGCCAGGTCTTGCACTCCATCGCCCATGGCGCATCGGCCAGGCGCGGCGGCTTGATGTCGACCGAGGGCGCGAGCTTCAAGCCGAGGTAGTCCGCCTCGCCGACGTCGGGCGGAAAGTCGCCGCTCGAATCGTGCATCGCCCGCGCCAGCGGCTCGTCGGTCAGGTTGACCACGAACTCTCCGGTGCGCTGGATGTTGAGCCAGGTGTCCTTCAGGCGGCCGTCCGGCCGCTTGTTGACGGCGAACATGCAGAGCGGCGGATCCTCGGCGAAGACGTTGAAGAAACTGAAGGGCGCGGCATTCACGATGCCGGTCGGCCCCAGGGTCGTCACCCAGGCGATCGGGCGCGGCAGCACGAAGGCCGTCAGGATTTTGTAGCGGTCGTGATGGTTAACGTCGGAGACGGCGTATTGCACTTTGGGATTCCCTAGTTTGACGGTTCGACCTTCACGCCGGCGCGCTCGCTGATCAGCTTGTAGTGCTCGGGGCGGCGGTGCTTGGCGAAATTGAAGGTGGTGTTGCGGATGTATTCGCCGAGCGCGAGATCGCAGTCGTAGGAGATCACCTCGTCCTCCTCGGTCGTGCCCTTGGCGACGATCTCGCCGGTCGGCGCCACGATCACGGAACCGCCATGCAGCCAGTAGCCGTCTTCCTTGCCGGCCTTGGCGGTCGCCACGACCCAGATGCCGTTCTGATAGGCCGCGGCCTGGAGCGAGAGATTGTGATGGAACACGCGCAGATACGGGGGCTCGTGCGGCGCATAGACGTTGTCGGTCGGCGTGTTGTAGCCCAGCACAACCATCTCGGCGCCCTTGAGGCTCATGACGCGGAACGTCTCGGGCCAGCGGCGATCGTTGCAGATGCATTGGCCGACGATCACGTTGTCCTTGAACATCTTCCAGACATTGAAGCCGAGGTCGCCGACCTCGAAGTATTTTTTCTCGAGATGCTGATACGGCACGTTTGGCCGATGGTCATCGTGGCCCGGCAGATGGACCTTGCGGTATTTGCCGACCAGCCGGCCGTCGGGGCCGACGAGGATCGAAGTGTTGAATCGGTGGGTTGCCCCCTCTTCCTCGGTGCGCTCGGCATAACCGAGGTAGAAGCCGATGCCCCTGGAACGCGCCAACTCGAACAGCGGCTGCGTCTCGGGACTGGGCATCTGGTTCTCGAAGTACTTGTCGACCTCCGCCTGGTCTTCCGTCCAGTACCGCGGGAAGAAGGTCGTCAGCGCTAGTTCCGGGAAGACCACGAACTTCGAGCCGCGGCTGTCGGCTTCCTTCAGCATCTCGACCATGCGTTTGACCACGCTGGCCCGACTGTCGGCGAGATTGATCGGGCCCAACTGAGCGGAGGACACCTTTAGACGACGGGACACGTTCTCTCTCCTCTAGAACAGCGGCTTGGCGCCAAAGCGCGACATCGCCTGCAATTCAGGCGCGGTCTGGCCGAGGGGCTTGGATGAATCGGGCGAAGCGCAGGGCAGGAACTGGCCCGAGCCGCGCGCGGCATTGAGCTTTCCATCCTCGACCACGACGCGGCCGCGGCTCACGACGGTGATGGGCCAGCCCTTTATCTGCCGGCCGGCGTAGGGCGTGTAGCCGACATTGTCGTGCAGCATCGACCAATCGAGCGTCACTTCCTTGTCGGCATCCCAGATCGCGAAATCGGCGTCGGAGCCCACGGCGATCGTGCCCTTGCGCGGATAGAGGCCATAGAGTCGGGCATGATTGGTCGCCGTCAGCGCCACGAACTGCTGCAGGGTGATACGACCCTTCTGCACGCCCTCGGAGAAGAGCAGCGGCATGCGCACTTCAAGCCCCGGCACGCCGTTGGCCATTTCCTTGAAGGTGGTCTTGTCACCCTTGGGGATCTTGCCGCCGGCGTTGAACTGATAGGGCGCGTGATCCGACGAGAAGGTCTGGAAGGTGCCATCCTTGAGCGCTGCCCACACAGCCTCCTGCGCCTCGGAATCGCGTGGCGGCGGGCTGCAACACCACATCGCGCCCTCGACGCCGGGCTTTTCCATGTCGTCGGCGGTCAGCGCGATATATTGCGGGCAGGTCTCGCCGAAGATCTTCAGTCCCTTCTTCTGGGCCTCCCGCAGCGTCTCGATCGCCTCGATCTCCGACATGTGCACAAGCAGCAGCGGCGCATCGACCAGCCGCGCCAGTGAGATCGCGCGGTTGGTCGCCTCCGCCTCGGCGATGCGCGCATGGGCAATGGCATGGAACTTGGGCGCGACATGGCCCTGGTCGACCAGGTGATGCGCCAGCCAGTTGATCATGTCGTGGTTCTCGGCATGGACCATGACCAGCGCGCCGTCGCGCCGCGCCAGCGCCAGGATGTCGAGCATCTGGTAGTCGCTGACCTTCATCGCGTCGTAGGTCATGTAGATCTTGAACGAGGTGTAGCCGTCCTTGATCAGCGCCGGCAGCTCCTGCCCCAGCACCTGCGGGCTGGGATCGGTGACGATCAGATGGAAGGCGTAGTCGATCACGGCCTTCGGCGTCGCCGCTTCGTGGTAATCCTTCACCACCTGGCGCAGCGACATGCCGCGATGCTGGGCGGCGAACGGGATCACCGTCGTCGTGCCGCCGAACGCCGCGGAAACGGTGCCGGAATAAAAGTCGTCGGCACACATGATGCCGAAGCCCGACTTCTGCTCAATGTGGCAGTGGCTATCGACGCCGCCCGGCAGCACGAACTTGCCGCCAGCGTCGATTTCTCGGCTGCCCTTACCTGTGATGGCCGGTTCCAGCGCCACAACTACGCCGTCCTTGACGGCGATGTCGCCGTCAAGCTGGCGGTCCTCGGTGACGATTTTAGCGTTGCGGATGACGAGATCGTAGCCGGCCATTCTCTACTCCGCCGCGACTTTGCGACCATGGCCTGAAGCGGCAAGCCTGCGGTCGAGCCGCGCGGTCAAGGCGTTGAGCTCGGCATGGTCGGTGGCGGTGAGCGAGGAGCCTGGCGCGCGCTGCTTCGGGCTCTTGATCGCGCCACGCTTGAACAGCACTTCCTTGCGCAGCGCCAGGCCAACAGCCGGCTGAACCTCGTGCTTCACGAGAGGGAGGTAGATGTCGAACAGATCCTCCGCCTCGTCGGCCTTGCCGGCGGCAAACAGCTCGTAGACCTGCACCAGCATCTCGGGCCAGGCAAAGCCCGTCATCGGGCCATCGGCGCCACGGCGCATCTCCTGCGGATAGTAGATGCCGCCATTGCCGACCAGGATCGAGACCCGCCGCCGGCCGGGCTTCTTCTCGCCTTCCCGGATGCGCGTCAGCTTGGCCAGCCCCGGCGCGTCCTCGTGCTTCAGCATGACGAGCTGCTTGAAGTCATCGACCATGCGTTCGAACACCTGGGGCGAAAGATAGACACCGGTGGTCTGCGGATAGTCCTGGTAGACCAGCGGAATGTCGGGGCCGAGCGCGGTGCACACCTGCGCATAATAGTTGTAGACGCCGTCGTCGCCCTTCAGCCCCTGGGGCGGCGCCACCATGACGCCCGACGCGCCAGCAATCATCGCCTCGTGCGCGAGACGCCGCACGTTCTCGAGGCCGGCATGGCTCACGCCCACGATCACTTGACGGCCCTCGGCACGGCCGATGACGCGGTTCACAACAGAAATCGATTCGTCGGCCGTCAGCTTGTGCGCCTCGCCCATGATGCCGAGCAGAGTGAAGCCGTGAACGCCGCAGCGCAGATAGAAGTCGGTGAGCGTGTCGACGCTTTGCAGGTCGAGCGCCCCCTCGTCGGTGAACGGGGTGGCGGCAATGATGTAGACGCCTTTGGCGGCTTCGGTGAGTTTGCTGGTCATCCCCGGATCATGCCAGTCTCACCGGCGAAGGGAAGAAAAGATGAGCACAAAGACCACACGGTTCCGGGGTCTCGATTTCGCTGTAGCTTGGGACGAATCCGAACAGCGGCACGTTTATCTCGAGAACGCGGATCTCGTGATCAAGGGCAACGAGATCGTCCATGTCGGCCCGGATTTTGCAGGCCTCGCCGACGCCGAAATCGCTGGCGCCGGTTTCATGGCCATTCCAGGCTTCGTCAACGTCCACAGCCATCCCTTCTCCGAGCCTGCCAACAAAGGCCTTACCGAGGAGGTCGGCAGCGACAAGCTCGGCCAAAGTTCGCTCTACGAATATCTGCCGGTGTTCGGTCTCGATGCCGAGGATGCCGGCCCCTCGACCCAGGTGGCGTTATCGGAGCTTCTCAAAAGCGGTGTTACCACCATCACCGACCTTTCGGTCAGCCGCCCGGGCTGGCTTGATGACCTCGCCGCATCCGGCATCCGCGCCGTCGTCGCCCCGATGATGCGCCAGGGCTACTGGTTCACCAAGAACGGCCACACAGTCGAATATGCCTGGGACGAAAAGGCCGGCGCCAAGGCGTTCGAGACCGCGATGCAGACCATCGACGCGGCGATGAAGCATCCGAGCGGGCGCCTGTCTGGCATGGTCTGCCCCTCGCAGATCGACACCTGCCGTGAGGGCTACTTCAGGGAGGCTTTGCAGGAGGCCCGCAAGCGCGGCGTTCCGATGCAGACGCATGCTTGCCAGGCCGTCGTCGAATTCCACGAAATCCTCCATCGCTACGGCAAGACGCCGATCGAATGGCTCGATGCCATTGGCGTGCTCGGTCCCGATCTGGTGATAGGCCACGGAATCTTCCTCAGCGACCATCCGCAGATTCACTATCCGCACGGCCGCGACTTCGAGATTCTGAGGGTCTCGGGCGCGGCGGTGGCGCACTGCCCCACCGTCTTCGCGCGCCGCGGCATGGCGCTCAATACCATCGGTCGCTACATGAACGCCGGCATCCCGGTCGGCATCGGCACCGATACTTTCCCCCACAACATGGTCGATGAGATCCGGCTCGCCTGCTACGTCGCACGCGTTCTGACCGGCAACTACAAGATGGGCACGACGCGGCATGCCTTCGAAGCGGCCACCGTCGGGGGCGCCGCGATCCTGCGCCGGCCCGACCTCGGACGACTGGCGCCAGGCTGCAAGGCCGACTTCTCCCTGGTCGACATGGGACATCCCTACATGCAACCCGCGCACGAGCCGGTGCGCAGCCTGATCTACTCGGCAAGCGATCGCGCCATCCGCCATGTCTATGTCGACGGCACCCAGGTGGTACGCGACGGCAAGGTGCTGACCGTCGATGTCGAGGCAGCAACCGCAGGCCTGATCGAAGGTCAGCGCAAGCGCCTGAAAACTGTGAGCCAACGCGACTGGGCGGGCCGCTCCGCCGATCAACTCGCGCCGCCGGTCTATGGCACACGCGAGCGCCTGCCCCAGTCGCGGCCGGTGACCTGATCGTCAGGCGCCTGATATCAGGCGTCGGGCACGCCGGCGGTCGTCGAATATTCGAAGTGCAGCGGCGTCTCGGGATGGACCAGCGCATAGGCCGAGCGCGCCGCGATGGCGGCCTCCGAGAAGCCGGTGAGGATCAGCTTCAGCTTGCCGGGATAGGTGACGACGTCGCCAATGGCGAAGATGCCGGGCTTGCTGGTGCCGGCGGTCGACGGCTCGACCGCGATCTGGTTGTGCTCGAGCGCGAGGCTCCAGTCGGCGATCGGCCCCAGCGACATCGAGAGGCCGAAGAACGGCAGCAGCATGTCGGCGTCGATTCGCTTGGTGGCGCCGTCGAGCGTCGCAACCGTGACGGCCTTCAACTGGCCGCCGCTGCCTTCCAGTCCATGGAGCTGGTACGGTACGACGAGATCGATCTTGCCCGCCTTGGCCAGCGCTTTTAGCCGGGCCTCGCTCTCAGGTGCGGCGCGAAACTTGTCGCGGCGATGGATCACCGACACGCGCGAGGCGACCTCGGCCAGCGAGATCGCCCAATCGACGGCAGTGTCGCCGCCGCCCGCGATCACCACGCGCTTGCCGCGGAAGGTCTCGCGCTGCGTGACATAATAGAAGACGCTCTTGCCTTCGTAGGCCTCGATGCCTTCGAGCGGCGGCCGATTGGGGCCGAAGGCGCCGACGCCGGCGGCGATGATGACGGCACGCGCCTGCAGGACCGTGCCTTTGGAGGTGGTCACCCGCCAGAAGCCGCCGCTCAGCGCGTCGAGCGCCTGGACCTGCTCGCCGAGATGGTAGACGGGCCGAAAGGGAGCAGCCTGGGCCTTCAGGCGGACCACCAGCTCGGCGGCCTCGATGCGGGGAAAGCCCGGGATGTCGTAGATCGGTTTTTCCGGATAGAGCGCCGTGCACTGGCCGCCGGCGTCGTCGAGCACGTCGACGACGTGACAGTTGAGCCGGACCATGCCGCACTCGAACACGGCGAACAGGCCCACAGGCCCCGCGCCTACAATGACGACGTCGGTCTGGTGGGAATGTCCGTTGGCCATGGTCCTAAGGTGGCGAAGATGGCCCCCAAAATAAAGGCCCCCGGTCGAGGACGACCGGGGGCCGAAATTTGGTAGCTGGGGGCGGACTTGAACCGCCGACCCCGGCATTATGAGTGCCGTGCTCTAACCAGCTGAGCTACCCAGCCATGGGTGCGCGCTATTAAGCGGCGGGGCCGGGACCTGTCAAGAAAAGCGCCTTATGAAGCCGCCGCCCAGGACGCGACTGCCGGTCGCGGCGTCGTAGACCACGCAGGCCTGACCAGGCGACACCCCGATCTCGGGCTCGACGAAGCGGACCTGGGCTCCCTCGCCAGATAGCTCGATCTCGGCCGTGCGCAGCGCCTGGCTGGAGCGCAGCCGCACCTGCACGGGCAGGGCCCCCTCGAATACCGGACCGATCCAGTTCAGGTCGTAGAGAGCCATCTCCGTCCGGCCGAGCGCCGTGCGCGGGCCCACGACGACGCGACGTGCTTCGGGATCGAGTCGCACGACGTAAAGCCGGTCGTTGTCGGTGCCGTCGCGGTCGCCCAGCGCCAAGCCACGGCGCTGGCCCACGGTGAAATGCACGATGCCGTCGTGGCGGCCGACCACGCGGCCCTGCAGGTCGACGATCTCGCCGGGTTCGACCGCCTCGGGCCGGAGCTTCTGCACGACAGCGGCATAGTCGCCGCCCGGCACAAAGCAGATGTCCTGGCTGTCGGGCTTCTCGGCCACCGGCAGGTCGAAGCGCTCGGCCAGAGCCCGCGTCTCGCTCTTGGGCAGATGGCCGAGCGGAAAGCGCAAATAGTCGAGCTGCTCCTGCGTCGTGCCGAACAGGAAGTAGCTCTGGTCGCGCGCCGGATCGGCACCGCGATGCAGCTCCGCTCCCGCCTCGCCTCGCAGGCGCTGGACATAGTGGCCGGTCGCCAGCGCCTCGGCGCCAAGCTCGCGCGCGGTCTTGAGCAGGTCGCGGAACTTCACGGTGCGGTTGCAGGCGATGCAGGGCACCGGCGTTTCTCCGCGCACGTAGGCGTCAGCGAAGGAGTCCATCACTTCCGTACGGAAGCGGCTTTCGTAGTCGAGCACGTAATGCGGGATGGCGAGGCGCTCGGCGACCTGGCGGGCATCTTGGATGTCCTGGCCGGCGCAGCAGGCGCCCTTCTTGCCATTAGCGATGCCGTGGTCGTAGAGTTGCAGGGTTACACCGACAACGTCGTAACCCTGCTCCTTCAGGAGCGCTGCCGTGACCGACGAATCGACGCCGCCCGAAATCGCGACCACCACACGGGTGTCGCCGGGCGCCTTGTCGATATCGAGGGAATTCCGGGCCATGATGGGGCCTATATAGGCGCCGCCCCCCAGTCCCGCCAGCGGGGCCCGCCAGCTAGTCGCGTCGCGGGGTGGTGTCGCGGACCGCCTTGGCGACGCCGCTGTTGTTGTAGACGATCTGGACACGATCGCCCATCTGGACGTCGCCATCGTCGTACTGAGCGACCTTCACCTGCTGCCCGTCGTCCTTCTGAACCGTCACCTCGATGCCGCGCCTTGAACTGCCGCGATCGACGGCCGTGCCGGCAATGGCACCGCCAACGGCGCCCAGGAGTCCGCCGACCAGCGCGCCGCCCACCGAGTTCGTGGTGGCGGCGCCGATAGCCGCGCCGCCTGCAGCACCCAAGCCACCGCCGATCAGGGTGCCGTCGCTCACGCCAGAGCCGCTGCCGCCGCGAACCGGCACTTCACGGATGGCCATCACCCGGCCGGTTTCACCGCGATAGCTGCCCTGTGCCGAGGTATTGACCACACCGGGCTGCATCGCGCCGCTGCTGCCGGTGCAGGCGCCGACGCTGGCGGCCAAGGCTACCGGTAACAGAAGGCTCAAAAGCCGCTTGCCGAACATCGCGAAAATCCCTCTCTCGAACAAAACCTAGGTAAAAAGAAACGCCGAGCCTCAGTCGGGGTTCCGCGACCCGTCGCGGACGACCTTGGCCACGCCCTGCCGGTCCTGCACGATCTGGACACGGTCGCCGAGCTGCACATCGCCGTCGTCACGCTGGGCAACGGTGACCTTCTGGCCGTCGTCGCGCTGGACCACCACCTCGATGCCACGGCCGCTGCCGCGCTGGCCATCCATGATGCTGCCGGCGATAGCGCCGCCGACGGCGCCGAGAAGCGCGCCGACCAGGCCGCCGCCGACTGAATTGCTGGTGATGCCGCCGAGGAGGCCACCGCCCGCCGCGCCAATCATGCCGCCCATCAGGGCGCCATTTCCCGAGCCGCCGCCCTGGCCCCTGATGCCGACTTCACGGATCGATACCACCCGCCCCTGGCCGCCCGGCATGACAGTAGAACCACTGGATGCCGCCGGTCCGGCGGCGGAGGTATTGACGATGCCCGGTTGAACCCCGCCGGACTCGCAGGCGGCCAGCCCGGCTGCCAGCGCCAGCGGCAGCAGCGTAAGACGCACCCACTTCCCGATCATGACGGCCTCCCGAAGAGCCCTATTCGCCGGTATTTTCGACCAAATTACGGCGTGCGGCTAGTCGCGTTCCTCGATCCAGGCGGCCTGGATGGCCTCCAGGATCTTCTCGTTGGAACGGTTGGGATCGTCCTCAAACCCAGGCAGTTCCATCACCCAGCGATGCAGGTCGGTAAACCGCAGGTTGACGTTGTCGATGTCAGCATGGCGTTCCTCGAGCTCTATCGCGATATCGTGAACGTCGGTCCAGCGCAGCTTGCGCGCCATCAGCCTCTCCTACTTGTCGACCATCATGTTGCGGGTCGCCGCCGGCAGGCGCACCACCAGCCCGTCCAGCGCCTCGCTCATCAGGATCTGGCAACCCAGGCGCGAGGTATGGGTCAGGCCGAAGGCGAGGTCGAGCATGTCCTCCTCGTCCTCGCTAGCCGGCGCCAGCTTCTCGAACCATTCCTTCTCGACGACGACATGGCAGGTCGAGCAGGCGAGAGAGCCCTCGCACGCCCCCTCGATTTCGATGTGATTGCGGTGGGCGATCTCGAGCACCGACAGGCCGATCGGCGCATCGACTTCCTTGCGCGACCCGTCTTTGAGGATGAACGTCAATTTCGGCATAAAGTGCTCCGCTACTCCCCAACTCTGCTTTCCAGATCGCCGACCGACAGGCCCGCCAGTGCCTCGCGAATGCCGCGGTCCATGCGCCGCTCGGCGAAGGGCTTGGACAAAGCCTCCAGCGCTTCGGCTGCGGCATTGATGGCGTCGCGGTCGTCGCCGGCGATTGCCGCTTCGACACGGGCTCGGCCCTCGTCGACGGCGGCACGCTCCTCGATCGTGAGCAGCGCACCGTCCTTGGCGAGCGCGGCGTCGAGCGCCAGCAGGTTGCGCCGCGCCTCGACCCGCGCTTCGGCAAGGAGCCGTTGCATCATATCGGTCTCGGCATTGTCGAGACTGTCGTAGAGCATGTCGGCCATATCCTCATGGCTGAGCCCGTAAGACGGCTTGACCTCGATACGCTGCGCCACGCCGGTCGTGCGTTCCTCAGCCGAGACCGCGAGAAGTCCGTCGGCGTCGACGGCGAAGGAGACGCGAATCCGCGCAGCACCTGCCGTCATCGGCGGAATGCCCGAGAGTTCGAAGCGCGCCAGGCTGCGGCAGTCGGCCACCATCTCGCGTTCGCCCTGCACCACGTGGATCGCCATGGCCGTCTGGCCGTCCTGGTAGGTGGTGAAGTCCTGCGCCAGCTGGACTGGGATCGGCGTGTTGCGCGGCACGACCTTCTCGACGATGCCGCCCATGGTTTCCAATCCCAGCGACAGCGGCGTGACGTCGAGCAGCAGCGTGTCGCCCCCGCCGGTCAGTGCCTCGGCCTGGAGTGCGGCGCCTAGCGCCACGACTTCGTCGGGATCGATGTCGGTCAATGCCGGCTTGCCGATCATGCCGGCCACTTCCATCCGCACCAGCGGCAGGCGGGTCGAGCCACCGACCAGCACCACGCCCTGCACGTCGGACACGGACATGCCGGCATCGGTCAGCACGTTGGCCGCGATATCGAGCGTCCGCGCGACGGAGGCCTCGATCATGGCTTCGAATTCGGCACGCGCGAGCGCATGGAAGGACGGCATGCCGGCGATTTCGAGGCGGCCCGATGTCTGGTCGCGATCCGAGAGCTGCTCTTTCATCTGCCGTGCAAGCGTGAGTGCCGTCTTGACCGCGGCCTCGTCGACCTGATCGGCAAGCCCGTCGCGCTTTCGTTCGGCCAGCATGCGCTCGGCGATGGCGCGGTCGAAATCGTCGCCTCCAAGAGCCGCGTCGCCGCCGGTTGCCAGGACCTGGAACACGCCCTTCTCCAGCCGCAGCAGGGAGAAGTCGAAAGTGCCGCCGCCGAGGTCGTAGACCGCGTAGAGACCTTCCGAGCCCTTATCGAGACCATAGGCCAGCGCCGCCGCCGTCGGCTCGTTGACGAGGCGCAGCACTTCGAGGCCGGCGACCCGCGCGGCATCGCGGGTGGCGGTGCGGGCGGCATCGTCAAAGTAAGCAGGCACGGTGATCACCGCGCGCTCGACCGGCTTGTCGAGCGCGGCTTCGGCGCGGGCGCGCAAGGATTTCAGGATCTCGGCGGAAATCTCGACCGGCGAGCGTGCCTTGCCGCCGATCCGCAATTTCACCATGTCGGTCTGGCCGCTGCCCGGCTCGATCTCATAGGGCAGGACGCCGGCCACTGTATGAAGATCGGCCGCGCCCCGGCCCATCAGGCGCTTGATCGAGGCCACGGCATTGCGCGGCTCGCGCGCCATCAAGAGACGCGCCTCTTCACCCACCAGCACGCCGCCAGCATCGGGATAGGCCACGATCGAGGGCACCAGCGCCTTGCCGGTCTCGTCATGCAGGGCCGCCGGCACGCCCTCGCGCGCGATGGCGACCACCGAGTTGGTCGTGCCGAGATCGATGCCGACGGCAAGCGACGCTTCGCCGGCATGCGGCAGCGGCGTTTCACCCGGCTCGTGGATTTCCAGCAGACTCATGCCTTCACTCGTTGCAGATTTGTGCGCCTGGCGCGCGCCTCCTCGGCGAACTTGTCGAGGTAGCGCAGGCGAAGGAGCGCCTTTCTGATGGCGGCGTTGTCATGGCGCAAGAACAAAGTCCCGAGACCGTTTAGCGCCTGCTGCACGTCCTGCCGCGCAAGTGCTGCCAATGCATCGACCGCTTCAGGCGTGGCCGCCTCGTGCAGCGCCTCGCGGGCTTCCAGGGCCTCCATCAGGAGGTCGGGATCGTCGATGGTCTTGCCGTCGCCCGGCAGTTCGACGCCGTTCAGTTCGGCAAGATAGAGAGCCCGCGACAGCGGATCCTTCAGGATGCGATAGGCGTCGTTCAGTCCTGCCGCTTCGGTCGACGCGCGTGCCCGCTCTTCGGGCGGGCGGGCGACGAAGCGATCCGGATGCCATTGCCGTTGGGCCGCGAAATAGACCCGGTCGAGCGTCGCGGGCTCCAGTTCGAGCGCCGCCGGCAATCCCAGCCGCGCAAAGTGATCCATGGCTCTAATTCAGACGTGGAAGGATTCGCCGCAGCCGCAGCGGCCCTTCTCGTTCGGATTCGTGAACACGAAACCCGACTTCAGCTTCTCCTCGACATAATCCATCTCGGTGCCGATCAGGAACAGCGAGGCCTTGGGATCGATCAACAGCTTCACGCCGCCGGTTTCCACGACCTCGTCCATCGGCTGCTGGGCATCGGCGAACTCGAGCGTGTAGCTCATCCCCGAACAGCCCTTCGTGCGCACGCCGATGCGGATCCCGGCGGTCGGTTTGCCGCGGCCGTCGATCAGCGCCTTGACGCGCTCGGCGGCAGCCGGCGTGACCGACATCACCTGCGGACGCGGCCGGCGGACGCGCGGCGCGGCGGGTGCGGGAGCCGGTGTCGCCGCGGCGACGGCGGGCGGGGACGTTTCGGTCGTGCTCATGACGCTCTGCTCCGAAATCTTCGACTATCTACTTGGGGCTGCCTACTTGGCAGCTTCCTGGGGTTCGTCCTTCTTGCCGGCCTTGGCGCGATAGTCGGCGATCGCCGCCTTGATCGCGTCCTCGGCCAGCACCGAGCAATGGATCTTCACCGGCGGCAACGCCAGATGGCGCGCGATATCGGTGTTCTTGATCGTCTCGGCCTCGTCGATGGTCTTGCCCTTGACCCACTCGGTGACGAGCGAGCTGGACGCGATCGCCGAGCCGCAGCCGAAGGTCTTGAACTTGGCATCCTCGATCAGCCCGTCGGCGCCGACCTTGATCTGCAACTTCATGACGTCGCCGCAGGCCGGCGCACCGACCAGACCGGTGCCGACATCCTCGGCATTCTTGTCGAGCGAGCCGATGTTGCGGGGGTTCTCGTAGTGGTCGAGCAGCTTTTCGCTGTATGCCATGACACTCTCCTCAAAATCTTACGTCAAACCTTCGACGGGCCCAGTGGCTAATAGCTAGTGGGCGGCCCATTCGATGGACTTGATGTCGATTCCCTCTTGGGACATTTCCCAGAGCGGGCTCATTTCGCGCAGCTTGGTTACGTGGTGCACCAGCTCTTCGACGGCGGTGTCGACCTCATGCTCGGTCGTGAACCGGCCGAGACCGATCCGCAGCGATGTGTGCGCCATCTCCTCTTCGACGCCGAGCGCGCGCAGCACGTAGCTGGGCTCGAGCGAGGCCGAGGTGCAGGCCGAGCCTGAAGACACCGACAGGTTCTTGATGCCCATCATCAGCGACTCGCCTTCGACATGGGCAAAGCTGATGTTGAGGTTGCCGGGAATGCGCTGTTCGAGGTCGCCGTTGACGTAGATCTCCGCCAGCTTGGCGTTCAGCCCCTTCAGCATGCGGTCGCGCAGCTTGGTGAGGCGCACGGCCTCCCCGTCCATTTCCTTCATGCAGATCTCGGCGGCTTCGCCAAGACCGACGCAGAGCGGCGTCGGCAGCGTACCCGAGCGGAAACCGCGCTCCTGACCGCCACCCACGATCATCGCGACCAGCCGCACGCGTGGCTTGCGACGGACGTAAAGCGCGCCGATTCCCTTGGGGCCGTAGATCTTGTGGCCGGAGATGCTCATGAGGTCGATGTTCATCGCCTCGACGTCGAGCGCGATCTTGCCGGCGGCCTGGGCTGCGTCGGTGTGAAAGAAGGCACCCTTCTCGCGGCAGATCTTGCCGATCTCAGCCAATGGCTGGATGACGCCGATCTCGTTGTTCACGGCCATGATCGAGACGAGGACCGTCTTGTCGGTGACGGCCGCACGCAATTCCTCGAGGTCGACGAGCCCGTCCTTCTTCACCGGCAGATAGGTGACGTCGAAGCCCTGCTGCTCGAGGTGGCGGCAGGTGTCGAGGACGCACTTGTGCTCTGTGACCGTGGTGACGATGTGGTTGCGCCGGTCCTTGTAGAACTCTGCGACGCCCCTGATCGCGAGATTGTTCGACTCGGTGGCGCCCGAGGTGAAGATCACTTCCTTCTCGTCGGCGCCGATCAGTTTGGCGACCTGGCCACGCGCCTTCTCGACGCCTTCCTCGGCTTCCCAGCCGTAGCTGTGGCTGCGCGATCCGGGATTGCCGAACTTGTAGGTGAAGTAAGGCATCATCGCTTCCAGGACGCGCGGGTCCATCGGCGTCGTGGCCTGGTAGTCGAGGTAGATCGGCTGGTCGTTGCGCCGGATCTGGGCAATGGCGGTCATGCTAACCCCTTGAAAATCCTAGGCCGCACGGGCTTGGGCAATACCCGAGTGTCCCACTCGGATATATAGGTCCCGCCACGCGGCAATCAAGCGTTCGATATCCTCCGAAACGGTATTCCAGCCGAAGCTGATTCTAAGCGCCGTCTCGGCTTCAGAAGGTTCCACGCCCATGGCCAGTAATACCGCCGAACGTGTCACCTTGCCCGAAGAGCAGGCTGCACCTGCCGACACGCAAATGCCGGCCAGATCCAAGGCCATGACCTGGGTTTCCGCCTGCACGCCCGGCATCGAAATGCAGGTTGTATTGGGCAAACGATCGGCGCCCGCGCCATGGACACGGGCCGCCGGTGCGATCTCGAGCAGCGCCGTCTCCAGCCGATTGCGCCATTCCGTCGTCGCCAATCCGCTGTTCGCTTCGCTCGCCGCGGCACCGAAGCCCGAAATCCCAGCCAGGTTTTCCGTCCCGGCGCGACGATTGGATTCCTGGCCGCCGCCGAGACGATCCGGCACGAAGGGAGCGCCATTGCGCACGGCCAACGCGCCAACGCCAGCCGGGCCACCCAGCTTGTGGGCCGACAGGCTGAGGTAATCGACGCCGAGGCCGCGCAAATCGACGGGCACCTTGCCCGCGCCCTGCACGGCGTCGCAATGCACCAGCGCGCCGGCGGCATGCGCCACGCGCACCACATCGGCGATCGGCTGCAGCACACCTGTCTCGTTGTTGGCGAACATCACCGACACCAAAGCGGGTTCGGCGGACCCCGCCAGACTCTTCTCAAGAACGCCAAGGTCGATGATGCCGTTGCCATCGACCGGCATGATTTCCATGCCGCGGGCTGCCTTCAGCACGCTGTCATGCTCGACGGCCGAGACCAGCACGCGCTTGCGGCCTGCCCCGACGAGGGCCGAATTGTTGGCTTCCGTGCCGCCCGAGGTGAAGACGACCTCGGTCGGCCGCGCACCGATCAGCGTCGCCACCTGCCGGCGCGCGGCATCGACGCGCGCGCGTGCCGTTCGACCGGACCGATGCACAGACGACGGATTGCCGCCGGCCTGCAGCGCCTCGACCATGGCGTCGAACGCCGCCGGCCGCAGCGGGCTGGTGGCGTTGTGGTCGAGATACGCGAACGCGGACATGGAGACGGCCTTAGCTCGCAGCGGCCATCGTATCGGACTTGGCGGCCGGGCTCGGTGCTTCGACCAGCCGGGTGCTGATCTTGCGATCCAGCACGTCGAGCAAGGTCACCGAACTCAGGAAGGCATGGATCTGGTTGCCCAGTTCCTCCCACAGGTCGTGGGTCAGGCACTTGCTGCGATCCGCCCGGCAGCCCGCTTCCCCCATTTCGGTGCAGCGCGTGGCGCTGATGGGCTCATCGACCGCCAGAATGATTTCGGACACGCGGGTCTCGGCAGAGCCGCGCGCCAGGCGATAACCACCGCCGGGACCGCGCACGCTCTTCACCAGGCCGGCGCGCCGCAGCCGGGCAAAAAGCTGCTCCAGATATGACAGCGAGATTTCCTGACGGGTCGCGATCTCCGACAAAGACACAGGTTTGGCCTGGGCGTGACGGGCCAAATCGACCATTGCCATGACGGCGTAACGTCCTTTGGTGCTGAGCTTCACAGCATCCTCCTCGTACCGGCGCCTGCCGGTCGTCGTTACCGAATGCCTAAAGGTCTTGAAAACCAAGGCATTACTAAGATATTCCAACCCCCAACACGGGAACTGGGGAAAAACCAACTCGCCGGGTAGGACTTAGTTAATCCGAGTAGTTTGGTCAAGTATCAAGATTCCCCTATAAGACAGCGCGTCTTTTGCCCCTTCGGAGGGGTCAAATGGGCGATTAACCGGAGCCTCCATGCCTGATGTGATGTTTACCGGACCCGAGGGTCGCCTTGAGGGCCGCTATCACCAGAGCAAGGAAGAGCACGCCCCGATTGCACTAATCCTGCATCCCCACCCGCAGTACGGCGGAACGATGAACCACAAGGTCGTCTTTTCGCTGTTCCACGTCTTCGTGAACCGGGGCTTTTCCGTCCTGCGCTTCAATACCCGCGGTGTCGGCCGCAGCCAGGGTCGTTTCGACAACGGCATGGGCGAATTGAGTGACGCCGCTGCCGCCCTGGACTGGCTGCAGAGCATGAACGCCGACGCCAAATCTTGCTGGATCGCCGGCTACTCGTTCGGCGCCTGGATCGGCATGCAGCTGCTGATGCGCCGTCCCGAGATCGACTGCTTCATCTCGGTGTCGCCGCCGGCCAACTCCTACGATTTCACCTTCCTCGCACCCTGCCCCGCCTCCGGCCTGATCGTGGGCGCGGAAAAGGACGAGGTCGTGCCACTGGCCGACATTCAGAAGCTGGTGGCGCGGCTGTCGCTGCAGAAGGGCATCACCGTCGAGTCGCGCACCGTGAAGGGCGCCAACCACTTCTTCCACGACTCGCTCGACAAGCTCGCGGTCGATGTCGACAAGTACGTCGCCAAGAGCCTGCTCACGCCGCCGGGCCGCGCGACGAGCAACAAGGAACCTTAAAGCCTACGGCAGATGCAGTGTGCCGCCGGTAAGTGGCTGCGGCGCACCCGTCGTCGTCGGAAAGGTGAGCGGCAGGCCGCGCAGCGAGCGCACCGCCAGAAACCCGAAAGCCTGCGCCTCCAACCCATCGCCGTCCCAACCGAGATCGGCCGCGGTCACGACCTTGCCGCGCGTCTCCTCGGCGATCGCCCGCAACAGGGTCGGGTTGCGCGCGCCACCGCCGCAGATCACCCATTGCACCACGGGCGCGGGGAAATGCCGGGCCGCGAGGGCCAACGCGCGCGCCGTGCCGGCGGTCAGCGTGGCGGCGCCATCGGCGGCCCCCAGCCCTTCCGCCCAGGCATCGCTGAAGTCGCCGCGGTCGAGTGACTTGGGTGGAATGCGCGCAAAGAAGCGATGCTCGCTGAAATGCTCCAGCCGCGTGCGGTCGACGTTGCCTGTCGCGGCCAGCACGCCGTCCTTGTCGTAGCGCTGGCCGGCACGGCGCATGCACCAGTCGTCGATCGGGCCGTTGCCCGGACCGGTGTCGAACGCCAGGAGCGACTCGTCGGCGCCAACCCACGTCACATTGGCCACTCCGCCGACATTCACCACGGCGAGCGGTCGCGGCAGGTCCGCCGCGAGGGCGGCATGATAGACCGGCACCAGCGGTGCCCCCTGCCCGCCCGCTGCCACGTCGGCGCCGCGCAGGTCGTTGACCACGCGCACACCCAATGAGCGTGCCAGCGCCGCACCGTTGCCGATCTGCCAGGTGAAGCGCCTCTCCGGCCGATGCGTGATCGTCTGGCCGTGAAAACCCACGAGGTCGATGTTCGAAAGCGCGATGCCCTGTTCAACCGACCAGCGCTGCACGGCCACCGCGTGCGCCTCCGTCACGGCCCGCTCCGCGGCGCGGGTAACGTCGGAGGGAAGCTCGGCGCCGAAGGCCGCGCGAATCAGACGCCGCACATCGTCGGCATAGGGCACGGTGAGGCACGGGCCGAGGGAGGCGATGCGCTCGCCGTCCGTCTCGATCAGCGCCACGTCGACGCCGTCGACCGAGGTGCCGCTCATCAGGCCAAGGGCGCGCAGGGGAGATGAAGGCATGGCGGGAATGTGTTACACCCCGGCCCCTTCACGGACAATGCGAGTCGAGCGACGAGATGACGGGTTTCAAGTCGGATTTCATGCGTGTCGTGCACGAGCGCGGCATGGTGCACCAGTGCAGCGACGCGACACGGCTGGACCAGATGCTGTCGAGCGGCACCCGAACGGCCTACATCGGTTTCGACTGCACCGCCGATTCTTTGCACGTCGGGTCCTTGCTGCAGATCATGATGCTGCGCTGGTGGCAGAAGACCGGCCACAAAGTGATTGCGCTGATGGGCGGCGGCACGACCAAGATCGGCGACCCCTCTTTTCGCGACGATGCCCGCCCCTTGCTCACCGACGAGCAGATCGACGTCAACATGCTGGGCATCAGGAGCGTCTTCTCGAAATATCTGACATTCGGTGCCGGACCAACCGACGCGGTCATGGTCAACAACGCCGACTGGCTGGACGGTCTGCTCTACATTCCGCTGCTGCGCGATGTCGGCCGGCATTTCTCGGTCAACCGCATGTTGACCATGGACTCGGTGAAGCTGCGGCTGGAACGCGACCAGCCGCTTACCTTCCTCGAGTTCAACTACATGATCCTGCAGTCCTACGATTTCGTGGAATTGTACAAGCGTCACAACTGCATCGTGCAGATGGGTGGCTCCGACCAATGGGGCAATATCATCATGGGCGCCGACCTTGGCCGCCGGATGGAGAGCGCCGAACTGTTCGCGTTGACGACACCGCTCATCGCCACCTCGTCCGGCGCGAAGATGGGCAAGACGATGGCCGGCGCGGTGTGGCTGAACGCCGAACGCGTGTCGGCCTACGACTTCTGGCAATACTGGCGCAACACCGAGGACGCCGATGTCGGCCGCTTCCTCAAGCTCTTCACGGAGCTGCCGCTGCCCGAGATCGCGCGGCTTGAGGCGCTGAAGGGCCAGGACGTCAACGAGGCGAAGAAGATTCTCGCGACCGAAGTGACGCGTCTCGCGCACGGCCAGGCGGCGGCCGAACTTGCCGCGGACACTGCCCGCCGTACCTTCGAGGAAGGCACCAAGGCCGACTCCCTGCCGACGGTCGACGTGCCGCGCGCGCGCCTGTCGGCGGGCATCCCAGCCTTCGAACTGCTGCATGAGGCGGGCCTGGTCGAAAGCCGCACCGAGGCGCGCAAGCTGATCAAAGGCGGCGGTGCGCGTCTCAACGACAAGCCGATTGCCGGCGACGCCGCGATGGTCAGCGAAGGCGACCTCGACGGCTCGGGCACGCTGAAGCTGTCGGCCGGCCGCAAGCGGCATGTGCTGATGCGCGCCGTCTAGGGCGCGCGGTTCATTTCCGGGGTCGGCGGCGACGGCGTGTTGCTGTCGGGCGGCGCGTTGAAGATTTCGCGCAGCACGCCCGGCGTCACCGCCGACATCATGCTGACGTTGCTCTTGAGGTCGTCGAACGGCCCTTCGAGACTGTAGGAGATCGCGAACAGGCCACCGTCCTTGCCGCCGGTGAGCAGTGGCCCGAGCAGCGGCACGTTGGACAGAAGATTGTTGAGGGCGAAGGCCGGCACCACCACGCCGCGCAACTGTGCCGTCTCGTGGGCGAGATCGAGCCAACCCTGGGTCGTGAGGCCGATTGAGCGTCCGCTGGTCCGGCCATTCCTCACGTCGATGCGGTCGGCGATCTTGTTGATCTTGGCTTCCAGCCCGTCGAACTGCTGGGTGGCGTCGCCGGCACGACCCAAGCCCTCGATCGCGGCATTCAATGTGCCAACGTCGGGCCGCTGCTTGACGACCTGGAGACGATACGGACCCATCTTGAGCGTGCCGTCGAGCGGCGGATCGGCCAAGGCGTCGTTGAATCGGCCCTCGACGTGGAGATATCCGCCAACCAGGCCGTCGATCCAGCCAGCATCCTTCAGCAACTGCCCGAAGTCGGCGACATAGAAGAACAGAGTGCGGTTCGTACCCGAGGGGGTGATGCGGAAGGTCGATCCCTTACCCCCACCCAGTGTCATGTCGGCCGAAGCGATGCGCTCGCCCACAAGCTCCAGCCGGCCGTTGAGGTAGCCGACCGTGCCGCGCTTCACCAGAATCTGATCGAGCTGGACCACGACCTTGGTGCTGGTGCGCGACGCTGCCGCCGCACCTCTGGGTTCCTTCGCGGCCGCTTCCTCGCGTGCCTTCA